>JBBQNU010000114.1:0-10182 GCA_038330285.1 Hyphomicrobiales bacterium | reverse complement strand
ATGAGGGCGATGTGTTTTTCGATCACGGCCGTGTTGATCTCAGTTCCCATGACGAAGCCGATATTGCCACACTCGGGATCGGCCGCAAATTTCAGAAGCCCACGGTGTTTGAAAGCCACTCGGTGGAAGACAACATCCTTCTTGCCATGAAGGGCAAGCGCGGCGCCTTTTCCTCCCTGTTTCACCGCTCCTCGGCCGAGGAAGCCAGGGAGATCACCAACATTCTGGAAACCGTGCGCCTTGCCGGGAAACGCAGCGCCCTTGCCGCCAATCTGTCTCACGGCCAGAAACAATGGCTCGAGATCGGCATGCTGCTGGCCCAGGACCCGAAGCTCCTGCTCGTCGACGAACCCGTGGCTGGCATGACCGATGCCGAGACCGAGGAAACCGCCCGGCTCCTCAAACACATTGCCGAGGATCACTCCGTTATCGTGGTGGAGCATGACATGCATTTTGTCCGCGAACTCGGGGTGAAAGTAACCTGCCTGCACGAAGGCTCGGTTCTGGCAGAAGGCCCCCTTGAGCATGTCAGCGCCGATCCGCGCGTCATCGAAGTCTATTTGGGACGATAGAAATGCTGAACGTCGAGAACGCAAATTTGCATTATGGCGCGGCCCAGGCTCTCCGTGGCGTCAATCTTCAGGTTGAAAAATCCATGATCACTTGTGTCCTTGGTCGCAATGGCGTCGGCAAATCCAGCTTGATGCGCGCCATCGTCGGCCATCAGCCTCTGTCATCGGGCAAGATCAGCTTTGAAGGTAATGCATTCGGCAGAAGCGCCGCCTACGAGCGTTCCCGCGTCGGTGTGGCCTATGTGCCCCAGGGCCGCGAGATTTTTCCACTGCTCACCGTTCGCGAGAATCTGGAGACCGGCTTTGCGCCCATCAAGCGCAAGGACCGCTATATTCCTGACCATGTGTTTGATCTTTTCCCGGTGCTGAAAGACATGCTGCACCGGCGCGGCGGCGATCTGTCCGGCGGCCAGCAACAGCAGCTTGCCATTGGCCGGGCTTTGGTCACAAGGCCCAAGCTGCTGGTGCTAGATGAGCCTACCGAAGGCATCCAGCCCTCGATCATCAAGGATATTGGCCGCGCCATCCGTTACCTCCGTGACAGCGCCGGGATCACCATCCTGCTGGTCGAGCAATATCTCGATTTCTGCCGGGAACTCGCCGACCGGGTTTTCATCATGGACCGCGGCGAAATCGTCCATCAGGGTGAAGCCTCCGACCTCGATAGGGCCGATGTGCGCAAGCACTTGACGGTTTAATTTTCCGCGGGAAAGCCGTGTGGCTATAGGCTAGGCTCCGGGCCTGAACGGAGTTCCCCATGCGCCATGCCCAGCTGACTAGCCTCGACCTGCCGGATTTCGGAAACCCCACCACTGAGCCGGAACTGGGCCGTGACATCTACGCGGCGCGCCTCAAGCAACTGCTTGCGCGGATGGCCGCCCATAGTCTTGATGCGCTGGTGATCTATGGCGACCGCGAGCATGTGGCGAACATTTCCTGGGCCACGGGCCATGATCCGCGCTTCGAGGAAGCCATCTGCATCATCGTGCCGGGCCGCACCCCAACTTTGCTCACCGGCAACGAGGGCTTTCCCTATGCCGATATCGCCGACGGCAGTTTCGAGCGCGTGCTGTGGCAACCCCTGAGCCTCATGGGCCAGCCCCGCGACAAGTACCGCGACCTCGCCTCTATCCTGCGCGACGCCGCCGTGAAGAAGGACATGCGCATCGGCCTTGCCGGATGGAAAGGTTTTGAAACCGAGGACGGCATCTTTGATCCACACTGGTTCGAAACGCCGCATTATCTCGTCGAAACGCTGAAAGCCTTCGGCCCGGTCACCAACGCCGCCCTGCTTTTCATGCACCCCACCGATGGCCTGCGCGTGATCAATGAAATCGAGCAACTCGCTCGCTTCGAATATGCTGCAACCCTCACCTCGAATGCCGTCCGCCGCATGATTCTCGGTGCAAAACCCGGCATGAGCGAATACGACGCCTGCCGCAACATGGCTTTCGACGGCTTCCCGCAATCCGTGCACGTCAATATGAGCTCAGGCCCGCGCGCCAAACATGGCCTGCCAAGTCCGAGCATGCGGTTGATTGAAAAAGGCGATCCCATCGTCATCGGCGTGGGCCTCATGGGCGCCCTGAATTGCCGCGCCGGATTCATGGCGGCTGAGGCGAGCGACCTGCCCGCCAATATCCGCGATTACGTGGACAAGCTCGTGGCCCCCTATTTCGCTGCCGCCGTGGCCTGGTACGAAACCATCGGCATCGGGGTTGAGGGTGGTACGCTTTACGAGACCGTGATGAGCCGCCTTGGCGATCCCTTCTTCGGCATCGGCCTCAACCCCGGCCATCTCATCCACCTCGACGAATGGGTCCATTCCCCGGTGAAGAAGAACGGCAAGTTGAAGCTTGCCTCCGGCATGGCCCTGCAATGCGATATCATCCCCGCCACCGGCACGCCCTATTTCATGTCCAATATCGAGGATGGCGTGGCGCTGGCCGATACGCCAACCTGCGCCGCATTCAAGGCGAAATACCCCGAAGCCTGGAAGCGGATCGAAAACCGCCGCGCTTTCATGGCCGAAAAACTTGGCATCACCTTGAAACCCGAAGTGCTGCCCTTCAGCAATATCCCCGCCTGGCTCCCGCCCTTCTGGCTGGCCCCGGGCAATGTCATGGCGATGCGCTGATTACTCCCCGTAGGGAATCCAGATGTTCTTCACCTGCACCGCATGGCGCAGCAGCACCGGACCCTCACTGGAAGCCGTGTCATACCAGTCCGTTGCAAAGCCGTGGTCAACCAGTGTGCGCTTGAGATTCCCGGTGGAGAGTTTTTCGGCGCTGGCGGAATTTTCCTTCGAGCCGAACACCCACAATGCATCCACATCATCGTGCTCGGCCAGCGTCTTGAGCAGCGTGTCGCGGCCGCCCGTAACAATATTGATGGCACCCGCCGGCACATCCGAGGTTTCGAGAACCTGATAGAGATCAGTTGCCGCAAGCGGATGCCTTTCGCTTGGCACCACCACCACACGGTTGCCCATTGCGATAAGCGGCGCGACAAGGCTGATGAAGCCAAGCAGTGGCGCTTCATCCGGACAGATGACGCCGACAACACCCAGTGGCTCGTTCATCGCCAGCGCCACACCGCGCAACGGTGGCGAGTGAACAGCGCCATCATACTTGTCGGCCCAGGCGCCATAACTGAACAATCGCTGGATGGACACCTCGACTTCAGATTTTGCTTTCGAATTATCTGTCATCACCTTGATGCGACTCGCAAATTCGTCCGCCCGCGCCGAGAGGTTTTCCGCCATGTAATAGAGGATTTGCGCCCGGTTATGCGCCGTGGCCTTCGACCAGCCTTCAGCAGCACGCGCTGCGGCGACCGCATTACGGATATCTTTGCGATTTCCTTCGCCCACTTCACCAATAATCTTTCCGGAAGGCGAAAGAACCGTGCGCGAATAATTTCCATCGGGCCGCGCCTGCTTGCCGCCGATGAAAAGTTTCGCCGTGCGGTCAAGTGCGGGTTCATCGAAATTCGGCTTCACCTCCGCTTCGGTTGCAACGCGCTGAACGGCTTTCGGTTTGCGCGCCGCCCATGATTTCAATTTCAGATATTCATAGATGCCCTCGCGCCCGCCTTCGCGGCCAAAGCCGGATTCCCGGTAGCCGCCAAAGCCCACGGCAGCGTCAAAAAGATTTGTCGCATTCACCCATACCACGCCGCATTGCAGCTTGGGGGCAACGTCGAGAGCAAGGCCGATCGTCTCGCTCCATACGCTTGCCGACAAGCCATAGCGGCTGTTGTTGGCCAGCATCACCGCCTCATCCGGCGTGCGGAACGTCATGCTCACCAGCACGGGGCCAAATATTTCTTCCGTCGCCACCGTCGAAGAGGTTTCCACATTGGTGAGAAGCGTGGGCGGAAAGAAACAGCCCGTTGCCGGAAGCGTGATCTCCGGCTGGAATTTTTCCGCCCCCTCGGCCACGCCCTTGTCAACCAGCATGCCGATCCGCTTGAGCTGGATGGGATCAATGATCGCTCCCATGTCGATGGACTTGTCCAGCGGATGGCCCACCCGGAGCTTGCCCATGCGCCGCTTCACGCGCTTGATGAACTCCGCCGCTACGCCCTCTTGCACCAAAAGCCGCGAGCCCGCGCAGCACACCTGGCCCTGGTTGAACCAGATTGCATCGACTATCCCTTCAACCGCGCCATCGAGATCGGCATCATCGAACACAATGAACGGCGATTTGCCGCCGAGTTCCAGCGTAAGGGACTTTCCGGTTCCCGCCGTTGCCTTGCGGATAAGGCGCCCTACTTCGGTGGAACCGGTGAAAGCAATCTTGTCCACGCCCGCATGTTCCACAAGAGCCGCACCTGTAGCGCCCTCGCCGGTCACCACGTTGAGAACGCCGGGCGGCAAGCCTGCCTTATGGGCAAGCTCTGCAAACAGCAACGCCGTAAGCGGCGTGAATTCCGCGGGCTTCAAGACGACGGTGTTTCCGGCGGCCAAGGCCGGCGCCACTTTCCAAGCCAGCATCAGCAGCGGAAAATTCCATGGAATGATCTGGCCAACAACGCAAATGGCCTTGTAGGCGGATAATTCGCTCTCCTGCAATTGCGCCCAGCCCGCGTGGTGATAGAAATGCCGCACGGCCAGCGGCACATCAAGATCACGCGTCTCGCGGATGGGCTTGCCATTGTCGAGGCTTTCCAAAACCGCAAAAAGCCGCGCATGGCGCTGCATCATGCGGGCCAGCGCATAGAGATGGCGGGCTCGTCCTTGGCCGCCAAGTTTCTCCCAAGGCCCTTGCGCCTTGCGCGCCGCCGAAACGGCCGCATCAATATCCTTCTTTGAGCCATCGGAGATCCTGGCCAGAAGCTTGCCCGTGGCGGGTTCGTTCGTGTCGATCTGTTTTGCACCGGGCACAAAGCTTCCGCCAATGAAATGGCCAAAGCTCGACTTATGTGTGGCCAGCCAGGCACGCACCTCGGCATCCGATTCCGGCGCGGGGCCATAGTCCATGGTTTCGAAATATTCAGCGACGCTCAAAATTCTACCCCACGGGATGGCGGTTGAAGGCCGAATAGCGGCCGGTGACATGGTGTTCAAGCTGGCGCTCGATATCGGCGAGCAGGCTTGAAGCGCCAACGCGGAAAAGATCGGGTTCAAGCCATTTGCGGCCCAGCTCTTCCTTCATCAGGATCTGGTAATTGAGCACATCCTTGGCCGCCGAGACACCTCCTGCCGGCTTGTAACCCACCTTGAAGCCGGTGCGCTCCTGATACTCGCGGATCATCCGTATCATGGTAAGGGTCACCAGCAGCGTCGCGTTGACGGCTTCCTTGCCGGTGGAGGTCTTGATGAAATCGGCACCCGCCATCATGCAGATCATCGACGCCTTGGCCACATTGCGCATGGTCTTGATATCGCCTGTGGCCAGAATGGCCTTCACATGGGCTTCGCCGCAAGCACTGCGGAAATCGCGCATCTCGTCATAAAGAGCCCGCCAGTTGCCGGTGAGCACGTGCTCGCGGGTGATGACAATGTCGATCTCCTGCGCTCCGTCCTTCACCGACGCTTCAATTTCCTTGAGCTTCAAATCATGCGGCACAAGACCCGCCGGAAAGCCTGTTGAAACGGCCGCAACCGGAATGCCGCTGCCCTCCAGAGCCTCAACCGCAGTCATCACAAAGCGGTGGTAAACGCAAATGGCGCCCGTATGGATAGTGCGATCAGCGAATCCCAGCTTCTCCAGGATATCCTCGCGCACTGGCTGCTTGGCTTTGGCGCAAAGACGGCGAACCCGCGAGGCCGTATCGTCGCCACTCAATGTCGTGAGATCAATGCAGGTGACAGCCTTCAGCAGCCATGCGGCCTGCGCATCTTTCTTAACGGAACGGCGTCCCGGCAGGCTTGCCACCCGGCGCTCGGAGGCCGAAAGGTTAATGCGCACATCCTCGATCCAGTCGAGGTCAAAAGCCACGCCCGCGTTGCGCGCGGAAGCTGACATGGGGACTATGTTGGTCTGGGCCATGGCCTAGTTAGGAACGCGATTGCGACTTAGTCAAGTCAGGGGCCTATTCCATCCCGGCCAGGCGCAGGCCTTCGATGTAACGGTCCAGCAGCGGGCCTTCCATGAATTTCAGCCCATCCGCGATAGAAGCAAGGCTGAGCGGCGGGCGCAGGTAAACAAATTTCGCCAACGCGTCCCTGGCACCCTCGATGTCACCCAGTTGCGCCTTGTAGGCGGCGAGGTCACGGTAAGGCCAAGTCAGCCCCGGGCGTTCGTCGAGAACCATCTGCGGATAGCGGATGGCCTCGGGATAGCGGCCCGCCGCGAAATGCGCCAGCCCGATGCCGATGTGCATGTTGAAGGTGAACGGATCGAGCGGCGAAAGCCGCTCCGCCCGCGCAAAGGCCTGCAGCGCTTCTTCGGGTTTTCCCGTGTAAGCCAGGCCGAAACCGCGCCGCATCCAGGCCCAGGCATGGTTCGGATCGACCAGCACTGCCCGCTCCACAAAGCCGAGTGCCCGCCGCGCATTTCCCTCAAGCAGCATCACGGCAGTACCCAGCGCCGTGAGGCCAGTTGCGTCATCTCCGATATGGCGCGCCGCCGTTTCGATCAGCGCCAGGCCCTTGCGCCGCTCGCCTTCAACGTCG
This sequence comes from Hyphomicrobiales bacterium, assembly GCA_038330285.1. GTDB lineage: Bacteria > Pseudomonadota > Alphaproteobacteria > Rhizobiales > Aestuariivirgaceae > Aestuariivirga. The sequence continues at coordinate 3,489 of JBBQNU010000114.1, read as the reverse complement.
TCAGTCCAGTTGTAGACGATCTGCTGGGCCCGGGCCCAGGCACACAGCGCCGCCGCAAGCCCGTAATTCGGATCAAGCTTGAGTGACCGGTCAAGAAGGGCGATGGCTTCCGGGTTCTCATGCATGCGGTGGGCCCAGAGGTGCGGCAAGGCCCGCATGACGAGATCATAGGCCTCGAGATTGTCTGGGCGCTTCATCCTCGCGCGCTCAATCTCGGCCTTGCGCACCGATGGATAAACCGCACCCGCCACCATTTCCGCGAGGCGGTCCTGGAGGTCGAACAGGTCGGACGTGGCGCCTTCCGCCTTGCCCGCCCAGATGTGGCGGGCGGACTCGGTTTCAATGAGCTGCGCTGTGATGCGGACTCGTTCGCCGACGCGCCGCACGCTGCCTTCCACCACATAACGCACATTGAGCTCACGGCCCACTTGCCGCACATCGACTGAGCGGCCTTTATAGGTGAAGGATGAATTGCGGGCGATGACCAGAAAATCGCCGATGCGCGACAGGGTGGCGGTTATTTCCTCAACCACCGCGTCAGCAAAATGCGCCTGCTCCGGGTCCGTCGAGAAGTTTTCGAAAGGCAGCACCGCAACCGATGGCCGGTGGCTGGGCTGCCCGACCTTCTGCACCAGGGACAGGACGTTGTTGACAAACTGCTGCTGCACCTGGGCATCGGGATGCCAGATGAAAACCCGCACCGTATGGCCGATATTTTTCAGCCTCTGTGAGCCGATGTCGGTGAATGACAGGTCCGTCTTGCCCGTCAGGTATTCATGCATCCACTTGGAGATCGCCATGCCGCCCGGGGGCGAACATCCCTGAACCCGAACAGTAAGAATGACCCCTTCGCCAAGCAGGTCATCGTCCTTGACCACGACATCGGTCATGACAATTCCGGCCCGCAGCTGCAATGTCTTGCCGTCGGCGGCGTTGACCGGTGCTTGATAGAGTTGCTGCTGCAGCCCCGACACCCACTCGACGGCCGCGACCGCGCTCGCAAATTGCGCAAGGATGCCATCCCCCATCGTCTTGAAAACACTGCCGCCATAGTCGCCAATGGTGGGCTCGACGCGCTCTGTGAAGACATGACGGACTGCCGAAAGCGTTGCCGCCTCATCAAGCTCGATCAGCCGTGAATAACCCTCCACGTCCAGCGAGACAATTGGCACAAGCCTGCGTTCATTCTTGGCCATGCGGCACGTAATTCCGATCTTGTTATCCCTTTGATACCATGCCGAATTACGTTCGCAAGCTTTCCCTAAAATGGAGCCTATTCCGGCTTCCGGGCGCGCAGGTGGGTGGGGCAATGTTCGCCCGTTTCCAGCACCGGCAGCATGTTCGCCCAGATCTCGATGTTGTGGTCGACGAATTCGCGCCCCAGCTTGGCGGCGGCTTCCGCATAAAGCGGCCCCTTCATCAGGGCCAGTTCTTCCCGCGCCCGGTCGCGGTACCAGGCATTCCGGCTGCGTGTCTCAACCTTTTCGAAACCAGCTGATCGCATCGCATCGGAATAGCGCATGGGTGAAGCCATGCCAAAATCCAGCCCCTCCGACGCAATATAGGCCTTCATCTCCGGGCTTGGGTCTTGATCATGGCCGACGAGCCAGTCGGACGCCACAAACCAGCCACCGGGTTTCAATACGCGGAATACATCGCGCATCAGCGCGTGCTTGTCCGGAGTGTGGACAATCGAATCCTTGCTGAACACGATATCAAATGTCTGCGGCGGAAACGGCAAGGGGCCGGGCACGACTTTGATGAGGCCGATTTGCGGAGCAAGCCCCGCCTTCACAGCCCGGTCACGTGCGTGCGCCAGAACCGTGTCTTCAACATCGATGCCCGTCACATAGGCCGCCCCGTGAGTCCCCACCAGCAACACATCCACGCCGCCGGCCCCGCAGCCGATATCAAGGACGCTCTTGCCCTTGAGGTCCATGCCCTCAAGCAGGCGCGCCACTTCCGCCGGCCCGCCCGGTGAAAGCCAGCCGTCGCCCCACACCCGCTCCAGCATGCCAATCATCTGGTCGTGATAGAGTTCGGCGGATTCGGTGACGTTCATCGCAAAACCCTACTGCAATTGCGCGGTTGGCCCATGGGCCGCCATTGCAATGGCATGGGCCTCGCTGAAACTGAAGGCTCCGCCAAACAGCGCCCGGCTGGTGATCACCCCCGCAATGTTGGGCAAGTACGACAGGGTTGATATGTCATCCAGGGTTTTCACCACGCCGCTGGCAATCACCGGCACTCTGATTTTCGCGGCAAGTTCCGTTGTATGTGCAATCGAGCTTTCCGGATGGTCTTCATCGCGGTCAATGTCGGTAAAAATGATGGCCGCAAGCCCGATGTTTTCAAATTGGTGGGCAAATTCAATCGGCGTGAAGGTCGTGGCCTCGGTCCAGCCCTCAATAGCCACATGGCCGCCGCGAGCATCGATGCTGACCACGACGGAATCCGGATAGGCGGTGGCCGCCGCCTTGACGAGATGCGGATATTTCACCGCTGCAGTGGCAATCACCACCCGCCCAGCGCCTGCTTCCATCCAGCTATGGACTTTTTCCATGGAGCGGATGGCGCCCCCAACCTGCACGGGGCAACTCGTCTTGCGGATCATATCCTTGATGAGGTCGGTGTTCTCGCCATCATTGAAGACGGCATCGAGATCGACCACGTGCAGCCACTCGGCTCCCTGCGCCGCGAGGTCGCGCGCCGCCTGGACGGGATCGAGATCATAGATGATCGGGCTGTCAATCCTGTTGCGGGCCAGGTTGACTAGGCGGCCCTTGCGCAGTTCAAGGTCAGGATAGATGATCATCGTCGAGCCCTCCCAAGTTCAACTGATGCCTTCAGCTTGCGCCAAAAACCCGGTCGTGAACAGGGGCCCGGTTTTGCCAGGCCTATTTGGAAAGATCGCTCAGATTTCCGCTAAGGGTCAGTGTTGCAAAAATCGAGTCATCACAATCCGTATAGGACTGCGTTGCGCAATCCGCTCCCGAACCCAAGTCATTGCCGTGATAAGCAACGCCAACCTTCCGTGGTCATTGAAGGCGTAGTTCAACTGCGCCTCGTACCAGAGATACGACGCATAGGATTCATCTTCATAATACTCGTATCCGACCTTGCCGATGGCCTCGAATTTTTCGAGGAAGGGAATGCCAAGGGTCCCAATAGCTTCGATATATTCGTTATTGACCCCGTCTGAGTCGGGCTCCCAATAGAATTCAGTTGTAAAATAAGCTCCGCTGTCGAGAGTCACCGTCGATCCCGCATATAATTCCCAAAAATCGACATAGTCAGAGTCGTCATATTCATAGTACCCAACTCCAAGCGACGCATTGAAGTTATCACTGAAGGTGTAGGTGCCAGTTACATAGGGAAGCCAGCGGTCCGCTGACGGATCATCAAACTTGATCCGGCGTGCCAGATTGAAATCCACGGAAATGTCGCCAAATACCGGCGTGGCCCCCACCGCGAATTTGGTTTCAATTT
>JBBQNU010000113.1:0-10470 GCA_038330285.1 Hyphomicrobiales bacterium | reverse complement strand
CAGAGCAATCTTGCGGCGTTCATTCTCGGGAATTTCCCGGTCGGCGCGGCACAGCAGAATATCAGGCTGGATGCCGATAGAGCGCAGCTCCTTCACCGAGTGCTGGGTGGGTTTGGTCTTTAGTTCGCCCGCCGTCGGGATATACGGAAGTAGTGTCAAGTGGATATAGATGCATGAACCGCGGGGTGCCTCCTGCCCAAACTGGCGGATCGCCTCGAAAAACGGCAGGCCTTCGATATCGCCGACCGTTCCGCCAATTTCCACCAGAACGAAATCGAACTCTTCATTGCCCGATCCGATGAAGTCCTTGATGGCATCGGTCACATGCGGTATAACCTGAACCGTGCCGCCGAGGAAATCGCCGCGCCGCTCTTTGGCGATGATGTCCTGATAGATGCGCCCGGTGGTGATATTGTCCTGCTTGTTCGCGGGCCTCCCGGTGAAGCGCTCATAATGGCCGAGGTCGAGATCGGTTTCCGCCCCGTCATCGGTCACGAATACTTCGCCATGCTGGTAGGGACTCATGGTCCCCGGGTCCACATTGAGATAGGGATCGAGTTTCCGCAGCCGCACGCTATAGCCACGGGCCTGAAGCAGCGCGCCAAGTGCTGCTGAAGCCAAGCCTTTGCCAAGGGAAGAAACCACGCCGCCGGTAATGAAAATGTATCGCGCCATGGGAGTTCAACCTACTCGCTTGCAAACATGATTCGAAGGCTGAAAAGCCGGGTTTTCAGATTAATGTTAAAAGCCGTGAAACAATTACTGTGAAACAGGAACCTGTGGTGTCGCAGGTGCCGCTGGCAATTGTGGCAATACGCTGCCGCCCGTTGCTGGAGCCTGCCCAGCCGGGGCTGGAGCACTATCAAAAAGCGACCCACCGGACCTGCCGCCATGTACGGCAATCAAGGTCAAGCCTATGGAAGTAATAAAGAAACACAAGGCCAGAATAGCGGTAGTCCGGGTCAGCGCATTGCCCACGCCCCGCGCCGAAAACAGGTTGCCGCCGCCCCCGCCGCCACTGCCGATGCCCAATGCCCCGCCTTCCGAGCGTTGCAGGAGCACCGCCCCGATCAGGGCCAGGGCGACAATAAGGTGAATGACCAGAAGAACCGTTTGCATGGGGAAGCGAACCTATTTCAATTTCGGGGCGGTTTAGCGTCTATATGGGCCTAAAGCAACCCGCTTCAAGAAGCCTCATAGTGGTAACGGAACGTGCAGCACGAGGCTCCGCCCATAATGGTTTGCTTCCGCTCGAGCTTGATATTGGGGTCATAGCCTTCGCAGAATGTGCCGTCCCTGTTGCAGGACATGAGATGGCCCACTTTGCCCAGTCCCATCTCATGGTAGGTTTCCGCATATTTGCAGCGCGTGACGTCAAAATTGAAAACTGTGTCGCTTGCCTCATGCACCGTCACTTCGAGGGCGCCGTCGGCGGTCCACAACTCGTAAAGCTTGATGAAATCAGCCATGGAGGTGACCCCGTCCGGCGCCTTCTTGGCAAATTCCTTGCCCTCGGCGATAGCGGCTTTGCGTATGGCCGCATCGAGAATTGACGAGGCCCTTTCTTCTCCAACCTGCGTTACCATCTCCGCATAAATCGGCCCGATCACCTGGGCCTGCAGCCGGCGCTTTGTCAGAACTGGAATTTCGGGTTCAGGCATAGGCTTTGATGATCCCGATGAAATCCGCTGCCTTCAGGCTGGCGCCGCCAACCAGCGCACCATTCACATTGGCAGCCCCCATAAGCTCCGTTGCATTCGAAGGCTTCACCGAACCGCCATAGAGAATGCGAACCCCTGCCCCTTCATCTCCTAGCAGCTTGCCAAGATCGGCGCGGATATGCGTGTGAACCTCCGCCACCTCGGCAACAGTGGGCGTAAGCCCCGTGCCAATGGCCCAGACCGGCTCATAGGCGACAACCGTATTTATGGCCGTGGCGCCTTCCGGCAGCGATCCTTTCAACTGGCCGGAAACCAAATCTAATGTCTTGCCACCTTTGCGCTGGTCAAGCGTTTCACCGATGCAGACAATGGCGATGAGCCCTGCCCCATGCGCCGCTTTCGCCTTCTTGGAAACCATCTCATCGCTCTCGGCGTGGTTGGCGCGCCGTTCCGAATGCCCCACAATGACGCTGGTGCAGCCCGCATCCTTTAGCATTTCTGCCGAAATATCCCCCGTATGGGCTCCCGATGCGTTCCAATGGCAATCCTGACCACCCACCTTGATGCGCGAGCCCTTCATTACCGATTTAACCCGCCGGATAAGCGTTGCCGGGGGGCACACCAGCACTTCGCATTTCAGCTTAACGTCACGCAGCATGTCCGCCAGCAGGCGTGGTTCCTTCAGCATGGCGGTGGTGCCGTTCATCTTCCAATTGCCCGCCACCAGCGGGCGTGGCCCCGATTTTGTCATTTTAACCACTCCAAACCCTTGAATCTATTGCCTCATAGCAGAGCAATCTCTTGCTTGCGAGAGGCAAGGCACCTACCTATTATGCAAAATCTGTGATTTGGCTGAAGCCAGCCCTTGAAAGGACGTCCCGATGCTAGAAATGTTCCGCAACGCAGGTAAATCCTGGGTGGCAAAAGTCCTGCTGATGCTGTTGGCGGGAAGCTTCGGCGTTTGGGGCATCCAGGACATCTTTGGCGGGTTCAATGCCACAGCCCTTGCAACCATTGGCAACCAGGAGATTTCAAGCCAGCAGTACAGCAACTCCTACCGCCAAGCGATGCAGAATCTGGCTCAGCAGACGGGACAGAACCTGACGGCTGAAGATGCCCGCCGCTTGGGTATTGACCGTTCAATTTTGAACAATCTAATTCAGTCGGCGGCACTCGATGCACAAGCCTCGGACCTCAAGCTCAGCATTTCCAAGCAATCGATTGCCGAAGACACGACTGGCAATCCTGCGTTTCAGAGCAATGGCAAATTTGATCCACAGCGGTTTGCCCGTATTTTGCAGCAAAACGGCTTGAATGAGGAAATGTATCTGGCCAGCGAAAACCGCAACCGGGCGCGAAATGCCATTACCGACGCGGTGGACCGCGGCTTCAAGCCGCCCAATACGCTTATTGAAGCGTTATACCAGTATCGCAACGAACAGCGCGATGCGAAATATTTTACCATCAAGGCAAGCGAGACCGATGTTCCGGCGCCAACGGACGAAGAACTGAAGAAGCAGTACGAGGCAACACCCGTTGCCTACACCGCACCCGAGTACCGCAGCATTGCTATATTGAAAGTGGAGCCTGCCGATATGGCTCCCAAGATAGCCATTACCCCGGAAGCCCTTTCCGCCGGCTATGAGAAATACAAGCGTGATTACTTCACCCCGGAAAAACGCACCATCCTGCAGATTTCATTTCCCACCTTGGATGAGGCGCAAAAAGCCAAGGCCCGCATTTCCGCCGGCGAGGATTTCTTGGCCATTGCCAAGGAACGTGGTGCCAGCGATGCTGACATCACCTTTGCCGATAAAACCCAGGCGGAATTTCTGGACAAGACTGTTGCCGAAGCGGCGTTCAAACTGAAGCAGGACGAAGTGAGTGAGCCCGTAACCGGAAGCCTTGTCACCGCTCTTCTGAAGGCTACGAAAATCGCACCGGAAAAACAGTCTTCGCTGGACGAAGTTAAAGACGAACTCACTAAGCGCCTGCAGGCCGAGCGCGCCCTGGATGAAGTCCAATCCATTTATGATGCGGTCGAGGATGCCCGCGCCGCACAGACAAATTTTGAGGATATTGCCAAAGCTCAAGGCATACCTTTCGTTGTTGTCCCTGCGATTAGCGCCACCGGCCTGGGTCCTGACGGCAAAGAGGTGGACCTGCCCGGCAAAGCGGAGGTTTTGAAAGCTGCATTCGCCAGCGATGTCGGCGTTGAGAACGATGCCCTCACGCCGCACGACAGTTACTTCTGGTATGAAGTGCGCGAGGTCATTCCCTCGGCCCTCAAGCCACTGGATACCGTCAAGGCGCAAGTCACAAGTGATGTCACGGCTCGCAAGATCCGCGAATTGCTGACCGAACGGGCGGCTGGCCTGGTCAAGAAACTGGACGATGGCGCAACCCTTGAGCAGCTCGCCACCGAGGCAAAGTCTGAGATCAAGACGGCCCAGGGCCTCAGAAGAAATGAGGCGAGCCCCGAATTTGACGTGCCCGCCGTCACCGCCCTGTTCAGTGTCCCGGAAAAAGAATTTGCCGGGAGCCTTGAGGGTGATGGCAAAACCGCAAAAATCATGCAGTCACAAACCGTCCTGGCCGAACCCTTTAACAGCAATTCGGCTCAGGCAAAGGAACTGGCGCAAAGCGTAACGGATGCGGCTTCCAAAGATCTGCTGACCGCTTACCTCACGGCACTCCAAGGGCAAATTGGCGTCTCCATCAACGATGCACTCTGGCAACAGGTTTCAGGAAGTCCCAACGCTACCCCCTGACAACCCATTCCAGAGTAACGCAAATGCCAATATCTCCCGACTACGATCACTTCGCCGCCGCCTACGAAAAAGGCGAGGCGCAAATCGTTTCAACCCGCCTTGTCGCCGATCTCGAAACGCCGGTTTCGGCCATGCTGAAGCTGACGCGCAACGCCAAATACTCATTCCTGCTTGAATCTGTCGAAGGTGGCGCGGTGCGCGGGCGTTATTCCATCATCGGCATGAACCCTGACATGATCTGGAAGGTTGCGGGCAGCGAAGCGTCGATCAACCGCAAGGCCCTGCACAACACCGATGGTCCCTTTGAACCAATCAGGCTTGCCCCGCTTGAATCGCTTCGCGGGCTGCTTGCCGAAAGCCGCATTCCGCTCGGCCCCGATGCGCCGCCCATGGCGGCCGGCATCTTTGGCTATGTTGGCTATGACATGGTGCGCCTGATGGAGGATTTGCCTGAGCCAAATCCCGATACGCTGGGCCTGCCCGATGGCATGATGATCCGCCCGACGGTGATGGCAATCTTTGACAGCGTCCGCGATGAGGTGACCGTTACCTCGCCGGTTTACGCTGAAAAAGGCGTGTCGCCAAAGGCTGCCTATGCGCGCGCGCAAGAGCGCATCTCCGAAGTTGTCGATGCGCTGGATCGCCCGCTCGATCACTTGACCTCTCAGGACGTCGAAGCCCCCCCAATCATGGCCGCAGCATCCAATACCACGCCGCAGGAATATGCTGGCATGATTGCCAGGGCCAAGGACTACATAACGGCTGGCGACATCTTCCAGGTTGTCCTGTCCCAGCGCTTTGAGGCAAACTTCGCCTTGCCACCCTTCGCCCTCTATCGTTCCCTGCGCCGGGTGAACCCGTCGCCCTTCCTCTATTACCTCAATTTCGATCAGTTCGCGGTCATTGGCTCCAGCCCTGAAATCCTCGTCCGCGTGCGCGACGGCAAGGTCTCGATCAGGCCCATCGCCGGAACCCGCAGGCGGGGGGAAACGCCGTCCGAGGATCGTGCGTTGGCCGCGGAATTATTGGCTGATCCCAAGGAGCGGGCCGAACACCTGATGCTCCTTGACCTCGGCCGCAATGACGTGGGCCGGGTTGCGGAAATTGGTTCGATCAAGGTGACCGACCAGTTCATCATCGAAAACTACAGCCACGTCATGCACATCGTTTCCAATGTCGAAGGCGCCTTGTCCAAAAAATATGATGTCATTGACGCCCTGTGCGCCGGCTTTCCGGCAGGCACCGTGTCCGGCGCTCCCAAGGTGCGTGCCATGGAAATCATTGACGAGCTGGAAAAACACAAGCGCGGCGTCTACGGCGGTTGCGTCGGCTATTTCTCCGCCGATGGCGAGATGGACACCTGCATTGTGCTGCGCACCGCCATCGTCAAGGACGGCAAGATGTATGTGCAGGCCGGTGCCGGCATCGTGGCCGACAGCGTGCCGGAGAATGAACATCAGGAATGTGTGAACAAGGCCAAGGCCCTGTTCCGCGCCGCCGATGAGGCCGTGCGCTTTGCCGGCCGAGCCGGGAGGGCCCAATGATCATTCTCATCGATAACTACGACAGCTTCACCTACAACCTGTTCCACTATTTGGGCGACCTCGGTGTTGAAACCGTGGTTCACCGCAATGACAAGATCAGCGTCGGCCAGGTCATCTCCGCAAAGCCGCAGGCGATTGTGCTGTCGCCCGGACCTAAAACACCAAATGAAGCAGGAATTTGCCTGGAGCTGATTGAAAAAGCCTCCGCCTCCATTCCCATCTTCGGCGTCTGTCTTGGCCTGCAGGCTATCGGCCAGGCCTTTGGCGGCAAGGTGGTGCGCGCCCCGAAACTGATGCACGGCAAGCTCTCCACCGTTCACCACGGCGGCAAGGGCGTGTTCAAGGATATCCCAAAGGACTTTGAAGCCACCCGCTATCACTCGCTCGTGGTTGAAAAGGAGGGGCTTCCCGACTGTTTCGAAATCACTGCGGAAACCGATGGACTGATCATGGGCCTCCAGCATAAAACGCTCAATGTGCATGGCGTGCAGTTTCACCCGGAAAGCATCGCCTCGCAGCACGGCCATGCCCTGCTCAAGAACTTCCTCGGATTGGCAAAGGTGCGCTGATGTCAGACCTCAAACCGATCATCGCCAAGGCCGCCGACGGAAAACCGCTCACCCGTGACGAGGCCAGAACCGCATTCGGCATCATGATGTCAGGGGACGCCACGCCATCACAAATCGCAGGGCTGCTTGTGGCGCTGCGGGTGCGGGGTGAAAGCGTGGACGAGATCACCGGGGCCGTGGAAATCATGCGGGAGAAAATGATCCGCGTGATCGCTCCACCGGGCGCCATCGATATCGTCGGAACCGGCGGCGACGCCTCCGGCTCCTATAACATTTCAACCTGTGCGGCCATTGTGGCCGCCGGCGCTGGCCTGAAAGTGGCCAAGCACGGCAATCGCGCACTGTCGTCAAAATCGGGCTCGGCGGACGTTCTCACGGCGCTTGGCGTGAAAATTGATCTCACCCCAGAAAAGATTGGCGAATGCATTGCCGAGGCAGGGGTCGGCTTCATGTTTGCTCCGGCCCATCATTCCTCCATGAAATATGTGGGCCCAACCCGCGTTGAACTCGGCACCCGCACCATTTTCAATTTGCTCGGCCCCCTGTCCAATCCGGCGGGCGTAAAAAAACAAATTACCGGGGTATTTTCAAAAGCTTGGGTCGAACCTTTGAGCCATGTCCTAAAGAACCTCGGAAGCGAAGCCTGCTGGATCTGCCATGGCGAAGGCGGGCTTGACGAGATTGTGCCCACCGGCACCACCTGGATTTCAGAGTTGAAAGACGGAAAAATCACTAGCTTTGAAGTCACGCCGGAAACCGTTGGCATCAAGCGCTCCAAACTTGAAGACCTGAAAGGTGGCGATGCAGCCCAAAATGCCGCCGCCTTGCGGGGTGTTTTGCAGGGTGAAAAAACCGCCTTCCGCGATGCCGTCGTGATGACCACTGGTGCCGCACTTCTCATTGACAGCAAGGTCAAGGTCTATGCCGAAGGCGTGCGATTGGCCGAGCAAGCCATTGACAGCGGCGCCGCGCTCAAGGCCCACGACAAGCTGATCAAGGTTTCAAATTCCTGATGGCCACCATCCTTGATAAAATAGCCGCCTATAAGCGAGACGAAGTGGCCAGGGCCAAAAGAGCCATTCCCCCTGCCCAGCTTGAATCTCTTGCCAAACACGCCCCACCCGTGCGCAGCTTTCACACAGCGCTTCAAAACAAAATCGCCGCAGGTCAATGGGCGCTGATTGCTGAAATCAAGAAGGCCAGTCCCTCCAAGGGCCTCATCCGCGAACATTTCAATCCGCCCGAGCTCGCCAAGGCCTACGTGCAAGGCGGGGCAGTGTGCCTTTCCGTGCTCACCGACACGCCATCATTCCAGGGCGCGCCGGAATTCCTGACGCTGGCCCGCGCCGCCTGTTCCCTGCCTGCCCTCCGCAAGGATTTCATGCTTGACCCCTATCAGGTGCTGGAAGCGCGGGCCTGGGGCGCCGATTGCATACTGCTGATCCTGGCAATGATCGACGATGGCCTTGCCCGTGAACTCGAAGCCGCGGCGAAGGATTGGAACCTCGATGTTCTCATCGAGGTCCATGACCAACTTGAGCTCGACCGGGCCTTGAAATTGTCGTCGCCGCTCATTGGCATAAACAACCGCAATCTTCATACCTTTGAGACAACCCTTGAAACCACAATGACGCTCGCCCCACGCATCCCAAAAGACCGCTTGATCATTGGCGAAAGCGGCCTGTTCAAACCGCAGGATTTAGCGAAGCTTTCGTCCGCCGGAGTGAACACCTTCCTCATCGGCGAAAGCCTCATGCGGCAGGATGATGTGGCCGCTGCAACCCGTGCTATACTCACCAAGCCATGAACAAGCTCACCCACCTTGATGCCAAGGGAAACGCCCACATGGTGGATGTTTCGGACAAGCACGTCACCTCGCGCTCGGCCACCGCCAAGGCGCAAGTTCTGATGTTGCCCGAAACCCTCGCGCTCATCCTCGGCGGCACCGCAAAAAAAGGTGACGTGCTCGCCACCGCCCGCATTGCCGGGATCATGGCCGCCAAGAAGGCCCATGAACTCATTCCGCTCTGCCATCCCCTGCTCATCACCAAGGTATCCGTTGATTTCCTGGCCAATGAAAAAACCAGCTCCATCGCAGTCAGCGCCACCGTCAGGGTTGAAGGAAAAACCGGCGTCGAAATGGAAGCCCTCATCGCCTGCTCCGTTGCTGCTCTTACCCTCTACGACATGTGCAAGGCCGTCGACCGTGGCATGAAAATCACCGACCTCCGCCTCACCGAAAAATCCGGCGGCAAGTCCGGCATCTTTACGGCGGAATAGCCATGGCCCTGATGCTCGTCGACGAGGCCCGCGCCCGCATCCTTTCAAATGTGAAGCCGCTTGCGCCGGAGAATGTTCCCCTTGCACAGGCCCTAGGCCGCGTGCTGTCAAGACCCTTAAGGGCCAAACGCGATCAGCCACCTTTCAATTCCTCCGCCATGGATGGTTACGCGGTGCGTTCCGAAGACAACGCCACGGAGCTCACAGTTATCGGCACCTCCGCCGCCGGCCATGCGTTCAACGGCAAGCTGAAAGCGGGCCAAGCCATTCGAATTTTTACCGGTGCGCCTGTGCCGGAATCCGCTGACGCCATCGTTATTCAGGAAAACACCGAAGCCAGCGGCAGGATCGTCACCATTTTGCAGGCCGCCCGCGCCGCCCAGAACATCCGTCCCCGTGGTTTGGACTTCCGGAAAGGTGAAACCCTTCTGCCCGCCGCCATCCGCTTGAACGCCCGCGACATTGGCCTCGCCGCCGCAATGAATTGCGATATCATCAGTGTGCGGAAAAGGCCGGTCGTGGCTGTCATTGCCACCGGTGATGAACTGGTTCTGCCGGGAGGGAAGCCGAGCCCCGATCAGATCGTCTCATCCAATAGCAACGCCCTCTCCGCTATGGCCGAAAGCCTGGGCGCAAAAGTCATCAATTGCGGAATTGTCCGGGATGATCTCAAAGCCACCGAGCGGGCCATTCTCAAAATGTCCAAGGCCGATATCCTCGTCACCACTGGTGGTGCTTCGGTCGGCGATCACGATTTCATCCATGGGGCCTTGAAAAATACTGGCGTGAAGATTGATTTCTGGAAAATAGCCATGCGACCGGGCAAGCCCTTCATGTATGGCCGCAAGGGCAAGCAGCATGTTTTGGGCCTGCCAGGAAATCCGGTCTCCGCCTTGGTCTGCGCCAGGTTGTTTCTCAAACCCCTGCTCGATTGCCTGCAAGGCCTGCCGGCAGACGAAAAAGTACCGATGGCCCGTCTGGGCACTGCCATGACCGCCAACGACAGCCGCCAGGATTACGTTCGCGCAAAACTAGAAATCGCCTCCGATGGGTCCCGCACCGCGACCCCTTATGGCAAGCAGGACTCATCCATGCAGCGCACCTTCCGGGATGCCCACTGCCTCATCATCCGCCCACCCAACGCCCCCAGCGCCAGCCCCGGCGACCTCGTTCACATCCTGAACCTGGACTTTTAGCCGCCACAAAAAGTAAACAGTTGCAGAACTAAACCGGAACCTGTATAGATGTTGCAGGTTTGTTCCGATTCCGACCCCTGCAACGAAAGCGATCCACGATGCTCACCCGCAAACAACTCGAACTGCTGCTTTTCATCAATGAGCGCCTGAAGGAAGAAGGGGTTCCGCCCTCTTTCGAGGAAATGAAGGATGCCCTAAACCTCCAGTCGAAGTCCGGCGTGCACCGCCTGATTGTGGCTCTGGAAGAGCGGGGCTTTTTGAAGCGCATGGCCAACCGTGCCCGCGCCCTGGAGGTAATCAAGCTTCCCGAATCCCATTCGCCAAGCCTTACGTCCAAGAAATCCGGCTTCTCGCCCAATGTCATTCAGGGAAGCCTTGGCAAGGTGAAGCCCATGCCCGCCGCCAATGACGGAATCCCCCGCGCCATCATGGTGCCGCTCATGGGCAAG
>JBBQNU010000112.1:0-10582 GCA_038330285.1 Hyphomicrobiales bacterium | reverse complement strand
TTCTGGTGTGTAACCAGCCGGGACGACTGCTGCCGACCATCCGCTCGCGCTGCATGCGGATTGACCTGCAGCCGCTTTCGCAGGGCGATACGAAGCGGGTTATTTTTGAACTGCCGCTGGAGGAACCGCCGGAGCGCGAAGCGCTGGAGATTGCGGTGAAGCTTTCGGGCGGGAGCCCGGGCAGGGGGCTGGAACTTCTGCACTCGGCGGGGGCGAAATCCTTTGCCGCATTCCTGAACGCAGGACGGATGAGTTCGGCCTCATTGGTTGAATTCGGTAATCGCTTCGGCAGCCGGACGAGCACGGCGGATGATTTTGAGGTGTTTTTCAACCTGCTCGACGGGTGGATCGGATCACAGGCGCGGAAGGCCGGGCTTGCCGGCGGCGGCTTGGGCTGGGCCGAGGCCCATGTGGCAATAGGCCATTCCATTCGGCAGACAAATGCCCTAAATCTTGATAGACGTCAGGCCGTTATTAACGCTTTGTCGTTGATCAACGAGGCCATGAAGACGGCCTAATCCCAGTTAAAGTCACGGACCTCATGCAACAGCAGAACTACCTTATTACGACCGCCATTCCCTATGCCAACGGGGCACCCCACATCGGCCATGCCTATGAGCGCATTGCCACTGATGTGATGGCCAGGTTTGCCCGGTTGGACGGGGCCGACGTGCTGTTTGTGACGGGCATGGATGAGCACGGGCAGAAGATGCAGCAGACGGCGGCGCGCGAAGGCTTGACGCCGCTGGCGCTGGCCGACCGCACAGCGGCGCAATTCGAAGAGATGGGCGACCTGCTGAACGCACGGGCCGACGACATCGTCCGCACTACCTCGGCGCGGCACCGCGAGGCGGTGCAAGAAATATGGAAGCGGATGGAGGCCAATGGCGACATCTATCTGTCGAAGTATTCCGGCTGGTATTCGGTGCGCGACGAGGCCTATTACGACGAAGACGAGATCGAGGACCGCGAGGGCAAGAAGTATTCCACCAAGACCGGAACGCCGGTGGAGTGGGTGGAAGAGGAAAGCTATTTCTTCAAGCTCTCGGCCTATGCCAAGCCGTTGCTCGACTACTATGAGGCACACCCGGATTTTATCGTGCCGGAGAAATACAAGAACGAGATCGTGGCCTTCGTCAAACGCGGGCTGAATGACCTTTCAATCAGCCGCACGACCTTTGACTGGGGCATTCCGGTTCCGGGCAATCCCAAGCATGTGATGTATGTTTGGGTGGATGCGCTCACCAACTATATTACGGCCACAGGCTATCCCGATGCCAAGGCCGCCAGGGCGAAGTTCTGGCCGGCGAGCGCTCATGTGATCGGCAAGGACATCACACGCTTCCATGCGATTTACTGGCCGGCGTTCTTGATGTCGGCAAAGTTGCCGGTGCCGAAGCAGATTGTGGTGCATGGCTTCCTATTCAGCCGCGGCGAGAAAATGTCGAAGTCGGTGGGCAATGTGGTGGCGCCTGCCGATCTCGTGACAAACTATGGAGTTGATCCGGTGCGCTATTTCTTCATGCGCGAAGTCCCCTTCGGCCAGGATGGCAACTACAGCCATGAAGCCATCGTGGCGCGGATGAATGCGGATCTTTCCAACGATCTCGGCAACTTGGCGCAGCGCTCGCTTTCGATGATCGCCAAGAACAGTGATGGCAAGGTTCCGGTCTCCGGGGCGTTGACCGATGCGGACAAGGAGATTCTTGCCAGCGCCGATGCGTTGCTGACGGAGGTGCGCGTGCATCATTCGGATTTCGCGATCAGCCGGGCGCTCGACACGATTTGGAAAGTGGTGGCCGACACGAACCGCTATTTTGCCGGGCAGGAGCCATGGGCTTTGAGAAAGACTGATCCGGCGCGGATGGGAACGGTGCTGTATGTGACGGCGGAAGTGTTGCGCATCGTTGGCATTCTGATCCAGCCTTATGTGCCGCAATCGGCAGCGAAACTGCTTGATCTTCTGGGTGTGAGCGCGCGGGGCTTTACGGACTTGCCGAAGCGGATGGTTTCGGGCGTGACATTGCCTGCGCCTCAGCCGATTTTTCCGCGCTATGTGGAGGAGGGGGAAGCCCCGGCAAAGAATTGAGCTTTCTTGTCGTCGATAGCCACTGTCATCTTGATTACGAAGGACTGACGGAGCGCCTTCCGGAAGTCTTGGCTAATGCGGAAGCGGCGGGCGTGGGGCTTGTGGTTTCCATTGGCACGCAGGTCAAGAGATTCGAACGGCTGCTGCGCATTGCCGAGGACAACACCAATGTTTTCTGCACGGTGGGAACCCATCCGCACCATGCGCACGAGGAACTTGATGTCGGAGTTGCAGAGCTTGTCGAGCTTGCCAAGCATCCGAAGGTGGTGGGGATTGGCGAGGCGGGGCTGGATTACCACTATGACGTGAGCCCAAGGGAGGCGCAGGCTCAGGGTTTTCGCACCCACATTGCAGCGGCGCGGGAGACGGGCCTGCCGCTGGTGATCCATGCGCGCGAGGCGGATGCCGATGTGGCAAGCATTCTGGAAGACGAGATGAAGCAGGGCGCGTTCAAGGCGTTACTCCATTGTTTCACGTCTTCCATGGAACTCGCCCAGCGCGGGCTGGCGCTTGGCGCCTATGTTTCCTTCTCAGGCATCCTTACCTACAAGAGTGCTGAGAACTTGCGAGTTGTGGCGGCCGAAGTACCGATGGACAGGCTGCTGGTGGAAACGGATTCCCCCTATCTGGCGCCGGTTCCGCATCGCGGCAAATCCAATGAACCGGCCTTTGTCATCAAAACTCTTGAGCAACTGGCGGCAGTAAAAGGCGTGACACCTCAGGTTATGGCACAGGCGACGAATGACAATTTCTTCCGGCTGTTTTCCAAAATTCGACGGCCGGACCGCTTTGCATGACGGTGACGCTGACCATACTGGGCTGCGGCTCTTCGGGCGGCGTTCCCCGCATCGGTGGCGATTGGGGGCTGTGCGACCCCGCCAATCCCAAGAACCGGCGGCTGCGTTGCTCCATCCTGCTGGAGAAAACCGAAGGTTCCGGTGTAACGCGCCTGCTGGTCGACACCTCGCCGGATTTACGCGAGCAGATGCTTGGCGCCGGGGTGGGCGAAATCGACGGGGTTTGTTTCAGCCATGAACATGCGGATCATACCCATGGCATTGACGAGCTGCGCGGATTCTTTCTCCGGCAGCGGCGGCGTGTGCCGATCTGGGCCGACGAGCCGACAATTGCGATGCTCAAGCGGCGATTTGCCTATTGCTTCGAAACGGCACCGGGGAGCGACTATCCTCCCGTTGTGATGCCAAACCTCATGGTGCCGGGCCAAGTTGTGGCCATAGCGGGGGCAGGCGGGACCATTTCCGCAACCCCTTTTGTGGTCAATCATGGCAATATTGATGCGCTTGGATTCCGTTTCGGCAAGACGGCCTATACGCCGGACCTCAATGGCGTTCCAGATGCGAGCGTGCCCTATCTCTCGGACCTGAACCTGTGGATCGTCGATGCTCTGAAGCGTACTCCTCATCCCAGCCATTTCTGCCTGGATGACACACTGCGGGCCATTGCCCGCTTCAAGCCGCGGCGGGCGGTTCTGACTAATATGCATGTCGACATGGATTATGATACGCTGCGGGCGGAGCTTCCAGCGGGCGTTGAACCGGCCTATGACGGGCTTAAACTGCTGTTGTGATTCCTGGGGACCTTAAATGAACACCAAAGCCGTTGCCGCTCTCAGTGCCTTATTACTCTTTTCAAGTTCGGCTACGGCGCAGGAAACCTGCGATCCGGCCAAGCTGTCAGCGATGATTGATACCTATGCCAGCAATCCTTTCAGTGCCCGCACCTGGCGTGTGCTGAACGGCCTCGGTGATCCGATGATAGAGCCTTCCTACAGTGGTTCCGACACCTGGCAGAATCAGGATGGGTGGAAGAAGCTGGTGGCGGCAATCTTGCCTGCGGGGCAGGCGGTGCAGGAAATGGGGTATGACTGCCGCATCGGCTATCCTCTGCAAGTTCTGCAAAGCCGCATTGCGGCGCTGGGGAAAGACAATCCCTATGTGCAGCAGTGGCTGAAGGTTCAGGGAAAAGTCCTGCAGGTGTGCAGCAACCCTGACACGATGGACGTCGCGCTGCCGGAACCCATTGAAGCTGATCCAGCGCATCCCACAATGCAGGCTGAGGACCGGGCCTACCAGGAGGCAACGATTGTTTTCTACAAGGACAAGCCAAAAGCCATCGAACTGTTCCGCGCCATTGCTGCCACGGATTCACCGCACAAGGCGGCAGCGCGTTACAACATTGCCAACCTCATGGCGAATTCAAAGGATGTTGCAGCCGCCCGTGCCGAGGCAAATACCATTCTGACCGATCCAACGCTTGCCTCCGTCCACGGTATTACCCAAGAGCTTCTCGGCTATATCGCAAATCTTGAAGACACGTCGGCGGGATGGACCGCACTGATTGACGACTCCATCAAAGTTATCGAGACGCCGACGAAGGACATCCTCGCTTCGGACAAGCTGAAGGCTGATTATGGCCGGGCGCTCAATGACATTGATTACGCCGGCATCCGTGGCAAGCGCGATGACTGGTGGCTGAGCGGAACCCTGCCAGAGAATCCCACAATCTCGAAAGCGATTTTGGATGCTTCTCGGCAGCGGCCCATGGCGCTATGGATGATGGCAGGGCAAACGCTGCAGGAAAATTATGACGCCGCGCCGTGGTCGCTGGTGGGCGACAAGTGGCAGCAGCGCACCGCGAGCTATCTCGATAAGGTGCTGGCGGTGACGCCAAGCGGTGCACAGGTCCCTGTGCTGCCATTGGATGTATTGAACACGTTGCGCGCCAAGCTCGATGACGCCACGCGTGAGGCGCTGTGGGGCAAGGTGCATGGGGCCTTTGATGCGGCGCAGAAATCCTGCGGGGATGCGCCTGAAACTGCAGCGCTCGGCACCTATCTGGCACAGGCCGTGCGCGTTTCGGCGGCGACGGGACATTTTGACCAGGCCTATGACGAACTTGGCAAGCTGCCGCTCAAGGCATCATCTTTCTACCAGTACAATGTCTTGCAGAAGCTTGGACAGTATCTGTTGGGGCAGGGCATGGCTGCGGAAGGCCGCAATATGCGTGACAAGCTTCTGACGCCTGCTTATATGTCTGCTTTGCCTGCGAGCATGACTCCGGGTGTAACGGACGGCTTCGCCAATTTCATGGGATGGGTGGCTGAGGACCAGACCCACTGGAAAGCAGCCTTGACCCAGAACAGCCAGAAGACGGCCAATCCGATCCTGAATTTCCTGCCGGCCAAAACCCTGTGGGCGCTTGCCGATGATCCAATGTTTTCGGGCGACCAGAAAGCCTTGCTGACACGCGTTGCATGGACGCGGGGCTATGCGCGTGGCGGTACGCCAACGTCGACCGAAACCGGCAAGCTCTATGCAGCCAATCCGAAGCTCAAGGAAAGCGCTGACAAGATTGCGGCGGAATTCCAAAAACTCAGGCCTGAACGGCAGCGGCTGTTATTGGTATTGCGGAGCCCCCGCCTCGGGATTTTGGTTAACGCACCAGAGCTTTGGTCGCCGATGGAAAACGTCGACGACTGGACTGACGTAAGCTCCGGCGATCACAATGACCGCAACTGGTGGTGCCCGCTGGAAACCGACCGGCAGCTTGCTGGGTTGCGCACGGATATCAAGAACAATGCCGGCATGATTGACGGCGACGACTACAGCTATCGTGGCCTCACGGGCGTTTATGACCAGAAGTTACGCGACAGCCTGACCGCCAAAATGGATGGTCTGCTGAGGCAGCATCCGATGATCAAGGCGGTGAACTGGAAAGAAGTGGCAGCGCTCGCAAGCATGCCCAGCGCGCCGCGGCTGCTGAGCCAGTCGGCCATCCGCTGTGGCAAGGCCAGCAAGGGCGATGACGGGGCTCCGGAGGCGTTGGCGCTGGCGGTCAAGACCACTCGATATGGCTGCAACTGGCACGGCCGCCATCGGGCTTATTCAGAGACCGCCCAGCAGCTTTTGAAAAGCAAGTTCGGCAGTACGGCGTGGGCCGCGCAGACGCCGTACTGGTTCGATTGCCAGCGCATGGAGTGGGACAAGGACTACAATAAGGTTGCCGTCTGCGCAACCAAGACGTGGCCGAAGCAGGCTTTGCCCAGGTGATGAGGGTATTGGGGCAAGCCTTTGATGGGGGCAAATTATCCCGCCATGGCGCATCTCGATACCTAGTTCAAAATATTCCATAATATATATTATGCGAATGGAGGAATATGACAACTGATCCGGCCCAGATGGACCCTCGGCGCATTGAAACGCTGCTTGTCATCATGCAAGCCCTGCGCACGCCTGTGACGGGCTGCCCGTGGGATTTGGAACAGAGCTTCGAGACCATAGCGCCCTACACCATCGAGGAAGCCTATGAGGTGCAGGACGCGATTGCGCGCGGCAACCGGGCCGACCTGTGTGAGGAGCTTGGCGATCTGCTTTTGCAAAGTGTCTATCATGCGCAACTCGCCGCCGAGGAAGGCGCCTTTACTTTCGATGACGTACTGGAGGCCATCAACTCCAAGATGGTGCGGCGGCACCCGCATATGTTCGGCGATGAGGCGGCGAAGTCCGCCACGCTCGCCAAGGGCTTCTGGGAGGACTTGAAGGCCAATGAGCGGGCCAAGGCGCCGCCGGAGGGATTGCTGGCTGCGGTGCCGCTAGCCCTGCCCGGTTTGACCCGTGCCCTGAAGCTTCAGGCCAAGGCCGCCCGGGTGGGCTTCGACTGGCCGAGCGTCGACAATGTCTATGACAAGATTTCCGAGGAGATCGCCGAATTCCGTGCGGCTCCTGAAGCCGAGAAAGCCGCCGAGTTCGGCGACCTGCTGTTTGCACTGGCCAATGTGGCGCGGCACCTGGGCATTGACCCGGAAGAGGCGCTGCGGGCAACCAATGCCAAGTTTGCACGCAGGTTCCGGCACATTGAACTAGAGCTGGAAAAGCGCGGCAAGACTCCGCAGGATTCAAACCTGGACGAAATGGACGCGCTATGGAACGCGGCCAAGGACTTCGAGAAGCATTTGGGCTAGGACTTGGCCTTCATGGCCTTGCCGAATTTTGACTGGGCCTGCCCTGCCGTATCGGCATCAAACCTGACAGACAATTTGGTGCGGCCATCGGCATAGGCTTTGCGCGCCAGAACCTCGCCGCGCTGATGCAGCCAAGCCATGCCTTTGCCGTCAGCAGCGTCAACCGTGATTTCATAGACGGTGCTTTTCTTCGCCAGACGCTTTTCAATTTTTTCCAGAAGCTCATCAATGCCCTGGCCATCAAGGGATGACACCAGCACGCAATCGTCACGGCGCTGGGCCTGGGCTTCTCTGGTTGCCAGTGCAAGCGGATCGAGAAGATCGGCCTTGTTCCACACTTCGATGATCTGGCTGCGGCGCTCCTCATGGATGCCAAGCTCTTCAAGGACGAGGTTCACGTCGTGGCTCTGGGCTTCGGTTTCATCATGGCTGACGTCGCGCACGTGAAGGATGATATCGGCGGTGAGCACCTCCTCCAGCGTAGCGCGGAACGAGGCGATCAGTGTGGTGGGAAGTTCGGAGATGAATCCAACTGTGTCGGACAGGATAATCGTGCGGCCGCTCGGCAGCGCGAGATTGCGCATGGTCGGATCAAGAGTTGCGAAGAGCAGATCCTTGGCGAGCACATTCGCCGAAGTGAGCTTATTGAAGAGGGTGGATTTTCCGGCGTTGGTGTAGCCCACCAGGGCGACAATCGGAAAAGGTACGCGCTCCCTGCCCTTGCGGTGCAGATCGCGAGTTTTGACAACGGTTTCAAGCTCGCCCTTGATCTTGGAAATGCGCTCCTGAATCAGGCGGCGGTCCATTTCAAGCTGGCTTTCGCCTGGGCCGCCGATGAATCCGAAGCCGCCGCGCTGGCGCTCCAAATGGGTCCATGAGCGCACGAGCCGGCTTTTCTGGTAATTGAGATGGGCAAGTTCGACCTGAAGGATGCCCTCCTTCGTGCTGGCCCGGCGGCCGAAGATTTCCAGGATGAGGCCGGTGCGGTCCAGCACCTTGGCCTTCCATTCGGTTTCCAGATTGCGCTGCTGGACAGGGGAAAGCTGGGCATTGACGACCACAAGCTCGGCTTCCGCATCGTCCACACGCTTGGCGATTTCGGCCACCTTGCCGGAGCCGATATAGGTGGCGGGCTTGGGCGCCAGAAGCGGCGCCACCATGGTGTCGACGATGTCGAGATCGATGGCTTCGGCCAGGCCAATGGCTTCGGCGAGCTTGCTTTGCGCATCCCTGTCCGTTGCCTTGCTTTCAGCCCGGCTCTTGCGCTCGACATGAACCACCATCGCGCGGGTAAGCTCTGGGCCTTCAATCTGGAAATCTACGCCGGCACCTGATTTCGCGTGCTTTTTGGACTTCACGCGCCGCCGCTTTCTTCGTCAAACAGGGTTATGGGCCCGCCCGGCATGATGGTTGAAATGGCGTGCTTGTAGACGAGCTGCGACATGCCATCGCGGCGCAGCAGCAGGCAGAAATTGTCGAACCATGTGACAATGCCCTGCAACTTGACGCCGTTGACAAGGAATACAGTCACGGGGACTTTTTGCTTACGCACATGGTTCAGGAAGGTATCTTGCAGGTTTTGCGGTTTTTCTTGTGCCATATTCTTTTCTCTGTTTTTGGAGGCCAACGCTTATCCACCTTGAATTCAAGCTATCACATAATGCGGAATGGGCCAAACCGCTAGGTCACTTCCTCTTCCCCCTTGCTGATCAAGCCCAAGAGCTTGATTTTCCTATGTAAAGCGGAGCGTTCCATGCCGATAAACACCGAAGTTCTCGATATATTCCCGCCAAAGCGTGAAAGCTGGGCCGCCACATAATCGCGCTCAAAGGCTTCCCTCGCCTCGCGCAGCGGCAAGGTGAGAAGGTGCTCGCCAGAGAACATCCCGCTTTCGCCGTTCGTGGTTCCCACATCGGAGGGCAGCATGGCGGCGGTGATTTCGCTTTGCGGATCGCCGCTGGCCAGGATCATGATGCGCTCGACATTGTTCTTGAGCTCACGGACATTGCCGGTCCAATGGCGCGTCTGCATAACAGCAATGGCGTCATTGGCAATGCGGCGGAGCGGCTGGCCCGCCACGGCGGAATAGGTTTTGGCGAAATAGTCAATCAGTTCGGGAATGTCTTCGCGCCGTTCACTGAGGCTTGGAACGCGCACCGGAACCACGCCAAGGCGATGGTACAGGTCTTCCCGGAACTTGTTTTCGGCAATGAGGGCAACAAGATCACGGCTGGTGGTGGATACGATACGGACGTCGACACGCACTTTCTTCGCGCCGCCCACACGCTGGAATGTCTGGTCGAGAAGAACCCTGAGGACCTTGCCTTGCGTAACGACCGGCATGTCGGCCACCTCATCTATGAACAGGGTACCGCCATGGGCTTCTTCCAGGGCCCCTACTCTTTGTTCGATGCCAGGTGCGGCTTCAATGCCGAAGAGTTCCTCCTCCATGCGCTCGGGCGCCATGGTGGCGGCACTCACGATGACGAAGGGGCCATCGGCGCGGGTGGACAGGGCATGGAGCATGCGGGCGGTCAGCTCCTTGCCGGTACCCATGTCGCCGCTGATCAACACCCGGCTGTTTGCAGGTGCGATTTTCTTGAGGAGTTGCCGCAACTGGCGCATGGCAACAGAAGAGCCGTGCAATTCTGAATCGGCACCAGCGCGGCCTTTGAGGGATTCATTTTCACGCTTCAAGCGGCTGGTTTCGAGAGCCCTCCCCACGACCAGCAGCAGCCTGTCGGCATTGAAAGGCTTCTCGATATACTCATAGGCGCCGCGTTTGATGGCCGCGACAGCCGTTTCAATATTGCCGTGGCCGGAAATGATGACAACGGGCACGTCCTGATGCTGCTCCTTGATAACCTGAAGGAGATCGAGGCCGTCGAGTTTTGAGCCCTGCAGCCATATGTCCAGAATAATAAGCGAAGGGCGGCGCTGATTGACTTCAGTCAGCGCGGCGTCGCTGTTATGGGCAAGGCGGGTTTCGTAGCCCTCGTCCTGCAGAATGCCGGCGATCAGTTCGCGGATGTCGGCCTCGTCATCAACAATCAAAATGTCAGCAGCCATTTCTCAACTCACTCAACGGAAATCAAAAGAGGTTCGGGAAGGCGGGAAAATTCCAGAGTAACCTGGGCACCCCTGCCGGAGGGCGCGTCCTGCAGGCGCAAGCGGCCGCCGTGCTCTTCCATTATGCGCTTGACGATTGCGAGGCCGAGGCCGGTGCCCTTCTCGCGCGTGGTCATGTAGGGTTCCGCCAGGCGATTGCGGTTTTCCTTCGGCAGGCCCACGCCATTGTCGGTTACGCGGATGAAGGGCACGTCATGCTCAATGCCGGCTTCCACCTGCACATGGCCTTTTTCGATGTTTTCGGTAAGGGTTCGGCCATCGATTGCCTCGCTGGCATTCTTCACAAGATTGGTGACGGCCTGGGTGATTAGGCGGCGGTCAAACATGAACACAAAATCTGCCTTGCTAACGTCGACATCGATGTCGATTTCGCTGGTTGAAAC
>JBBQNU010000111.1:0-10615 GCA_038330285.1 Hyphomicrobiales bacterium | reverse complement strand
GCCACTGCCGCCTGGCTCCTCGCGATGTATGTGGCCGTGGCCGATGAGCAGGGCATTCCGCGCAACCAACTGTCCGGCACAACCCAAAACGACATCATCAAGGAATATCTCTCGCGCGGCACCCATGTGTTCCCGCCCCAGCCCTCAGTGAAACTCACCACCGACACGATTTCATTTTCGGCAAGCGAACTGCCGAAATGGAATCCCATGAATGTCTGCTCCTATCATTTGCAGGAAGCAGGCGCCACGCAAGTGCAGGAACTGGCCTATGCCCTGGCCACCGCCATCGCCGTGCTCGATGCGGCAAAAATTGAAGTGAGCGCCGCAGCCTTTCCGGACGTGGTGGGGCGCATGTCTTTCTTTGTGAATGCCGGCATCCGTTTCATTACCGAAATGTGCAAGATGCGGGCCTTCACCGAACTCTGGGATGAAATCTGCCGCGAGCGTTATGCCATTGCCGATGAGAAGCAGCGCCGCTTCCGCTATGGCGTGCAGGTGAATTCACTGGGCCTCACCGAGCAGCAGCCGGAAAACAATGTCTACCGCATTCTCCTTGAAATGCTCGCCGTGGTCCTCTCAAAAAATGCCCGGGCTCGCGCTGTGCAATTGCCGGCGTGGAATGAAGCCCTGGGCTTGCCCCGCGCCTGGGACCAGCAATGGTCGCTCCGCATGCAGCAGATCGTGGCCTACGAAACCGATCTGCTGGATTACGCCGATATTTTTGAAGGTTCCAAAGAGATCGAAGCCAAGGTCGGGAGCTTGAAAGCCGAAGCCCGCGCCGAGCTGCAGAAAATTCTCGCATTGGGTGGAGTCATCCCGGCAATCGAATCCGGTTACATGAAGCAGGCTCTCGTTCACTCCAACACGGAGCGCTTGAAAGCCATTGAACGCGGCGATACCAAACTGGTAGGCGTCAACATCTTTACCACCAGCGAAACCTCGCCGCTTTCCACTGGCGATGAGGAGAAAGTGCTCACGGTTTCCGAGAATGTCGAATTCGGGCAAATCGAAAAACTGAAAGCCTGGCGCGCCGCGCGTGATAAAAAGGCGGTGAGCGCCACGCTTGCCGCACTCAGCGATGCTGCCGCGGCAGGCCGCAACATCATGGAGCCATCCATTGCCTGCGCCAAGGCAGGCGTCACCACCGGCGAATGGGGTGAAACCCTGCGCCAGGTTTTTGGCGAGTTCCGCGCCCCCACCGGGGTGCTGCTGGTGATGAGTGAACACCCGCAGAAATCGCTCGAAGCCATCCGCGCCCGCGTCAAGAAGCTCACCCTTGAACGCGGGCTGACTCCCAAATTCCTCATGGCCAAGCCCGGCCTCGATGGCCATTCCAATGGCGCCGAGCAGATCGCCGTGCGCGCCGCCGACTGCGGGCTTGACGTCACCTATGACGGCATTCGCCTCACCCCTGAAAAAATTGTGGCCACCGCGAAAGAGAAAAAAATTGCCCTCATTGGCCTCTCGGTCCTTTCCGGCAGTCATGTCCCCCTGGTCCGCGATGTCATGAACCGCCTGCGCCAGGCAGGGTTGGGTCACATTCCCGTTGTGGTGGGCGGCATCATCCCCAGGGAAGATACCCTCGTCCTGAAACAGCTCGGCGTGGCCCGCGTCTACACGCCCAAGGATTTCGACCTTAACATCATCATGAATGATCTCGTGGACCTGATGGAAAAAACGCAATTGGCGCAAGCCAAGTAAATAGTGAAGCCTCAATCGGCTCCGCTAGCGGTTAATTTCATGTCGCGCGGCTTGCGCGAGAAATGCTGAGCGTGTGAGCTTGCGTCGCTTTGCAGCCGTATCAATGGCCTTGAGCATGCCGCGCTCCATCGAGATATTGGCCGATACAACCCGCGTGTCATTTTCAGTCAGCGGCACCGAGATCAAAAAGGCACCGCCCGCCAAATCGGCGGCGATATCCGTTTCCGAAATAATGTCTTCAAGGCTGCGGGGCGCCGGAGGCGTCATATCCTCGGCCCACAGGCTCAAGGCCTCAGTTGCATTGCTGACCACATGATCCATGTCATCCGAAGCGGAAAAACAGCCGGGCACATCTGGAAACTGAACCCCAAAGGCGGAGTCCTTTTCCTTGTGAACGAGGCCAATATAATAAGTCATAATGCTCTCCTCAAATCCATCTGGCCTGCTTGGCAAGGGCTCTTGCAGTACCCATTGGTAAATCCTTCTTCGGATGCGGAACAATCACGGTGATTGCTCCTTTACGAAATTTATGGTGCGAACCGGCAATGCTGATCAGCTCAAAACCTTCGTCCTTCAAACGCTTGACAATCTTCCTGCTGTCACGTTCCATGCGCATATATATGCACATTTTTGTTTGAGTTTCAACCGCCCCATTCCCGCCGGCTGTTTCCCCTTCCTTGACATTTTCCCCCTCCTTGCCTAGAAACCGCCCAGCGCTTCCGGGGGCAACCCCGGCAAGCGTCCATGCGCTGCCTCCGGCAACTCGAAAAAGCCTGTAATATCAGGTACTAAAGCCCGCTGTTTAATGAGTTTACAGCGGCGCCAAAGGGCGCGGGGAATGAAAAAGGCTATAAACTGTACGCAGTCATCAAACCTGGCGGCAAACAATATCGTGTTGCTGCCAATGATAAAATCCTCATCGAAAAGCTCGACGGCGCCGCCGGCGACCAGGTGAATTTCACCGAGGTCCTCATGGTTTCCAATGGCGGAACCGTGGATATCGGCGCTCCCTTCCTGTCCGGCGCCACCGTTGTCGGTGAAATCGAAAAGCAGGCCCGCGGGCCCCACATCATCATTTTCAAGAAGCGCCGGCGCAAGCATTACCGCCGCCGCAATGGCCACCGCCAGGACTTGACCAGCGTGACCATTACGGAGATTCTCACCGGCGGCGCCAAGCCGGCAGCCAAGGCCAAGGCGAAACCCGAAGCCAAGGTAGAAGCCGCGCCCGCAACAGCAGCGACTGCGCCTGCAACCGAAGCCGAGGCAAAGCCCAAAAAGGCTCCTGCCAAGCCACGCAAGCGCAAGACGGAAAAGGAGTAACACCTCATGGCCCATAAAAAAGCAGGCGGCTCATCCCGCAACGGCCGCGATACAGCAGGCAGGCGGCTCGGTGTGAAGTGCTTCGGTGGCGAAAGCGTCATCTCAGGCAACATCATCATCCGCCAGCGCGGCACCACTTGGCATCCCGGAACCGGCGTAGGCATTGGTAAGGATCACACGATTTTTGCAACCATTCCCGGCACCGTGAATTTCCGCGGCACCAAGAAAAACAAACAGATTGTCTCAGTTATTCCCCTGCAGGCCGCTGAATAAGCAGCCCTTGCCAGCCAATGAAAAAGGAGAGGCCATTGCCTCTCCTTTTTGTTTTACGCATTACAAATAACGCTTAGAAAACCATTGCGACGTAACGGTGAACCAGCTTCTTGCGGCCCAAACCGCCATTTTGCTTTGAGGCCGCCAGCTTGAGATTGCCGCCACTGAGCTTCATCGCCATCGACAGGTGTTTCAAACCCACCCGGATATTGGTGGAGGCATTGAGCAGCTCCGC
The DNA here is from genome assembly GCA_038330285.1 of Hyphomicrobiales bacterium. Taxonomy (GTDB): domain Bacteria; phylum Pseudomonadota; class Alphaproteobacteria; order Rhizobiales; family Aestuariivirgaceae; genus Aestuariivirga. The sequence continues at coordinate 7,086 of JBBQNU010000111.1, read as the reverse complement.
GCAGTTACCGGCAAAACCGATGCCCTTGGCGGTGGCGCACTTCATCTGATAAACGCCGTATTCGCCGGCGGCACCGCGCGTATTGGGGTTATAGCCCGATTCAACTTTGGCGATGCGCAGCGCAAACCAGGTCGGAACTCCGTACTGCGGCGCCAGTTCCTTGATCAGGCCCACGACCCGGTCGTTCGTTGCCGGTGTCACTTGCGCCTTGCGACTCTTCTGCCGCTTGATGGTTTTTACATGCTCCGTAGAAAGACTAATTTTGGATTTTGTGCCAGCTTCTGCTGTTACTGTGAATATAGCCGCAGCAAATACAACGGCCGAAAGTCCTGCAATGAGTCTATTTTTCATGTTTATCCTTGAATTTTTATAACCGCATCAAAAACTAAGCTTGGATAGACTGGCTCCTTTATTTTACTGATCATCAATGTCTGGGGAAGGGTTGCGATTAACTGGGTAAATGTGACCATTATGTGGCTCCGCACAAAAATTGTTGCACTGCGATATGCCCTAGGATTGGGGCTCACAAACGGTTACAAGGCCCCATGAAATTTCTTGACGAAGCAAAAATCTATGTGCGCTCCGGTGATGGCGGGGCGGGCGCTGTATCGTTCCGGCGCGAAAAATTCATCGAGATGGGCGGTCCCGATGGCGGCGACGGCGGCAATGGCGGCGACGTGTGGGTGGAAGCCGTGGACGGCCTCAACACCCTGATCGATTATCGCTACCAGCAGCACTTCAAGGTCAGAACCGCAGGTCATGGCATGGGGCGTTTGCGCGCCGGAGCCAATTCCGATGACATCGTGCTCAAGGTTCCAACCGGCACCGAAGTTTACGAGGCCGACAATGAAACCCTGATCGCCGACCTCGCCAAACTCGGCGACCGGGTGCGCATTGCCCGCGGCGGCAATGGCGGTTTCGGCAACCATTATTTCAAGTCCGCCACCAACCGCGCCCCGCGTCACGCCAATCCCGGCATCGAGGGCGAGGAAAGATGGATCTGGCTGCGCCTGAAACTCATCGCCGATGCAGGGCTTCTGGGCTTGCCCAACGCCGGAAAATCAACGCTACTGGCGGCCGTTTCCGCCGCCAAGCCGAAGATCGCCGATTATCCCTTCACCACCTTGCATCCCCAGCTGGGCGTGGTGAAAGCCGCCGGCAACAGCTTTGTCCTCGCTGATATTCCGGGCCTCATTGAAGGTGCCAATGAAGGCGTGGGCCTTGGCACGCGTTTTCTCGGCCATGTCGAACGCTGCGCCGTTCTGCTGCACCTCATCGATGTGACCGGCGACGATCCGGTGAAAGCCTACCGCGTTATCCGCAAGGAACTGAAGGACTACGGCCCCGAGATCGAGGGCAAGATGGAGATCATCGCCTTCAACAAGATTGACGCCATCAGCGACAAGGAGTTGGAGAAGAAGCTTGCCGACTTTAAGAAGAAGCTGAAGAAAACCCCGATCCTGATTTCCGGTGCAACCCAGAAGAACGTCGATGACACGATGAAGCGTTTGCTCACCGTCATTCAGGCCAACCGCAAGGCCGAGAGAAAACAGGAGGACCAGGGCGTTGAAATCGAGGATTGGCATCCGTGAAGCAGCGTCTGCAAGCGGCCAAGCGCATTGTCGTCAAAATTGGTTCAGCCCTTCTGGTTGATGCCAAGACCGGCGACGTGAAATCCGCCTGGCTTTCAACCCTCATCGATGACTTGGCAAAGGCCAAGGCCGGCGGCGCCGATATCATTGTCGTCTCATCCGGCGCTATCGCCTTGGGCAGGCGTTCCCTCGGACTTCCAAACGGCAAACTGCGTCTCGAAGAAAGCCAGGCCGCCGCGGCCGTAGGCCAGATCGCCCTTGCACAAGCCTGGTCAGAAGCCCTCCGCACAAAAAAAATCGTAGCAGCCCAGGTGCTGGTAACCTTGACCGACACGGAGGAACGCCGCCGCCATCTCAACGCCCGCGCAACACTCACCACCTTGCTCGCCCAGGGCGCTGTTCCCGTCATCAATGAAAACGACACGGTTGCAACGTCCGAAATCCGCTATGGCGACAATGACCGGTTGGCGGCCCGCGTCGCTTCCATGATGTCCGCGGATTGCCTGGTGCTGCTCTCGGATATCGACGGCCTCTATTCCGCCCCGCCTGACAAGGCGGGCGCCGCCTTCATTCCGGAAGTGAAGGAAATCACCCCCGAGATCGAAGCCATGGCGGGAAAGCCCGTCTCCGGCGTGGGTTCCGGCGGCATGGTCACCAAAATCGAAGCGGGAAAAATTGCCCTCGGTGCAGGCTGCAATATGGTCATCGCCTCGGGCCATGAGGCCCATCCCCTGCAACGCATTTCAGATGGTGAACGCTGCACCTGGTTTCTGGCCCCGATTTCAGCCTTGCAATCAAGGAAGCGCTGGATTGCCGGAACCTTGCAGCCCGTAGGCCGCCTCATCGTTGATGATGGCGCCAAAACCGCCCTGGGCAAGGGCAAAAGCCTGCTTCCCGCCGGCGTCAAGCTAGTGAAGGGAACCTTTGCCCGTGGCGACACGGTGAGTGTGGTGACCCTGGAAGGCCTTGAGATCGCCCGCGGCCTTGTCGCCTATGATTCAGGCGATGCCGCCCGCATTGCCGGCTTGAAGTCCGCTGACATCGAACAAACCATTGGCTATAGAGGCCGTGATGAAATCATTCATCGCGACGATCTGGTGATGACCAATGGTGAGCGCTAGCCCCATGCAGGAGCTGGGCCTGAAAGCCCGCAAGGCGGCGGGCGTGCTGGCCCTTGCCTCAACACAGCAAAAAAATGCCGCCCTGCAGGCCATGGCAAAAGCCATCCGCGCCAACGCCAACAAACTCATTGCCGTAAACGCCTCCGAAGTTGCAGCCGCAAAAACCAGGGACCTGAAGGACTCATTCATTGATCGCCTGGTCCTCACAACCGATCGCGTTGAGGCCATGGCCAAGGGCCTTGAAAACATCGCCGGATTGCCCGATCCCGTCGGAACCAAGCTCAGCGAATGGACCCGTCCCAACGGCATGAAAATTTCCCGCGTCCGCGTACCCATCGGCGTCATCGGCATTATTTTTGAAAGCCGCCCGAATGTTGCGGCCGATGCTGGCGCGCTCTGCATGAAATCCGGCAACGCCGCCATCCTGCGCGGCGGCTCCGATGGCTTTCAATCCTCAACCCTCATTGTGGAGGCCCTGCAGCAGGGCCTCGAAGCGGCAGGCCTGCCCGCCGCCGCCATCCAGATGGCGCCGACAACCGATCGTGCCAGCGTCGGTGAAATGCTGTCGGGCCTCGGCGGCACCATTGACTTGATCGTGCCGCGCGGCGGCAAAAGCCTGGTGGCCCGGGTGCAGGCGGAAGCCCGCGTTCCCGTCTTCAGCCATCTCGAAGGCATCTGCCATGTCTATGTCGATAAATCCGCCAATCCAGCCATGGCCCGCGGGATCGTGCTCAATGCCAAGATGCGCCGCACCGGCGTCTGCGGTTCCGCCGAAACCATTCTTATTGACCGCGCCGCCGCCGAAACAAACCTTGCGCCGATCATCCGCACACTGATTGATGCGGGCTGCGAAGTGCGTGGCGATGCCGAAACGCAAGCCGCTGACTCCCGCGTGAACCCTGCAAGCGAAGAGGATTGGTCCACCGAATATCTCGATTCCATCGTCTCGCTCGCAGTTGTGAATGGTGTCGATGAGGCCATGGCCCATATCGCGAAATATGGCTCCCAGCATACCGATGCCATTATCGCCGAGGATGAGAAAACCGCACAAAGATTTCTGAATGAGGTCGACAGCGCCATTGTCCTGCACAATGCCTCCACCCAGTTTGCCGACGGAGGCGAATTCGGCTTTGGCGCCGAAATCGGCATTGCCACCGGCAAGCTCCATGCCCGCGGGCCCGTAGGCCTGGAGCAACTCACAACCTTCAAATATCAGGTGCGTGGCTCGGGGCAAGTCCGCCCATGATAAAGCCGCCGCCTTTTGGCCGCGGCCAGCGCATCGGCCTGTTTGGCGGCTCCTTCAATCCGGCGCATTACGGCCACTACATGGTGGCCCTTTATGCCTTGAAGCGTCTGCAGCTTGACTGGGTGTGGTGGCTGGTCTCGCCACAAAATCCCCTGAAGGACCCCAGCGAAACCGGCGAATATGACGAGCGCCTGAAATTAACCAAGGTAATCGCCAAACATCCCCGTTTTGTGGTGACCGATCTTGAGCGCCAAGCAAATTCCCATAACACCGCCGAAACCCTGCTGGCCCTCGGCCAGACCATGAAACAGGCAAACTTCATCTGGATCATGGGAGCCGACAGCCTGGCCAATCTGCACAAGTGGCACCATTGGACCGATATTGTCGAAGCCCTGCCCCTGGCCACCCTGGCCCGCCCCGGCTATTCCATCCGCGCACTGGGCAGCCGGGCGGCCCTCCGCTATGCCGCAGCGCGCGTCGAAACCGGGCAGGCGGCAAAACTTGTCACGCAAAAGACGCCGGCCTGGGTTTTCCTCCCCATGCCCTTGCGTCCCGAAAGCTCAACCGCGATTCGAAACTTGAACCAGTCCCCGCGAAGCTCTAAACAACGCGCCAGAACCCATAAAGGATAAGACACTGAAAAAGCCATCCAGGAAGCCTTCCGCCAAATCGAAATCGGCGAAAGCAGCAAAACCCGCCGCCTCTTCAAAGCGTCCGCCCAAGACCGCCGCCGAGCTCAAGACCATCATGATGGCCAAGGTCCGTTTCGCCGAAAAGGCGCGCGCTGGCCTGCGCGGCAAGACCACCTCAAAAGTGAAACCGAAGGGCAAGAAAAAACTCGCCAAGAAAGTAAAGCCTGCGCCAAAGAAAAAGCCCGTCATCAAGGCCAAGGCTCCGGTGAAGCCAAAGGTCGTGCCAAAACCAAAGACCGCGCCGAAAGCAAAGCCAGCCGTCAAGGCCGTGGCCCCGGTCAAGGTCGAAACGCATAAGCCAAAATCCTACTCCGATCAGTCGCTGCTCAGCATCGTCATGGCCCAGTTGGAAGATGCCAAGGCCGAGGACATCATCGCCATCAGTCTTGATGGCAAGACCGCCATTGCCGACAACATGGTTGTGGCCTCCGGCCGCTCAAACCGCCATGTTGGCGCCATTGCCGACCAGCTTGTCGAGAAACTCAAGGAGGCGGGACACCGCCATATCCGGGTTGAAGGCATGGACCAGTGCGACTGGGTGCTGGTCGATGCGGTTGACGTTGTGGTCCATCTCTTCCGCCCGGAAGTGCGCAGCTTCTACAATCTTGAAAAGCTCTGGTCGGAACATTCGCCGCAAGAGCCCCGCGCCGAATAGGCCATGCACCTCCAGGTTCTGGGCATCGGGAAATTGAAGGCGGGGCCTGAAAAAACCCTCAGCATCGAGTACCAGACCCGCCTTGAAGGCTTGGGCCGCAAGGCAGGCATTACCAGGCTGGCGGTCGCTGACTTCGCCGAATCCCAGGGCCAGACCGCAAGCCAGCGCCAGGCCGAAGAAGCCAAGCTTCTCGCCGGCGCACTGGCCCCCAAAGCCTTCACCCTGGTGCTCGACGAGCGTGGAAAACCCTTCACCAGCGAAGGTTTCTCCCAGCTCCTGCAGCGCCATCTCGATCAGGGCACGCAAGACCTTGCATTCCTGATTGGCGGCCCTGATGGCCACAGCGCCGAAACCCGAAAACACGCCGGGCAGCTCATCTCGTTAAGTGAAATGACCTGGCCCCATAGGCTGGTGCGTATTATGTTACTCGAACAAATTTACCGGGCAGTCACCATTATGGTAAATCATCCCTATCACAGATCCTGAGCCGCAATTTGGACAAGCGCGGCTAATAAAAAAGACGGCGATGTATTATTTGCGAAAACTGACGAGCCTGGGCTTCGTGGCCGCCGCCGCGCTGCACCTCCTCGTGCCAAATGCCATCGCACAAACTCCGCTGCCCCAGGAAAATGAGCTTGGCTCCGTCGAGCAGGAAATTACCTCATCAGCCGCAAGCCTTGAAAAAATAAGAAGTGAGATTGCCGCCGCCATCAAGGACCAGGAACAGGTTTCGGACCGGCTCATCACCATCGCCAGGACCATCCAGTCCCAGGAAACCGCCATTACCGCCGCCGAAGAGCGCATCTTGAACCTCCGCAAGGAGGAAATCATCCTGCGCGCCGATCTGGCCGAAAAGCAGGAGGTTCTGTCCGAGCTCCTGGCCGGCTTGCAGCGGCTTGAGCAAAATCCTCCACCCGCCCTGGTGGTTGAACCTCATGACGTGCTGGCAGCGCTCCGGGGCGCAATGATGTTTGGCACCCTCGTGCCGGAACTGCGCGGCGAGGCAGAAATTCTGGCCAAAAAGCTGACCCGTCTGGACCGCATCCGCACCGCCGTTGAGAAGGAAAAATCCGTTCTCGGCACCAGTGTCACCAACCTCAAAACCGCACAGATCGATCTCGACCAGCTGATCGTCCAGAAAAAGCAGCTGGTTTTTGACAATTCCGGAAAGCTGGCCGGCGAGAAAAGACGCGCTGCCGAACTTGCCGCAAGAGCCAAATCCCTGAAGCAGTTGATAGCTGATCTGGCCGCGGCCAGGCTGAAGCAGGAAGCAAAGAAAACCAGGGAGGCTTTGGCCCTTGAAGCGGAGCGCAAGCGCCAGGAGGAACTTCTCCTAAAGCCTTCCGTGGCTTTTTCGAGCACCAAGGGCCGCCTTGAATATCCGGTCCAGGGCCAGATCCTGAAGCGTTTCGGCCAGGATGACGGCTTGGGCAGCGAGCTTCGCGGGCTCGCCGTGGCAACCCGGGCCCAGGCCCAGATCATCGCCCCCGCCGACGGCAAGGTTGAATTTGCCGGCCCGTTCCGCTCCTACGGGCAGCTCTTGATTCTCAATGCCGGTGAGGGTTACCTTGTGCTCATGGCTGGCATGAAGGAAATTTCAGCCGATATCGGGCAATCCGTCAGGGCCGGTGAACCCGTAGGAATTATGGGAAAAGGCCCTTCTTCCGTCACTTTGTTGGGTGATCAGGTACAAGAGGCACGGCCTGTGTTATATGTCGAGTTTAGAAAGAATGGTGAGGCCGTTGATTCGGCCCCATGGTGGATTGGTGGAACGAAAGAG
>JBBQNU010000110.1:0-10633 GCA_038330285.1 Hyphomicrobiales bacterium | reverse complement strand
ACTACCATGATCACGGAAGCCAGCCTTATCCATCGAGACCACATGTGGCTCACCCCTGCAGTTTTGAATCTACCGACCGTTCCACCCATGCAATTCGCTGTCGTTCGGCATAATGGCGGTTGGAACCTAAAATGCAAGTCGCTTGCCATTTGGCGCCCGCCCAACGAAACTCGCTACATCGTTGTTTTATCTCGGATTTTAACGCGACAAATTCGGATAGTTTTTGCACTAGGTTGATACTTGCCAAATGGGGGATATGAGATCGGCAGCATTCTGCCGTTCGTGACTATCCTACAAGTGCGCTCAAAATGGATTACATTTCTGCTTTTGGCCGATTTTGTTGCAAAAGTCTTTTTGCAGCGCTCAACACAAATTTTCCGGGCTGTGGGTGCGGCGCTCTGAAAACCGTGTGGGGGACCACATTATTAGGAGCTAAACTCACAGGCGACCTCGGTAACGCACCTGAGGGCACATCGACCAGCGATTACTGCTTGTTCCCTCCTTTGGCGGGGAATTTGTCGTTTGGCATTTTGGGACTTTTGCAACAGTATCGGCCCATAGCGGACGAATCGTACACCAACTGTCTTGGTCCGCTAAGGGCCAAAGCAGACGATGGCCACACTTGCCGATAGATTAGTATTGTGACAGCCAGGATGCTATCCTAGAGAAATGCAAGCGTCGTTTGACAACTGCTGCAATTTGCTTGGGTTTATGATCAAATATGCGGCTAAGCATCATTCTGCGGGATGGTAGGGCCCTTGTGATCCCTTGAGTGGCACACCAGATAGTGTTGTGGGCCGGTATCGAGCCGAAGGATTATCTGACATGACATCGTACTGGTTTTGGATCGCACTTGCCGCGGGTGTGGTTGTTGTCGCTGGCGGAGTTTGGAGTCAGATGAGCCGCGTTGAAGAGCCCAAATTCACTGTTATTGAGAAGGACGGTGCTTTTGAACTCCGTGATTATCCGCCGATCATTGTGGCCGAGGCAACGGTGTCAGGTGCGCGTGAAGTTGCCATCAATCAGGGATTTCGTGTGATCGCCGACTATATTTTCGGCAACAACATATCAGCGAAAGAAGTTGCGATGACTGCACCCGTCACCCAGCAGCCGAGCGAGAAGATCGCCATGACGGCCCCCGTGACCCAACAGGGCGCGGGCTCCTCGTGGACAGTTCGTTTTGTCATGCCATCCGGCTACACAATCGACACGCTGCCAAAACCAAAAAACCCCGCCGTCACCTTGAAGGCGGTTGACGGCCAGCGCATGGCCGTCAACCGTTTTTCCGGTGTCGCCAATGATGCCAGTCTCGCGGCAAAAAGTGGTGAACTTCAGGCATTGATGGCGACCCGCAAGCTGACAGCGCAGGCACCTGCCAGTTTTGCCTTCTACGATCCGCCCTGGACACTGTGGTTCCTTCGCCGCAACGAGGTTATGATTCCCGTTGCGAAGTGAGCGGGTTTACTAGCGTATTGCCTGGTTAACGCCACTGACCACCGCTTTCAGACTGTAAGCGTCTGGCCTTGGCCGCGGGTTAGGATAGGATTGAAGTTATGTCTTGGTGGCGATTGCCACAAAGCTCAAGACCTATGCGGTGCCTATGTCTGGATATGACGAAGAGAAGCGTTACACGGTGGTCGCTGACCACCCCGATCAACGACCGACTTTTTCAACGCAATCGGCCAAGAGGAGACACTTAGCCACATGCGACGAAGCAACGATCAAACCCGTTTCGATTGTATTGCCCGGCATCCCCATTCTCCGTTCCAGTTAAATATCCTCATATCATCTGGTTCAGAAAAACCCAGTCAGTCACCCCTGATATGTGACAGTAGCAAGCTGGACGGGACGCCGATGGTCGGGCTTATTGGGCGTATAGGCCACCTCGACACAGACAAGCTCATTATCGCAGCGAGGCATAACCACACGACCCCTGATGACGCCGGGCGTCTTGGGGTCGCCGACGGGATGGTGGTGGACATGCATATCGCCACGAGGAGCGTGGGCTGGTGTTCGGAAGACGCTGATCCGTGTCGGTCCAGAGTCGGTAGCCTAGACGCACATAGACACGGACGGTGTCTACCCGGTCACGATTCCTTCACCGACCAAGATTTGCCGGCGGCATCGTGCGGCGATCTTCTCATCATGGGTTGAGATCAGGAAGGTCGTGCCTTCGTCGCGATTGATCTCGCCGATCAGTTCCATGACCTGAGTGGCAGATACCCGGTCGAGATTGCCTGTGGGCTCGTCGGCTAGCACTAGATCCGGCCGGTTCATGAGCGCGCGCGCGACAGCCACGCGCTGCTTTTGGCCACCGGACAGGTTGGTCGAAGGGAAGCCGATACGGTCCGCAAGCCCCATCCTCTCAAGCAGCTCGCGACCCCGCGCGCGGGCCGCAGATGTCTCGCGGCCGTCGCGGATCGCTGTAGGGAAGATGACGTTCTCCAGTGCTGTGAAGTCCGGCAGCAGATTGTGGAACTGGAAGACGAAGCCGATGTGTCTGTTGCGAAATTCGGTGAGATCCTCATCGCTCGCCATTGTCAGGTCCTGGCCGAGCATTCGGTGGCTACCCGACGTCGGCCGCATCAGTGTGCCAAGAATAGTCAGTAGCGTGCTCTTACCCGATCCGGATGGACCGAGCAAGGCAGACAATTCGCCCTGAAGCAACGTCAGGTTCAGGCCTCTCAGGACCTTTGTCTCGGCCTCGCCCTGACCGAAAGTCTTGTACAGATTGCGGACATCGACAAGCGCTTCGCTCATTGGCCGATTGCCGTTACCGGGTCGACGCGCGAGGCGGCCCGCGCGGGCAGGATGGCCGCTAGTGTGGCGCTGATTACAGTCAGTAAGATCGCGACGCCATAGGCACCCTGCGCGATGTCGATCGGAAGGCCTCCCGGCTCAAGCGCCTCACGCGCCGGAAACGACAGCAGTACGAGGTAACCAATGCCGGCCCCGATTAGGCCGCCCAAAAGCCCGATCATCGCGCCTTGCATCACGAACACGAAGACCACGAACGACTGAGGCGCGCCCATCGCCCGCATGATGCCGATCTCGGGGCGCCGGCGATACGTCGACAGCAGCAGCGCGGATGCAACGCCGATGACGATCGTGATGAGTGCGAAGGATTTCAGCATGAGGCCGGTCTGAGCCTGTGCCTTGAGTGCATCGAGAAGCTGGGCGGCGTTCTCCGTCCACGAGGTCGCCGACAGACCGGTGATCGCTTCGATTCGCGCTGCAGTCGCATCGGCCTGGTAGAGGTCCGCCAGCTTGATCTCGATACTCGAGACGCCCTGCGGCATCGCAAACAGCGTTCGCGCGGTGGCGATACTGACATAGGCCTGGCGGCGATCAAGCCCGCCGGACCCGATTTCGTAGATGCCCGAGACGACCAGCGACTCGTCGATTCCCGTCTCTGCCTGGAGCCGCACGGTCTGTCCCAGACGGAAGTTCATGTCGTCCGCCAACTTCTTGCCGATCAGGATCTTACCGGCGCCGAGTTCCACGGTTCCTTCGACAAGATAGCTCTTAAGGTTGACGATCGCGGAGACTTTGGCGGGTTCGACCCCGGTGATGCTGACCTGTGTTGATTGCGCGCCACGCCTGAGAAATCCGCCGCCCGTGATTTCCTGCGATGTCGCGGTGACGCCCGGGAGATTCTCGATGACCGGGATGAAGGCATCGGTGTTCGCGAGCCGTGCCTCGCGGCTGGAATCCTTTTCCTTGACCACCAGGATGATGCCGGGCACATCGCGAAGCAGGAGAGACGGGTCCCGCGCCTTGGCCTCGATCGTCACATGCGAGAGATCGCCGGCCGTGCGCGAAAGGATCAATTCGGCCAGTCCTCCGATCAGCGCGCTCATGAAAATGAAAATGAATACGCCCACTGCGACGCCGATGACGAGCAGGGACGTCTGCGCCTTGTTCGCCGTCAGATAGCGCGTTGCGATCTTGAGGGCGTAGAGCACGGCTACTGCCCCGCGACCGTGACATCCTGGCCATCCGCGAGTCCGTTCGCGTCGAGGATCAGTCTGTCGCCCGCCTTCAGTCCTTCAGTGACGACCAACCGGTCCGCCGGCCAGTCGATGACGCCGACCGGCACTCGCTTCGCCTTGGCGTCTGCTAGCACGAAGACCGATTGCCCTGACCCCGAGGTCACGATTGCGGAGCGCGGTGCCGATATCGCGGCGTCCCGCCGGTCGACGATGATGTTGGCCGTGACAGTGAGACCCACCGGCGCTAGGTGCGGTTCGCTAAAGGCGATCTTGACCGCGAGTCCGCCCGTGTCGGCATCGACTGCGGGAGCGACGAAGCTGACGCGCCCATCCAGAGTGCGCGGATCGCCCGTCAGCTGCAATAGGGCCGGCATTCCCGGCTTGATCTGATTCGCATAGGATTCGTCGACATCGGTCTCGACCACCAACTCGCGCATATCGGCTAGGGTGAACAGCGGTGTCGAGAGGTCAACGACTTGCCCCGGCTCGACACCCCGCGTCAGGATGGTTCCGGCAATGGGAGCGAGAATGCTGAACTTCGTCAGTTGGAACTGCGCCTGATCGACCAGCGCGCGCAACCGGCTGATCTCGTGGTCTGCCCGATTCAAGGCGTTACTGGCGTCTTCGAGCGTCACGCGCGACACATTCCCCCCAAGAGCCTTGGCACGGTCGAATGCGTAGCGAGCCTGCTGCTGAGCCACCGAACCCTGATCGAGCGCCGCAACGGCTTGTCGAACAGCTGCCTGCTGAGATGTATCGTCGAGGCGTGCAAGAACATCTCCCTGCTCGACCACGTCTCCCTCTTCGGCAAGCGGCGGGACCAGCGTTCCGGCGACGGTCGACTTGACGGCAACCGAATGGAGCGCAGCGATCCTGCCGTTCACAGCAAGGACGCGCGTGATCGGCCCGGGCGCCACGACCTCCACGGCCACCCCTGCCAAACTAGCGTGCCAGGGTTGAGTGTAAAGCAGCCAGGCGCTCAAGCCGCCCGCAATCGTCAACCCTATCCACAAGCCCCAATGCCGCCATGAGGATGACTTCGCGTGGATCGCAGGTTTGACGGGCGAACTGACCAGCGGGTAGGATTTCACGTGCAACAATACGTTCTGACGCTCATCGGACAGCGGGTCGCTGACCTTCTCAGGCTCGGCAGTCAATTCGATCTGATGGTTCTTCGGCATGCATGGACGACCTTTGCTGCAAATGAGACACGACGCGGCCGTCCTTTCGGAGGACTGAGACAAGCTGGCCTGCCCGATATTCCGTACCAACTGCAGTGTATGATTATTGCATGGATAGCCTCCCGTCGAAAGGGCGTTGGTTTTGGTTCAATTTCAAGCGGCGCTGGTGGTTAGGTCAATACTGAGTAGGAGCATTTCTTGTTTCAATTCACTAACCAATTTTCAATGGCGGTCTGTTCCGCTATGAGGTCCGGTCTGGGTCATTCAAGTCGCCCCGCAAGTCCGGCTAGAGGCGCGGACGAAATTTGCACTGCTCCTTTATCAGAAACCGAGGCCATTCAGCAGGATTTCCCCTTGGGTTCATGCAGGAGCCAGGCAATTCCGGCGATATCTGAGGCATCATAAGGGCCACGTAGGCCGACCAATCCGCGTGACGAGATGGAACCTGGGGTAGACGCGCATTCAATGGATTACTCGGATATTACCGTTCGACTCGGCATGTTTTACGTCATAAGAGAGTGGTAGCCTAAATTTCAGGCACATAAGTCCCCGGCAATCAAATAATTCGATTGGCAACGGGATAACACTAACGGGAGGGACACTCATGAAAATAACTGTACTGGCAAATTATGCACCTCACGCCGCTAAGGGATTGATGCAGGGTTCGGACCGCGAGGCCGCCGTCAAAGCGCTGTATGAAAGCGTCGGCGGCAAGATGACGAGTATGATGTTCACCCGCGGCGCCTATGATGTCGTCATCAATGGCGAAGTGCCGGACCAGTCCGCTGGGATGGGCCTGGCTCTGGCGGTTCGCGCCAGCGGCTCACTGACCGACCTCGTGGTCCTTGAAGAACTCAACATGAAGGCCGTGCTCGCGGCGGCCAACAAAGCTGCCGGGACTTACAAGCCCGCTGGCTGATTGACCTGACAGCGTACTCAAGGCAGCACGGTTCGGGTCGAACGCACTATGCTGCCCTGTCGGGTCTTTCGGATGACATGAAGGGTGAGATCGCCAAAGCCAGTACCAAAAACGATTAGCCCGCCCTGAATTCCATGCGATCTGATGTCGGGTTCGGGTCAATTGCAGAAGTCATGCAACCCGGTTGCATTTCCGCATTGCAATGGTCAGCGGACCCCATTCATCAGTGTTTGGTCGCAGACTTTCAGTTGTTGGTAATTCCGCCAGCAATTGAGGAGCATTAAAATGAGTGAACAACAAAATTTACCTGTGATTCGAGTTCATCAAGCCTGGAACAAGGGAAGACTTATCGGTGCAAAACTACCCCTTCGCTCCAAACATGTCTGGTCGATCCGCGCGAAACTACAGATTGAAAGTCGCAGACGCGATCTGGCCCTGTTCAATCTCGCCTTGGACAGCAAGCTTCGAGGCTGTGACATTGTGAGCATACGCGTGGGTGACATCGCGCCTCGCGGCCACACTATTGACCGTGCAACTGTCCGCCAGAAGAAGACTGGCCATCCAGTTCGATTTGAGATCACGGAACAAACTCGGGAGGCATTGGATGACTACATAAGAGCTGAAGGCAAGAAGGAAGGTGAATTTCTGTTCGTTGGACGAAAGGGCCAAAATCGCTGCCTGACCACCCGGCAATACGCCCGGCTGGTTTCAGAATGGGTGGCAAGTTGCGGCCTTGACCCCAAACTCTTTGGTACGCACTCATTGAGGCGCACCAAGGCAACCATGATCTACAAGCGCACAGGGAATCTTCGTGCAGTTCAATTGCTGCTGGGACACACCAAAATCGAGAGCACGGTCAGGTATCTCGGAATCGAAGTTGGCGACGCCCTTGAGATTGCTGAGCAGGTTGACATCTGAAGAGATGTAACAGAGGGGAAATGCCCTACTCTGCCAGACACAGTGTCTGTGAACAGAAAAAGCAATAAGATCAATGCGTTCAAATCGAACACTTGATTGTCAACTGACTGTGGTTTCTGGCTCCCGCAACCATAAAAAGCCCGTTATCTCAATGAGATAGCGGGCTTTCCTGTTTCTAGCAGAAGTCTGGTTTGCACCAGCTTTGGAGCTGCGACGTTTCAGTTTCCCTTCCTAACCACATTTTTCGACAAAATCGTTGTCACGCCGTGCACTCCTACTATCCATCGTACATATCTACACATTACTCAGATCCACGAATGTCACTGCAACTCAACAACCCGGTCAGAGTCCAGAATTGACTGAATGAAATCTGGGACCCCAAGACCAGCCTTGACCTCGGCCTCGAGTGACGCTTCAGCAGTGCGGATACCCGGCAACAGTTTGATAACTTCTACAGCCTCGCTTCGGGGAATGACAACAACACCGTCGTTATCGCCGAGCAGAATATCGCCAGACTCGATCCTGACACCAGCTACGATCACTGGTAGTCCTACGGTGCCCGGACCGTTGCGCACTGGAGAATTGGGTGTGAGGCCAGCGCAGAAAACCGGCACGCCGACACCGAGAATACCGGCCAGATCGCGGGCCATGCCATCGGTGACGAGACCCAGAATACCAAGGTTGCGGGCCATGCCCATGAGAAGATCGCCCGTCACCGAAGTGGCGGTAAATCCATCCGTGGCGGCAACCAATATGTCGCCGGGCTTGGCAGAGGCAAGGGCCGCAAACAGGGCCAAATTGTCGGCGGGCCCGCAATGGCAGGTGATCGCCACACCAACCATGGGAGCCATTAAGGGCGCCAGCGGTTTGATCCGATAATCAAGAGCCCCACGCCCGCTCATTGCATCAACAGCATAACCGGTCTGCAGGTTGGCGAATGCCGCCAGTTCAGTGGATGAGGGGCGTGCAAAATCCTTCCTAATCTTCAGCAGCGGTGGATTTTTGATCATGCGGATTTTCCCTTTTGCATCTGATGAAACAACAAATCGCTTCCAATATCCTCAACGCGCGAGACGCCGCAAAGGCCCATGACCCTGTCGATCTCGCTCCTAAAGATGTCGAGGACGTGGGCCACACCGGCTTCGCCTCCCACCGTCAGGCCCCAAAGCTGCGGCCGGCCGATCAAGCAGGCGTCTGCCCCCAACGCCAATGCCTTGACCACATCGCCCCCACGCCGGACGCCGCCGTCGAGGAGGATTGGAATACGTTGCGCCACCGCCTCGGCCACATCGGGAAGAGCATCAAGTGTAGCGGGTGCTCCATCCAACTGCCGGCCGCCATGATTTGAAACGATGATGCCGTTTACGCCGCGCTCAGCCGCGATTTTTGCGTCGTCCGGACTGAGAATGCCTTTGAGGATAAGCGTCCCTGACCAGGTTTTGCGCAAGGTGTCCACATCGTCCCATGACATAGAAGGATCGAGCAGAGATGCCATACGACCTGCCAATTTCTTTATGTCGACAGATTCCCCGGGCCTCACGTAGTTGCCGAATGTGATGCGCTTGAGCTCTTTTCGCATGCGCCACAACCATCCGCCTCTCAGCGCCATGCCGGCAAGAGTCGGCAAGCTGAAGCGTGGTGGAATGCCGAATCCGTTGCGGATATCGCGCTCACGGTTGCCGAGGAGCTGATTGTCGATGGTGAGAACGATGGCGTCATATCCGGCCACCGCCGAGCGCTCGACCAGTTCGCGGGTGAAGCCTCTGTCCTTGTAAATAAAAACCTGCATCCAGCGCGGTGAAGCTCCGGTGCTTGCGAGATCTTCGAGCGTGCAGACGGAGCCATGGCTGAGGCAAAACGCGGTGCCGGCGGCCTGTGCGGCCCGTGCCGTGCAGCGCTCGCCATCCGGCCAGTAAAGTCCCGACAGACCTGTAGGGCCGATGATCACCGGCATGCTCAATTTCTTGCCAAAAAGCGTTATCGAAAGATCGCGTTGGGCTGAGCCACGCAAAGGCCGCGGCACAAGCTCAATCTCGTCGAAAGCTTTTTCGTTCCGCCGCAAACTATGCTCATCTTCTGCTGCTCCGTCGGCAAAGTCGAAAATGGGCCGGGGCAAGGCGGCACGCGCCAAATCCCGCATGGCGTCAATGCTATAACTTTGCCGCCGCCAAGCCGGCACAGTGCCGTTCATCAGTGGCCGACCAGACGATAGAAGTTGATGGCATTGTCGCGGAAAAGCTTGCGTTTTTCTTCCGGGTTTGCGCCTTCTGTAACCCAATCGACGATGTCTACCCACTGGGGGTAGGTTCCGGCAAGCTCCGAGACATGCCAGTCGCCGCCATACATACAGCGGTCGATGCCAAATGTCTCGAGGGTATGGAGAATATAAGGTTTGAGCTGTTCGCGCGTCCAGTTCTTGTGATCTGCCTCTGTCGTGACGCCCGAAATCTTGCAGTGAACATTCGGCATCGAGGCCAACTCTTTCAAGTGTTGCCGCCACGGTTCGAAAATGCCGGCTTTAATGCCGGGTTTGCCGATGTGGTCAAGCACAAAGCGGACTTCCGGACATTGCCGGACCATCTTGATCACATTGGGCATCTGATGATGGAAGATGCATATGTCGAAGGCGATATCATGGGGTGCCAGCAGTTTCAGTCCTTCGACGAACTCCGGACGGATGCAAAAATCAGGATCGGGCTGGGTCTGGATCAGGCGCCGCACGGCGCGCAGCAGCTTGTGTTTACGCAGTTCTTCGAGCTCAGGCTCAATGGAGCGGCCTTTTTCAAGGGGCAATGCTGCCACCATTCCGGTGAGGCGCGGGTCAGATTTGGCAAGGTTTGCAACCCACGCCGCTTCCTTTAAGTGCTGAGGAAAGTCCACGTCGACTTCAACGAACACAAACTGTTCGATCTTGACGGGTTCTGCGGCCTTTGTCAGATGGCTCGGCAATACTTCCCGCGCAAGTGACGGCGCATTCTTGGTCCACCCATATCCGAACTGCTTTGGATCACAAAGGTGGACGTGACTGTCAACGATGGCAAATTCAGGCATACTGATCACTCCTCACGACATATATACGCCGGCATTAACATCCAGCACAGCACCGCAAATGTAGCTTGAGGCGGACGAACACAAAAAAGCAATTGGCCAGGCAATCTCTTCGGGTTCTGCCATGCGGCCCAACGGAATCCGCGTCAGGTCAACCGGCCGTCCCGACATCATCTGCGTCTGCACGGATGCCGGAGCAATACCATTGACCAGCACATTATGCGGAGCTCCCTGTCGCGCCAGCCACTTTACCAGGGCATGCACGCCGCCCTTTGAGGCCACATAATGCGGCCCGGCGATGAGACCGCCCATGCGGCCCGCAAGCGAGCCGACCAGTACAATATTTCCTTGTCGGCGCTGGATCATTCCTGGCAGGAAGGCACGCGCTGCATGGATCGGCCCAAGCACATTGACTGCCATCACCTTTTCAAAACTTGCATCCCAATCGGGCGTAAGCCAATCATCGTCCCAGGGACAAATTGCTGCATTCAGGATGAGAGCGTCAACATGACCTATCTCTCCGGCTATCCTCTCGATCTCGTCGCGTGATCCCGCATCAGCGACGATTCCCGACG
>JBBQNU010000109.1:0-10636 GCA_038330285.1 Hyphomicrobiales bacterium | reverse complement strand
AAGGCCGTCATCTCATCGTATCGGGGGGGCTCGGCTGTTCAATAGCACCAATACGTTTTGGCATGCCGCCGGAAATTACTGTTGTGGACCTTACGGGCTGAGCGCCGGATGGCTGTCGAAGGTGCCCACGGGCATCTGCTCGTAATCGATCACCGCACCGGTCATCATTTGCGCCGGCGGTGAAACCAGAAAGGCGCAAAGCCCCGCCACATCATCCGAGGTAATCAATCGGCCAAACGGCATGCGGGCGCCAATGTCCTCGGCCCATTTCTGCGGCAGCTTGTGAAATGTCGTCTGCAAATCGTGCTCACCATCGGTCATCGCCCAACCAAGATTGATGCAGAACACCCGGATGCCATCGCGCTTGAAGGTGTTCGCCGCACTCCGCGACAGCGTCATCAGCGCCGATTTGGAAGCCGAATAGGTGGCCAAGTTCGGCGGGCCGCCGTGGGCCAGCATGCTGGCGACATTGATGATCACACCGGATTTCGCCGCCACCATATGCTTGGCCGCCTCTTGCATGATGAACAGCGGCGCTTTCACATTCACCTCAAACAGGCGGTCAAAGGCTTCCGGCGTCGTATCCGCAATGCCGCAGCGCTCCGTATTGCCGGCGGCATTCACCACCACATCGAGCCGCCCAAAGCTCTTGATCGCCTTGGCCACGGCGCCTGCCGGTGTCCCCACATCACGCAAATCACCCGTATATATTTCAACGCCCTTGCCAATTTGCTTCTGCACCGCCGCCAGCTTTTCCGCATTGCGGTCAACCAGCAGCACCCCGGAAAATCCCTCGCTCAGGAATTTGCGCGCCACTGCGGCCCCAATGCCCTGTGCGCCGCCAGTGATCAAAGCCGTTCTCATCGCTACCTCATGACAAAGGGATCAGCCATCGGAGCATCCGATGTATTGATCCAGACTGATTTCGTGCGCGTGTAGTCCCGGATGGAATCCATCCCGCTTTCGCGCCCATGACCCGTGTAGCCATTGCCCCCAAAGGGCACAATGGGCGAAACCGCACGATAGGTATTCACCCACACGACCCCTGCCCTGATTTTCTTCGTCAGGCGGTGAGCCCGGCCAAGATTCTCCGTGAAAATGCCAGCGGCAAAGGCATAGTTCGTGCCATTGGCCATGGCCACCGCTTCCGCTTCAGTTTTGAATTTAAGGACCGAGAGCACCGGGCCGAAAAATTCTTCGAGCACACAAGGCAGTTCGACAGTTGGGGCAAGAAGGATTGTGGGTTCAAAATAGTAGCCTGCGCCACTTTTTGCCTTACCGCCCGTCACCAGCACCGCTCCCGCGGCAACACTTGCCTCAATCAGCTTCTCCGCCCGCTGCACCTGCTTCAAAGTCGCAAGCGGTCCCATTTCCGTTGCCAAGTCAAGCGGCGCTCCAATTTTGATCTCGCCAGCCCGCTTCGCAAGCCGCGTCACAAATTCATCATGGATGGATTCGTGAATGAGCAGGCGCGATCCCGCCACGCAGGATTGTCCAGTGGCACCCCAGATGCCCGCAATCACCCCGTTCAGGGCCGAGTCCAGATTTGCATCGTCGAACACAATGACTGGAGATTTGCCGCCAAGTTCCAGCGTGGTCACCGCAAAATTTTCCGCGGTGTTGCGCACCACATGGCGCGCCGCTTCCGGTCCGCCCGTAAAGGCAACCCGCGCCACCAAAGGATGCGAGGTCAAAACCTGCCCGCAATCCGCGCCAAACCCGGTGATGATGTTGACAACCCCGGCGGGAAAGCCCGCCTCATGCACCAGCCTGGCAAAATACAGCAGCGGCGCTGGCCCATCTTCCGAAGCCTTGATCACCACAGTATTGCCAGCCGCCAGCGCCGGGCCGAGCTTTGTGGCCGTCAGAAACATCTGTGAATTCCACGGCACAATGGCCGCCACGACGCCCAAGGGCTCGCGCCGCGTCGAAACCTCCAGATATGGTTTG
The DNA here is from genome assembly GCA_038330285.1 of Hyphomicrobiales bacterium. Taxonomy (GTDB): domain Bacteria; phylum Pseudomonadota; class Alphaproteobacteria; order Rhizobiales; family Aestuariivirgaceae; genus Aestuariivirga. The sequence goes on along the minus strand of JBBQNU010000109.1, from coordinate 8,686 downwards.
TCGATGGGGAAAGTGGCACCTTCGATCTTGTCCGCCAGCCCCGCGAAATATCGGTAGTATTCGGCCACATAACCTGAGACCGCTTTCGTCTCGCGGATCACCTTGCCCGTATCGCGCGTTTCAAGCTCCGCAATGATGGACGCATCTCGTGCCACCAGCTCCGCCAGTTTGTGAAGCAGTTTTCCCCGCGCCGTGGCCGTCAACGCAGGCCAAGGCCCAGCATTAAAGGCCGCGGAAGCAGCGCGCACGGCACGGTCCGTATCAGCGGCACTGGCCTTGGGCATCAAAGACCAGGTTTTTCCCGTAGAAGGATCAAGGCTTTCAGATGTTGCGGAGCCTTCCGCGTTGCAAAGCGCCCCGTCGATATAAAGTTGAAACGCCTCAGCCACCCGCTGCCTCTTTCTCCGCAAGAGCCTTCAACTTGGCCAGTCCTTTCTCGTAGTCTGGCCCGATAAATCGTTCCATCAGCAGGCCAAACCAGCGGTCCATCATGCCTTCCAGCTTCATCTTGAAGCCCCATGTCGCCGAAGTTCCCGTGCCGTCCGGCTGCAAGTCCCAAGTAGATTGCGACTTGCCCATCGCACCAAAATCAAGATCAACCGTGACATGGGAATTGGGAACATGTTCCGTGATGGTCTGTGACCCCGCGCCAACATTGGGATCATTGGATGCCCAGCTCATCTTTGCACCCACTCCCGATTCGGGGCCTTCAAAGGTGTAAACTGCTTTGGGATCAAGTTCCGCCCAAGGCGACCATTCATTGAAACGCTTGTATCCGCTCACCAACTCAAAAACCTTTTCCGGCGGCGCGTTGATCACCGTTTGCCGCTGCAGGTTGACCTCACCCGGCAGGAGATATCCGCCGCCAATAAAGATCACGACAAGTGCCGCCAGGATCCAGACGATAGCTTTCAGCAATTTCTTCATGGGCTTCCCTTCTTCAAAAACCGGCGCAGCACGGAATTGACCTCATCAGTCATCTCCACCGGCATCATGTGCCATCCGTCCGTGATGATAGAGCACTCGGCTCCCGGAATCATCCCCGCCAGTATTCGTGCCATGGCAGGCGTCGAGCCCCTATCGAGTTCACCCGTCATGACCAGCGTTGGCCGGTCAAACGCGGCAAGCCCACCCACCAGTTCCCGGTCCACCGTTGCAAAGCATTTGTAGGCCGACAGAAATGAAGCAGCATCATTGCTCCGCAATAGGGCCTCATACTGATTCAGCATTTCGGGATGAGCTTTAACAAATTCAGGCGAAAACCAGCGTGTAAGCGCGTCTGAAACAATGGCGTGAGGCCCATAGCGCCGGGCGAGATCAAGCCGCGACCAAACACTGGAACGCTCCGCTTCGCTGCGGTCATAAACCGTGCTCATCAGCACCAGCTTGTCAATCATGTGTGAATGCTGGGCCGCATAGCTTTGCGCAATCAGCCCGCCAAAGGAAAACCCCACCAGCGCGAACCTTTCCAGCGACAAATCACGAACTACCCCGTGGAGTTGATCGACCCAATCAGCAAGCCGAGCGTTTGTAAACGCTGCAGCACTCCGGCCATGTCCAAGCAAGTCATAGGTGATGACCTGAAAATCAGCTTCCAGCGCCTTCACTTGCGCTGCCCAAATCGACTGGTTCAGGCCGACACCATGCAGCAAAACAACCGGCGGCCCGCTGCCGGAAATTTCTAGCGCGGTGCCATGAAGCGAAAGCTGCTTCACGCCTTCTTCTCAGCCGCCATTTCTTCCGTGTCCATGTAGCGGTTGCCAATGCGCGGGAAAGCCCGGCCCGTCGTGGCGGCGCCAATGGCAACCAGGATTTCATCCGGCCCCGGCGCATCGGGCACAGCAAATTCCAGCGTCAGGTAATGCGAGCGGAAGCCCTCGTCGATTTTGTGCATCATCGGGATTTGAATGGAAGAGCCGGCAACCCCTCGCTTGTTGGTGAAAGATAGATAAGACTTTCCGCCGACGGCTTCGCGGAACTTGTTGCCAAACCGCAGGGTGTGAATGAGTCCCGAGGCATGCTCGATTTCACCATTCAATCCAACAATGGCGGCCTTGCCATAGGCCTCAATCCTCTCGCCGCCGCCGAGCTGTTCGAGAAGTAGCGGCACCAGCAAATCGCCCAATACAGGCGCCATGGTTAGGATTTCCGGCCGGAGGTTTTCAACAAAGCCCTTGCCCACCCAGGGGTTTTGGATCACGGCGGCAACACCCGCCATTTCAACCGGCACATCCGGGGCCCGTCCACCCTCAATATACGTCGTTTCGACAAACGTCACGGTCTTGCGGATACTGGGCTTCATAGGTTCACTCCGCCGCCTGGTGCAGCCCAACCCGGCCCTTGAAACGCGGCATCACTTCGTCGGTAAAAAGCTTCACCGAGCGCATCGCAACCTCGTGTTCCACTCCGGGAAAATGCGACCACACCAGCAGGGTTTGCAAATTCAGAACTTCGATCAATTCCTCAATGCGCGCCGAAATTTCATCGGGCGTTCCAAACAGCAGATTGCGCTCATCGAGAAAATCAACGGAAAGCAAGTCGAGCTTGTTCTCCGTCTTTGGCAGTTCCTCGCCGAGGTGGCGGTGGTTATCGAGCCCGCGCCAATGGCACACCCAGCGCAGGTAATCCACAATGCCCGGCCCGCCAAGACGCTTGGCCTCCGCCTTGCTTTCAGCACAGAACATGTCGCGCACCAGGCTGACGCCTTCGCCAAGCTTTACGTCGCGCTGTTCCTTAGCCGCCTTCTTGTCGCGGTACAGTTCAAAACGGGGCTTCAGCGCATCGGTAGGGGGAATCCACATCATTGCGCCCATGTCGTTTTCCGCCGCATACTGAATGGCCAAATGGCCGTCCACCACCTGGTGCATCGGCGGTGTTGGCTGCTGCAAGGTGCGGGGAACAAGCGCGAGCTTGTGAAGCTCAAAAGTTTCCATGTTCTGGTATTCGGCGCTTTTGGGCGACATTCCATGGTCCCACACGAAACCGCGATCTGGAAAATTGAAAAATTCCCCGTGAAACTCGAAGTACTGGTTTGACCATGCCCGGCGGACAACTTCCAGAGCCTCGGCGAAAATCCGGAAATTTTGCGCTGGGTTGCGGGTATCCGCCATCTTGTTGAGCTGCAGCGCTTCCCGGCCATAAATGCCGCGGCCAACCCCCACCTCAATGCGCCCGCCCGACATGTGGTCAAGCATCGCCATGTCTTCGGCAAAGCGAAGGGGGTGCCAGAAGGTTATGATGTTGGCCGCCTGCCCAATTCGAAGGCGCTTGGTATGGGCCGCGGTCCAGGTCGACATCAGTACCGGATTGGGAACAACCTCAAAGCCTTCATAGGAGAAATGGTGTTCCGTGTACCATACTGAATCCCAATCATGGCGGTCCAGGTATTGCGCCAGGTCGATCTGCTCCTGCATCAACGTGCCAAACGGCTTGTTGTTGCGATTGGTGGGGTTGGCGAAATATCCGAATTTCATTCCGTGTGGCTCCTTCTGACTAGGGTTCAGAGTTCATGGCACACACCGATTTCGCTGACTGCCTGCCGACTTCAGCTGCAAAACCCTATCAGATCAATGCTAGATTGTCACTGCCCGGCACATTTGGAAAGTGGTGAATTTACGCGGCGCGAATATCCGCTTGCCGCCCGGCCTCGCTGTTTCCCGCGAACGCCTGAGCCCAGTCCCGGAAGGCATTTGCCGGAAGCGGCGACGAGAACAGGTAACCCTGCCCAAAGCCAATGCCATAGGAGCGCAACTGGTCAAGCGTTGCAATGTCCTCGATGCCCTCGGCGATAATCGCAATCCCAAGTTCGGCGCTGAGGGTTGCGGTGGCCTTGATCAGGCCGCGCGCCCGCTGGACTTCCGCTTCGTTGCCACGGCTGAGAAGCCGCGAAAAGCTGCGGTCCAGCTTGATAAAATCCACCGGATAGCGGCTGATGTGGCCAAGCGATGAATAGCCGGTGCCGAAGTCGTCCAGCGCTATGCGGGCGCCGGTTTCCCGGATATCGGCAAAAAATTGTGAAAAGCGCTCTTCATTTTCAAGCAGCGCCGTTTCTGTGACTTCAAACACCAGTGCCTTGGCCAGGGCCGGCGCTTTCTTGAGTCGCTTGACGAGATCGGCCGTAAAGGCGCTGTCCAGCTGCCGTGGTGACAGGTTGATTGCGAGGTAGCGTTTGGTGTCGGCGGCAAATGCCCGTTCCTGCTGCAGGCTGGAAATAGCCTCGCCGACGACCCAATCGCCAACCGAGCCCATAAGACCCGTTTCCTCGGCCACCGTAATGAAATCCGTTGGTTGCATCAGCCCCTCTTCCGGGCATTGCAGGCGCAGCAGGGCTTCCGCCCCCACAACCCGCAGGCTGTTGAGGTCAATCACCGGCTGGTAAAACAGCCGCAATTGGTTGCTGCGCAAGGCTTCGCGGATCTGGTCGGTCACCCGGGCCCGCGTCAGTGCCTTGTCGCCAAGGTCGCTGGAATAAACCGATATCCGGTTCTTGCCCTGTTGCTTCGATTTATACATCGCAAGGTCAGCCAGCCGCAGCAGTTCCTCCGCGCTGCTGGAGTGCGTACCCAGGAGGGCAATTCCGATGCTGCAGCCCACATGCACCACCACTTCCCCCAAATGGAAGGGCGCAACCAGCGCGCTGATTTCGCGAAGCGCGATGCCAGCAGCGTCCTCGTCTTGTTTAAGTCCCCGAAGCACAACGGCGAATTCATCCCCTCCAAGGCGCGCCAGGAAATCCGCCGCAGTCAGGCAGCCGCGCAACCGCCGGGCAACCTCAATCAGCAAGCCGTCGCCCGCCTCGTGGCCATGGGTTTCATTCACCCACTTGAAGTTATCAACGTCAATGTAGAGGATTGCGACCCGCTCCATGAATTTCTCGGACGCAGGTTTCATTGCCGCAAGATACTCAAAAAGTCCCTGCCGGTTGGGCAATCCCGTAAGAAGGTCCGTTACCCCCTGGGTGCGGAGTTTCTTTTGTGATTCCTTAAGGCTGCTGACGTCGTTAAGCACGCACAGAAAACCGGCATCCATGCCGTTTTCAACTTTGTCAGCGACCGCGGAAAGCAGAACATCCATGCAGGTTCCGTTCTTGCGCAGCAATTGCAGGGGTATGTCACGCAATGCCTGCCGTGCAGTGAGTTCCGCCAATGAAAAGCCTGAATCGTGGTCTCCTGACGTATTTCGCAGGAACCTCGAAAACGCCTTGCCCACCACATCCCCGCGGGAATATCCGGTCTGCTCAAGCCAATGTCCGCTGACATTCACCACCTCTCCCTTGGAGTTGATAGAGAACATGAGTGCCGGTGTTTCGTTATAGAGCCGGTCGACGTGTTCAAGCGCTTCCTGGTTGCGCCGCGATTCCTCGCCCAGTTTAATCTGCATGTCGTTGAAGGCGCCAATGACTTCGCCCATCTCGTCAGCGTTCTGGTACTTGACAATCGCCGCATCCCCACTCGCGTCAGCGTTTCTTATGGCCTCAAGCAGCACTTTCATTGGCCGCTCGACGATTGAGCGGAAGCTGAACCAGCTCGCTCCCATCGCCACAAACAAGCCAATCAGCATCGCCAGCATGCTGAATTGCTCTTTTCGCTTCTCGGAAGTTGCAATTTCCGCCTCATCATATTGCACATGCAATTGCGAACCCCGGGCATCGGAAAACGGAACCACAACTGTTTTTCTGTTGCCGGCTCGTTGGCAGCCGGTCTCGCGGGGCGCGCTTGCCAGGACATGGCCGCTGCGGCCGACCAATTCCACGCAGTGTATGGCCGGATCAAGCAACAGAAGGTTGACCAGGTTGGCGCTAAGCTTGCCGTTGCCCATTTGAGCCTCATCCTTGAGGACAGAGGCAATCCGTGTCGTAAAAGTGTTGATGCGATTGTTGATGCTGTCACGCTCAGCCCGCAGAAAAACGTTTGAGACCAAAGCAAGGCCGAGCATTGAGGCCACGACAAATATCGGGATTAGAAAAAACAGGAACCTGCCAAACAGGCTGCCGGTTTTTGGCCGCTTGCGCCATACAGGTGATGGGAGGAAGCCTATCGGCATGTGCGGTCCAAAAGAAAAGGAAGAGCCGGGCAAATCTGCTGCGACACGCGTGCTGCGACATATGTCATCCCGCTCTCCAGTTGATGTTAGGAGAGAGAATTTAACTCTGGATTGTTAACCGCAACTATCCTGTGACGGTTAACGGCCCGGTCTTGAAAAAGTGGTTAAGAAAGAATAACGGCCTCAGAGTTGCGCAAGATAAAATCGCCGAAACCCTTGATTCAAATGGAATTTTGGCTGCAATCTAAGTTCAGTCAACAATGGTTATCCGGGTCGACTTTGAACCGTATTTTTGAACCAGATTGTATAACCGCGCGGCGTTGGCGGGAAGGAGTCGCACACAGCCGTGTGAGGCAGGCCGCCCCAGCGATCTTACATAGTAACTGCCATGAATGGCATAGCCACCCTTGAAGAATACGGAGTTTGGCATGGGTGAATTATCGTATTTCCGCGAGTAATAGACCTTGGCCGTCCGCTGGACGCGGAACGTGCCACGCGGCGTATGATAGCCCGAGCGCGCCGTCGAAACCTTCCACCGCCCGTAAGGCCAGCCATTGACCTTGACCGACATGGATTGCGACGAGATATCGATAACAACGTTCACTGCCGGCCCACTTGAGGAAAATCTGCTGGCTTCACTTTCACTGGAAAAAAAGAAGGCGACGGCAATTGCAAGACTTGCAAATGTGAGAAATCGAATCACCATGATGATGCCCCTTACGCTGTGCCCCACCCAATAAAAACACCAAATTCCCGGAAGGCGCAAGACAGCGTCCATTCACATGCCGGTGAACTAATCGAAGAGAAACTCGCGGCCGACCTTCACCCGGCGCACCCCGTTGTAGGCGATGATATCGGCGGTCGCATAGGTTTCGGTGAGTGTCGCAGGCAGAAAACTGCCGGTACCCACCAGGTTGAGAGGCGCCTTCGCCGCCCCCATGACCTGGCATTTCTGCGGATCAAACCCGGAAGACGCAACGATCTGCGCCTGCTTAAACCCAGCATTGTCCAGCGCGCGGCGCACATGGATGATGGAGGCCACCGAAACGCCCTTGCCGAACAAAATTCGGCGCACCTTGTCCACGAGAATGTTGTTGGGATCAAGCTGGAAAGCCCTGCCCCCTAAAACTTGTTCAACAATATTATACTCGCCTGTAACGCCCAGCCAGTGCCCCACCGTGTCGACGGACTTTTCATAGTCCAGCCCCTCGGCAAACCGTCCGCCATGGGTATCAAGCCGCACTCCAAAAACCTTGTCCTTGTCATGCAGTTTTGCCTCTTCATAGAACCAGCGCGCACAGCGCAGGGAATCGGTGACTTCCTCGCCCGTGTAGTCAACAAGCGCGATCAGCGTTTTCGCTTCCGGAATGGTTTCGGCAAAAAGCTTCATGGCCTCGAGCACATCGCCTTGCGTATAACCCACCAGCGCGTGGGGCATGGTGCCCATGCCGGAAGCAGCGCCAAACAGCGGCGCCGTCAAATCCTGTGACGAGCCTACAAAGCCTTTAACATTGCTGTCCGCATGCTTTGCCGCCGCACTGCCCACCGCCGCGCCGTAAGAGGCGAGGATATTCATTTCCGCCCCGCTGCCGTGGCGCGCATGCATGTCCATGAAAGCCGCATAGGGAATGGCCTGGCACATTTCATAGGCGTTGTTGGCGGACACGCAGGGGAATCCGATCTTCTGCAGCACCAGCGTTTCAACTTCCGAAAGCTTGGCCATGGAGCCAGTAATCTCAAGCATCTTGCTTTCGGAAGGAACAATATCGCCTTCCTCGTAAAACCGCTTCACCCGGGCCGCTGGCACCAACCGCTGCACCATGCGGATGGTGGGCTCAAGGGCTGCCACCACGCGCCGGCGCATGAACACGGCAAAGGTCACATCCGTATCGCCATGGGCCGCAACAATGCGCGACGTGTTGGTGAAATACTTGTCCGTCTGGCTGCCGATGGGGCCAGCCGCCAGGGCAATATCCACGAGCTTGTCGAGGATGATTTCATAGCCCGGAATGAGCGAGGTGCGCTTGTCCATCATGAACTCATTGTCACAAGAAAGCCGGCGGACGTCAAACGCCCTTTACCGCCTTCATGAGGTTTTCGGCTCCCGCCTGCAAAAGGTCCACATCAACGGCCCCTGCCATGAAAGTGTAGCCCATCGTCGCATAGGTCTTGATAACGTCGGCGCTGCCCGCAAAGGCTCCGGCAACCAGATTGTGTTTCTGGGCGGCGGCGGCAATGCGCTTCATCGCGTCGAGCGTGTGCTTGGCAGTTTTGTCGATGCCGGCCCCTTTGGAAAGGGCAATGGACAAATCGCTCGGTCCCACGAAAAGCCCGTCAAGGCCCGGAACCGCCGCGATCTCTTCCACCGCATCAAGGGCAGCCTGGGTTTCGATCATGGCAAACACCTGGGTGATGGTGTTGGCCTTCTGGAGATAATCGGCAGGAGACAGGCCATAGGTCTGGAATGCCGTGTAGCCGCCCCAGCTCCGCCCGCCCAGCGGCGGATACTTTGCCGCCTTCACCACAGCCTCGGCCTGCGCCTTGCTGTTCACCATGGGAACAATGACGGCGGCAGCACCCGCATCAAGCGACTGGCCAATAAGCCCCGGCTCATTCCACAAGACGCGGACAATGGCAGGGCGTC
>JBBQNU010000108.1:0-10936 GCA_038330285.1 Hyphomicrobiales bacterium | reverse complement strand
CAACGGCACGGGCAATGGGCTGGTCAATAGCATCATCGGCAACACTGGCGCCAACATCATCGAAGGCAAGGGCGGCGCCGATATCCTTGATGGCGGCGCTGGCCTGGATACAGTGTCCTATGCGTCATCTGCTGCTGGCGTGACAGTCACCCTTACGGGAGCGGTGGCCTCTCTTGGAACAGGCGGGGATGCCCAAGGAGATTCGATCAAGAACTTTGAGAATATCACCGGCTCGATCCATGCGGATACCCTGACAGGCGATGGCCTGGCCAACGTCATTGACGGCCGTTCCGGGGCCGATGCGATGAATGGCGGAGCTGGCAACGACACCTATGTGGTGGACGATGCGGGCGACACAATTACCGAACTGACGACAGGCGGCACGGATTTGGTGAAGTCTTCCATCACCTATTCGCTGATCGGAAGCAATGTTGAGAATCTGACCCTTATCGATGTTGGCAACATCGATGCCACGGGCAATGCCCTTGCCAATATCCTCACGGGCAACACCGGCAACAACCGGTTGGACGGTGGAGCTAGCGCAGACACGATGGCTGGCGGGCTTGGTGATGACACCTATGTTGTGGATGTGGCCACCGACAAGGTCACGGAGCTTGCTGGCCAAGGCAATGACACGATCGAGACCTCGCTTGCCACATTTAGTTTCGCAGCTCTCACGGCGGTTGAGAACCTGACCTATACGGGACTTTTGAACTTCACGGGTACGGGCAATGCCCTTGCCAACACCCTCCGTGGCGGCATCGGCAATGATACGCTGAATGGCGGCCTTGGCGCCGACACGCTAGTGGGCGGGGGTGGCAATGACACGTATGTGGTGGACAATATCGGCGATGTCGTCGATGAGAATGCGGGTTCTGGTACTGATCTCGTGCAGGCGGCGGCAAGTTTTGATCTTTCGGCTGCGCTGGGCGATGTCGAGAACCTGACACTGACGGGTGCAGCGGCAGCCAACGGCACGGGCAATGGGCTGGTCAATAGCATCATCGGCAACACCGGCGCCAACATCATCGAAGGCAAGGGCGGTGCTGATATCCTTGATGGCGGCGCTGGCCTTGACACGGTGTCCTATGCCTCGTCGGCTTCCGGCGTGACGGTTATCCTCAACGGCGCTACGGCAACGCTTGGAATTGGCGGGGATGCCGAAGGAGATTCGATCAAGAACTTTGAGAACATCACTGGCTCGGCCCATGCGGACGTACTCACCGGCAATGCAGCGGCCAACATCCTTGACGGCGGGGCTGGGGCTGATGCCATGAATGGCGGGGCCGGCAACGACACCTATGTGGTGGATGACGCTGGCGATACAATCACCGAATTGACAACCGGCGGCACGGACCTGGTGAAGGCGTCAATCGACTACTCGCTGCTTAACACCAATCTTGAAAACCTGACCCTCACAGGCATCGATGACATCGATGCCACGGGCAACGCCCTTGCCAACATCCTCACCGGAAATGGGGGCGACAACCGGCTTGATGGCGGCGCCGGCATAGACACGATGATCGGGGGGCTTGGCGATGACACCTATGTGGTCGACATTGCCACCGACAAGGTGACCGAGCTGGCGGGCCAGGGCAACGACACGATCGAGACTTCTTTGGCGACCTTCAGCATTTCGGCCCTCACGGCAGTTGAGAACCTGGCCTATACAGGCGTGGGAAATTTCAGCGGAACAGGCAATGCCCTTGCCAACACGATCACGGGTGGCATCGGCAATGACACGCTCAAGGGGGGCGCTGGTGGCGATACGTTCGTTTTCAACGTTGCCGCCTTTGGCGACGACAAGATCACCGATTATCAGGACAATCTGGACAAACTCTCCTTTTCGCTCAGTGTTGCCGACAGCTTTGATGATTTTGTGATTACCGGCAACGGCACAAAGAGCGTGACGGTGACCCATGGCGACGACAGCATCATTCTGACCAGCGCTGCAGTGTTCACGCTTACGGCGGATGATTTTATCTTTGTCTAACGGTCCACCCTGCGCTTAAACAGGCGCATGCGAAATCTCGTGATGATTCCCGCGCTTGGCTGTGATGGCGGGCTTTATGCCGACATCCTGCCACGGCTATCGCGCGTGGTTGAGCCCGTGACGATTGTTGCGGACATGGACACACTAACAGGCTGCGTGCAGCAGGTGCTGGCGCAGGCACCGGAAAAATTCATCATTCTGGGAACTTCGTTTGGCGGCAGGACGGCCCTTGAAGTGGTGCTTGCCGCGCCTCAGCGGGTTGAGGGCCTGGTGGTTATCGGCGCCGGACCCGGCGTTGCGGCAGATCCCGCCGCCGGCTTCAGGAGGACAGAAAGATTGCGCGGCAAGGAATTTGGCAGCGTCGTCACGGAAATGGCTGACATGGTTTCCCACATGCCGGGGCCAAACGGGGCAAAGGCGCGCGATGCCTTTATTTCCATGGCGCAGAAACAGGGTGGCGCGTTGATGGCGCCGCAATCGGCGGCTTTGTCGAAGCGCAGGGACCTGTGGCCGAGGCTTGGCGAAATTGCCTGTCCATCGCTCATGCTGTGGGGGCGGGAGGACAAGTTCTCGTCCGCGGCCGACGGGCTAAAGATGTCGACGTTCTTGCCGCACGGGCGCTATGCGGAGATTTCCGAATGCGGGCATTTTCCCAGCCTGGAAGCGCCGGAGGAGACCGCCGATATCATTCTGCACTGGCTGCAGGACAATAAATTCATTTGAGGCTTATGAGATACTCAGCGATGGCATCGACATCGGCTTGCGGAAGCTTTGCCATGTTGGCCTGAACCTGGCCCATGCCGCCCGAAGACATATTTTCGTAGCCAAAGACCTCGCCATTTTGAAGAGCCAGCACCAAGTCCTTCTGGTCCTTGTAGCGTCCCGTTTCGACCAGGCCATGAAGGCTTGGCACCTTGCCCTGGCCTTCGGGATGCGGGCCGCCCATCATGAAGCGGCTGTTGTCGCGGGCCATGATGAGGTTACGGGGCGTATGGCATTCGCCGCAATGCCCTGGACCCTTCACCAGATACGAGCCGCGGTTCCATGAAGCGGTCTGTTTGTCGTCGGGCCGCCAGGGTGTTGTATCCAGGCCTGCAAATTTCCACAGGCCAAGGCCCCGGCGCAGCAGGAAGGCCATGGGTATATCAGCCTCACGTCTGGGCGAGGCCACGGGCGGCAAGCTCATGAGGTAGGCCTTGATATCCAGGACGTCGCCCACGGGCATGGCCGCGTAGGAGGTGTAGGGGAAGGCTGGAATGAGATGCTGGCCGGATTTGGAAATGCCGCGCTGCACGGCATTGACGAAGTCGAGGTCGGACCAATTTCCAATGCCGGTTTCGGCGTCCGGCGTCAGGTTCGGTGGATATAGAATGCCAATGGGGGTTTTGAGGGGGAAGCCGCCACTGGGCAAATTGGGGTCAAGCCCGGCCTGTTCGGCATTTGGCTTGTGGCAATTCCTGCAGCCCCCGGCGGTATAGAGAACTTCGCCATTTGCTAAGTTGCCGGTATGGGCCGGGATTGCCGAGGCAGGTAAAGGCCTTGGAGCGCTCAACAGCCAAAAGGCAGTGAAGCCCAGCACTATCAGCAGCGCCAGACCCCAGAGGTTTCGTTTGGATAGCAGCTTCAGGCTGGGTTATCCTTGTGGCCGGCGGAAACTTTCATGGCAGCCTTGGCATGACGCGCCAAGAGCGGGGAAGGCGGCCTTGAAGCTGGCTTCATCGGTCGTGGCGGCAAGGGCTGCCCGGGCATCGACCCACGCCTTGTATTTTTCTCCGATCGTGCTGCCCTCAGCCCAAATTTCGGGCTTGGCCCATGTCTCAATGGTAGCGCCCTCCATGCTGCTGGCATCCCAGGCCTTGGCTTCGGTGGCGGCAGCTTCTCCGGCGGCCATGGCATCAAGGCTGGCTTTCACAATAGCGGCGTCATAAGGCGTTTCACCCTTCATGATGGCTACCAAGGCCCCTATGGCCTTGCCGTTTGCCTTCATTTCAGCCTGGCGGGCCTTGATCTGGTCGTCGGCTGCGGCATAGGCAAGGGAGAAGCCCAGGCCCAATACAATGGCACCGGCGGCGATTGACTTGCAGAGGTTTTTGGAAAGCATTCTTGGTCTCCTGGATTGGCAATGGGCTAGGCAGGGATCGGTAACATTACATGCTACGTGGAGATGTCCAGCCCCGGATCATCACGAAACAGTGAATATTTTTGCGAGATGAATGGGATCTGAACGGGGGGTTCGGTTCGTATTCAGGCCCATGGGCTTAGGGTTTCCTTAGGTTGAATTGATTACCGTGGGAAACCAAGGGAAGTGAAAAGTAAAATGTTGACCGAGCAGACAAACACCCAGGCAAGCCGCGCGATGCGCAGCAAGAAGCTGAGCCCCGAGCTCAATGAATTCTTGCATATGCTTGATGCGCTCGAAGGCCAGACGGGTGGCCAAGACCCGACTTCCGCACAAACCCGCTGACCGTCACTCTTAAAAACTAGATTGTTCCGGCCTTGGCTTTGGTGGCCCAGGCATTTGCGCTGGCCTGCAAGGCGTAGATCGTGCCACGATTGGCGCCATTGCGCTCAATTTCCACGGCTTTTTTCTCCACATCGGCTGCTTCGAAATTACTGGCAAGACCCCGAAGGGCATGAGCGCAGCGAAGCGTTGTTTCCGCATCACCCGCCTCGAAGGCCGCCGCTGCCGCGTTGGCATAGTGAATGCTTTCGGTAGCCGCCAGGGTCATAAGTTTTATCCAGGTGCCCTTGGGCAAAGTGGCGCGCAGGCCACTGAGAATCGAACCAGGCTTGGCGGGCTCAACGATGACGGGTGCCACCGCTGGCAACGGGGATTTCAAGACTCCCCTGATGGCGCGGTGAAGCTCGTTGCTGTCAGCGGGCTTTGGCACGGCATGATCGAAGGCATCGCGCCAGTGGGAAAATTCGGTGGAGTCAGCGAGAAAAGCGGAGAGCGCCAGAATGGGCGTTTTGGAAGTTTTTCCGCCGAGCGCGCGAATGCCGCGGGCCGCCGTCACGCCATCCATGACCGGCATTTCAATATCAAGCAGAATGACATCGTAGAAGGATTTTTCCGCCTGGCGCAGGGCGAGTTCGCCATCTTCCACGGCATCAACTTCAAGCCCCATGCGCTTGAGCATGGCGGTGGTCACGATGCGTGAGGCGGTGGAATCCTCGGCGTAAAGGACGCGCGGCCTTGTGCCATCGGCGTGTTTGGAAAATTTATGATCGGGGCGCAGAGTCTGGCTGGCAACGGCGGCAAAGGACATTATTTTTTCTGCACTCACAAATCACGTTCAGAGGCAGAGTAGTGGGTTAATTATTGTCGAATGGTATTCATTGCCGTTAACTTGTTGCTATGACTAACGGGAGATTAATTCGTCCCGCGTCTTCATCACTTCGTGCCGAACATGCGGTCGCCAGCATCGCCAAGGCCCGGCACGATATAGCCGTGGGAATTCAGGTGACTGTCAACTGCTGCCGTATAAATCTGCACGTCCGGATGTTCTTCGGAGAAACGTTTGATGCCTTCCGGGGCCGAGAGCAGGCACACCAGGCGAATATCCTTTGCACCTTTCTCCTTCAGTCGGGTAATGGCCGCCGCCACGGAATTGCCGGTGGCCAGCATGGGGTCCACCACAATCACCCGGCGCTCGGCGATATCAGCCGGAACCTTCATGTAATATTCAACCGGCTGGAGGGTTTCGGGATTGCGGTAAATGCCGATGTGGCCGACGCGGGCCGATGGCATGAGATCGAGCATGCCTTCGAGCAGGCCGTTGCCCGCCCGCAGTATGGAGACGATCACGAGTTTCTTGCCCTTGAGAATGGGAGCCTCCATTTCCGCGACGGGGGTTTCGATGGTTTGCGTCGTCATGGGAAGGTCCCGGGAGACTTCGTAGGCGAGCAGCAGGCTGATCTCACGCAGGAGCTGGCGGAACACGGCGGAGGGCGTGTGCTTGTCGCGCATCAGGGTGAGCTTGTGGAGGACGAGCGGGTGATCCACGATGGTCAGGGTCTTCGACAGCGCCGATGTTGCCATAATTCACTCCTGCATTTTGACCTTCCATTTCGGCGTTTCGCGCGGCAAACTCAAGGCCAGCCATAAGTTCATCCACGGCTTTGACTTGAATTTGGCCGTGGTTCCGCTTATCTGCGTAACATAATTGGTTACAGAAGAGTTAGATCATGACGCAGACCGCAAAACCCATCGCCGCCGGCACTTCCATCGGCCACGTGCATCTGAAAGTGTCCAATATCCAGAAATCCCTGGATTTCTACTGTGGCGTGCTGGGCTTTGAGCTGCAGCAGCTCTATGGCGACCAGGCGGCGTTTGTTTCAGCGGGCGGCTATCATCATCATCTGGGCATGAATACCTGGGAAAGCCTGGGAGGCTCACCGCCGGCGCCGGGCACCACGGGACTTTTCCATACGGCGATCCTTTATCCGACACGGGCCGACCTTGGCGATGCTCTTCGCAGGCTCAAGGCCCACAACATTCCGCTTGATGGCGCTTCCGACCATGGCGTGTCAGAAGCGCTTTACCTGCGCGACCCGGACCAGAACGGCGTGGAACTCTATTGGGACCGGCCCAAGGACAAGTGGCCGCGCAAAGCCGATGGCAGCCTTGCCATGATGACAGCGCGGCTTGACCTCACCAGCCTGCTCAAGGAAGGCGCTTAACCGGCGGCCTTTACTGCCAGCGGCAAGGCCTCTTCGAGGGCTGCGAGGTTTTCGTCGTTTCCCACGCTGATCCTGATGCAGCGGTTCAACGGAGCTACGCCCGGCATGCGTACAAATATGCCGCTGGCGGCGAGGCCCTCCAGAATTTTCCGGGCATAGGCGCCGTCGCGGCCGCAATCGACGGCGACGAAATTGGTTGATGAGGGAACGCAGCCGAAGCCACTGAACTGGGCAATGGCTTGGATCTTTTCGCGGGCCCGGGCGACGCGTTTTTGCACCGTCTTGAGATAATCCTGATCGGCAAGGGCGGCGATGGCTCCGGCCTGACCAATGCGATTCACGCCGAAGTGATTTCTGATCTTGTCAAAAGCGGTGATGAGGCGGGGATGGCCGATCGCATAGCCTACGCGCACGCCGGCCATGCCATAGGCCTTTGAAAAGGTGCGAAAGCGCAGGACATTCGGATTTGCCATATCAAGGGCGGGAACGGAGCCTTCGGCAAAATCATGATAGGCCTCATCCAGCATGAGGATCGCACCTGCCGGAATATTGTCGATCATATCCTGCACAACGCCGGCTTTCCAGCAGGTGCCCATGGGATTATCCGGATTGGCAAAATAGATCAGGCGGGCGTTTTCTTTCTTCGCAAGGTCCAGCAGAGACGACGGATCCTCGTGGTCATTCACGTAGGGTGTGGTGACGAGCCTGCCGCCGAAGCCTGCGACATGAAAATTATAAGTGGGATAGGCGCCAAGGGAAGTGGCCACCGTCACGCCGGGTTCCACAAAAAGCCGGACGGCCAGGCCGAGCAGGCCGTCGATACCTTCGCCAACCGCGACATTCTCGATGCCGATGCCATGATGCCTGGCAATCGCGGCGCGGAGATCATGCACTTCCGGGTCGCCATATTTCCATGACTCGAGGGCCGCTTCCTGCATGGCGGCAATGGCCTTGGGCGAGGGACCGAAAACACTTTCATTTGCGCCGATGCGGGCGCGCAGCGGAATGCCGCTGCGCCGCAGGATGGTTTCGGGGCCAACAAAAGGAACGGTGGAGGAGAGGCTGTCAATGAGAGGGGTAAAGCTGGTCATGGGGCCATATTGCTGATTAAAGTCGGCGCATCTGATATAATGAATGGCGATAAGTCAATGTGCCGGGGATGCATTGCTCCAGCTCATTTTATTGTCGAGGGATAGGCGGGCATGACTGAATTTCTGTTGGCACATGAAGCGCAGGCCCGGCTGGCTTTCTTCTTTTCGATCCTGGCCATCATGGCCGTTTGGGAAGTGGCCGCGCCGCGAAGGCGGCAGGAGATTCCCCGCCTGTTGCGCTGGAGCAATAACCTGGGCGTCGTGGTGATCGATACACTTCTTGTGCGCCTGACATTTCCGATCCTGGCAGTGGGCATGGCATTGCTGGCTTCCGAGAGGGGCTGGGGCTTGCTGAATGTTTTTGCCGTGCCCGGCTGGCTTGCATTTCTCCTCTCCCTGCTGCTGCTCGATCTGGCAATTTATCTGCAGCATGTGATGTTCCATGCGGTGCCGGCCTTGTGGCGGCTGCACCGCATGCATCATGCGGACCTGGAATTCGATGTCACCACGGGACTGCGGTTTCATCCCGTCGAAATCCTGTTGTCGATGGCGCTCAAGCTGGCGCTGGTAGTGGTGTTCGGCCCGCCTGCCGCTGCGGTTCTGGTTTTTGAAATTCTGCTCAATGGGACATCGATGTTCAATCACAGCAACATCCGCCTTCCGCTGGGGCTGGACCGCATCCTGCGCCTTATCGTGGTGACGCCCGACATGCACCGGGTTCATCATTCAATCCTGCCAAGCGAGACCAACAGCAATTTCGGCTTTAACCTGCCGTGGTGGGACCGCCTGCTGGGAACCTACAGGGCTCAACCGCGAGAAGGCCATGAGAGCATGACGATTGGCATCGAACAATTCCGGACGCCGCGGGAGCTTTGGCTTGACCGGATGCTGCTTCAGCCCTTGCGGGGCCCGGCCAGCGGCTATCCCATCAACCGGGAGAAAGCCCCTGACTGACGCGCGCCAGGCCTAAAGCGCTTTCCACCATTTGATGATTAGACTAAATGCAAAATATGAAAACGACGACAGACGTCCAGAGCCTTTTTCAAAAAGCGCTCCAGCTCCACCAAACCGGGCGCATAGCCGATGCCGAAGCGCTCTATCATGAAATTCTGGAAAATCAGCCAAATCATGAAGAAGCCACCCATCTGCTGGGCCTGGTCAAGTTTCAACAGGGCGATTATCAGAAAGCGATAGCGCTCATAATTAGGGCCGTGGAAATTGACCCTGGCTTTGCCGCGGCACACTATAATCTTGGGCGATGCTACGAACAAATAGAAGAAAATGAAAAGGCGGCTCAAAGCTACAGCAAGTCATTGGCCTTGCGGCCGGATGATGCAGATTGCTATCTTGGCCTGGCAAATGTGCAACTCAGATTGTTGCAGCTTGAGGACGCACTCAGCAGCTTTGAAAAAGCGATTGCATTAAATCCGAGATTTGCGGAAGCGCATAATAACCGGGGCAACGCACTCAAGGAACTCAAGCGGCCAGAGGAAGCCCTTGCGAGCTTCGAAAAAGCAATTGCACTGAACCCCAGATTTGTGGAAGCCCATAACAGCCGAGGCAATACGCTCAGGGACCTGAAGCGGCTTGAAGAAGCCGTTGCGAGCTATGACAAAGTTATCAGGCTGAAGCCTGACCATGCCGACGCCTACGGAAATCGCGCCAACGCACTCAAGAAACTGAAACGCCTGGATGAAGCCCTCGCGAGCTACGATAAAGCCATTGAGCTACAGCCTGACCGTGCTGAAGGATACCGAAACCGGGGCAATATGTTGAGCGAGTTGAATCGTTTTGATGAGGCGGTTGCGAGCTACAACAAGGCGCTGGAGCTGAAGCCTGAAACCGATTTTTTGGTTGGGCGCCGGGTCTTCGCCGAAATGTCGCTTTGTGACTGGAGAAATATTGTCAGTGAGCGAGAGAAGCTCTCCCATCAGATCGAAGCCGGACAAAGGGTTTGCATTCCATTTACAACATCGGCGCTTT
Source organism: Hyphomicrobiales bacterium (assembly GCA_038330285.1). Classification (GTDB taxonomy): domain Bacteria; phylum Pseudomonadota; class Alphaproteobacteria; order Rhizobiales; family Aestuariivirgaceae; genus Aestuariivirga. Next base: position 1,186 of record JBBQNU010000108.1, on the reverse strand, counting down.
TTGACTCGCCGGCAATTCAACGCAGGTCGGCCGAAATCTACGCGGAATCCTTGGGCATCATTTCGAACGAGGTTACCCGCATTCCAGTGTTCCAGAAAGACAAGATACACATTGGCTATTTCTCTGCGGACTTTCGCGAACATCCAGTATCCTATTTAACCGCAGAGATGTTCGAGCTTCACGACAGGGAAAGGTTCGAAGTAACAGCCTTCTCGCTTTACGAACAGAAGCACGATGATGAGATGCGGCAAAGGCTGAGGAAGGCCTTTGACAGCTTTGTGGATGTGTCTGAGAAAAGCAAAGAAGAGACAACACGCCTTGCGAGACAATTGAAAATTGATATCGCGGTTGATTTGACTGGCCATACCAAACATTCCCGGCCGCAAATCTTTGGTTTGAGAGCAGCGCCCATACAGGTGAGCTACGTCGGATATTTGGGGACGATGGGAATGGCAGCGATGGATTACCTTATCGCGGATGACGTGATCATGCCAAAAGGCTCTGAAGTCAATTACTCGGAAAAAATCATACGGCTGCCAAGCTATCAAGTGAACGACTCAAAAAGGCCCATCAGCGAACGGGTTTTTTCAAAAGGCGAACTGGGCATACCCGAAAACAGTTTCGTGTTTTGCTGTTTTAACAGCAATTACAAGATTTCGCCGGAAGTGTTCAGCAGCTGGATGAGGATCTTACAATCCACCGGGAACAGTGTTTTGCTTCTTCTATCGGGCAACAAGACGACGGAAGGAAATCTCAGGAGGGAAGCGCAAGCTCGCGGCGTTGATCCGGGCCGCCTGGTCTTTGCAGGGAAATTGCCGCGCGACCAATACATCGCAAGATTCAGATGCGCGGACCTGTTTTTGGATACATTGCCGTACAATGCCGGAACCACGGCAAGCGATGCGCTATGGGCCGGCTTGCCCGTCTTGACCTGCCTGGGCAAAGCATTTGCAGGGCGCGTGTGCGCCAGCGTATTGGCTTCCGTTGGTCTTCCCGATCTCATAACACGCACGTCAGGAGAATATGAGGCTCTTGCCATCGAGCTGGCAAATCAGCCGCGTAAACTGGACGAAATCAGGGAAAGATTAAAAGCAAACAGGCATACCACCCCGCTGTTTGATTCCCGGCGCTTCACCAAAAACATGGAGGCGGCTTATTCTGCCACGTTTGAACGGTATGCCAATGA
>JBBQNU010000107.1:0-11165 GCA_038330285.1 Hyphomicrobiales bacterium | reverse complement strand
CGTCGAGCGCTGCTTCAACAAACTCAAGCAATGCCGGCACGTCGCAACCCGATATGATCGCCACGCCTCAGCCTATCTGGCCTTCGCAAAACTCGCCGCAATCCGCCTATGGCTCAGGTTTTATGAGTCTACAGCCTAGTTCCGGTTCTTTACCACAGGTAGCCCGCAGCTTTGAGAACTGGGACCAAGCCGCACTGCAATTAGGAGAAAATTTCTGCTTCCAGCGCCGTTCCATGAAGTCCATTGCATTGAGTCCGACAGGCGCAGCGACTACGGCGCGAATGGGAACCACAAGGCGGATTCAAAACCTGATCATCTCACACTTTCCCTTGCAGGCGACTTCTTGCGCCACTTCCTTCAGGCTGCAGGAGCTCTCTGCAAATGCGACATCCTTCACCGAAAGAAGCACGAGAAAGCCGTCAAACCAGGCCCGCTTGGGCGCGCCGTCTCCTGTTGGCAAGCGCACTGTGGCAAGGATGATCTTCTTGCTGGCGGAAAATTTCAGTTCAGGCGCAAACGCTCCGAAAGTTGGTGCCAGAGAAGGCCTGTGGAGCACGAGCTTGCAAAAACTTTCGCCCGCCAAAGCTTCAAAGCGGTAAACGCTCTGATCGCCTGACACGTAGGGCTTCTGCTCCTGTGTCGCGCTCGCCAGAAGAGCCGGGTTGCCACCAACCTGCAGTATGGTTCGCGAAAGCCATGGCAAGCAGTTTTCGCTGACGAAACAGTCGGCAACCGTGTAGGCGGGCTTGTTGCCAGGATCCCGCTTGGGATTGAGGCGCACAACCTGTTGGGTATAATTCGCATTGGACTGTGCTATCGCCGTGGCTGGTAGGCCAAGGATCGCAAAAAAGAAGACTATGCCTGGCAACGCTGTGGATAGCTTCAACATATTGTATTCAAACCTTCCATTTCCGGTGCGTGCTCTTCGCCCATCTGCGGGCAGCCTCACGTGCCGCTGAGCGTCGGCACTCCGCCGAGCCGCTTGTCCAACACACCTCCCGAACTGGGCCTGCGGCTTCTCTGTCCGCAAAGCAGAGGCGAACCTAGAAGCTTCGGGAAAATTTTCAATAGCCTTGCGGTTGCGCATGCAGGTCTCCGGACCCGGCGATATCTTCACTAAACCAGCTTTCCCTCTTCCCGCTTACACGGAGAGGATTGGGGCTGTCCGGCGTGGCGCAGCGAAGACGGATGGGAGGGTGGGGGAATTTCTTTACCCCTGAGTCATCAGTTCCTTGCACGGATGATGAGCGAAGTTGCCCAGTTGACGGGGCCATCGGGGGCAGTCAAATTGCCTTTATCTCAGCGAGATTACAGGAATTTCCCACCATGAACGTACAACTTGCAAGGCGGATGGAGAACGTCCAGCCTTCGGCCATCCGTGAGCTGCTTCTTTTGGGGGCCGATCCCAGCATCATTTCGTTCGGCGGCGGCTATCCGGATGCGTCGATCTTCCCGCTGGAGCAATTGAGCGCGGTTTATGAAGAGGCCATTGTGCGCAACGGCCAGATATCCCTGCAGTACACGGTTTCAAACGGCATCCCAAAACTTCGTGAACAGATTGCCCAGCGGATGGGGCGTGATGGAATCACCTGCACGGCGGAGGAGGTGTTGATTCTTCAGGGCGGCCAGCAGGGGCTTGACCTGACCGCCAAACTGCTGATTGACCGCGGCGACATCATCATCACTGAAAATCCCACATTCCTCGGCGCGCTCATCGCCTTCAACCCTTACGAGCCGCGCTATGCCACGGTCCGCATTGATGAGAACGGCATGGATATGGAGGATCTCGAACGCGTTCTGCTGGCCAACAAAAACGCCAAGCTTCTCTATACGGTCCCTGATTTTCAGAATCCCACCGGCGTCACCATGAGCGAGAGCCGCCGCAAACGCCTGATCGAGCTTGCCAACCGCTTCAATCTCATCATCCTTGAAGATACGCCCTACCGTGAAATCCGTTATCAGGGAACGTCGCTTCCAACCTTGAAGAGCCTGGATACGGAAGGCCGGGTGATCTTCGTAGGCAGCTTTTCCAAGATTCTGGCGCCCGGCCTCAGGCTCGGCTGGGCTGTTGCATCGCCTGCCATCATTCAGAAGCTCGGGCTGCTGAAGCTCGCTGTCGACACGCAATGCAGCACGCTCAACATGACGGCGGTATCGCTGTTTCTGGAGCGCTTTGACATCGAGAAGCACATCGGCCTGATCCGGCAGACCTATCTCCGCAAGAAGGAACTGATGCTTGCCACGATCCGGCAAACCTTCCCGCAGGACGTGAGGTTTACCGATCCCAGCGGCGGGCTGTTCACATGGCTCACGTTTCCGGAAGGCTTTGACTCGGCAAAATTCATGCTGGAGCAAAGCCTGCCGAAGGCCCGGGTTGCCTATGTCCCGGGTGCAACTTTCTTTCCCCTGAAACAGGAAACGAACCATGCCCGGGTGAGCTATTCGACCCAGCCGGACGAGACCATCGTCAAGGGCATCACGGCCCTCGGGCAGTTGTTGAAAAGCCACCTCCACTAAGCTTCACGAGGGATAACTGCCATGCCAGTAATTGTTGAAGATCGTAAGCCTGATACTTCCCCCGCTGCTGCAATCCAGCGCTGGCGGCAGGTGCCGGTGGCGGTTGCGGTGGATGTGAGCCACGCGGAGTGCCAGATCGACCGTTCAATCCGCCCGCTGTGTGCCCCGGGCCAGCAGCCGCGCCTGTTTGGCCGGGCGGTGACGGCCCTGTGCGAACCGCCGGATTTTGGCGCGGTGCTTTATGCCCTGGACAAGATAAGCCCGGGCGATGTGCTGGTCATCGCCGCCGGCGGGCATAGGGAAACCGCGATGATCGGGGAAATTCTAGGCGGGCACCTGAGACGCCTGGGCGCGTGCGGACTGGTTTGCGATGGCGCGATCCGCGATGTGGCGGAACTTGCCAAGTGGAATGATCTTCCGGTTTTCAGCCGCGCGATCACGCCCCGGGGGCCAACCTCGGCCGAGCGCGGCCGGGTCAACTGCAGCGTTGTCGTGGGCGGGCGGCTGGTAAGCCCCGGTGACCTGCTCATCGGCGATGATGATGGCCTTGTGTCCCTTGATCCAAAATCGATTGTAAAATTCATCGCCGATGCGGAAGGGAAGCTCGCCAAGGAAGCCGAATGGCAATCCAGCCTCGCCGCAAACCGCACGGTGGCTGAAACTTTCCAGCTTGGAACACCGCAGGGCGGCGAGCGCTAGAGGTTCAGCTCACATGGCGGATGCGTTTGCCGGGTGTCAATGTCTGGGCGGCGCGCATGATGCCTTGCGCATCGATGCCGTAGTGGCGATAGAGTTCGGCGATCGTGCCGGTCTGGCCGAAATGTTCAACGCCCAATGACCGGGTGCGGTGGCCATGAACGGCGCCGAGCCAGGCCAGCGTTGTCGGGTGGCCATCGATAATCGTTATCAACGGGCAGCCGGATGGCACACTCTCCAACAGGCGCTCGATATGCGAGCGCGCGGTTTTAGCCCCGCGTTCACGCGCCCGCTGGGCCGCGGTCCAGCCGGCGTTGAGCCGGTCGGCCGAGGTGATGGCGAGAAGCCCGATGTCGCGGCGGTCCTCGCCCATCAGGCCTATGGCCTCAATAGCTTCCGGTGCGAGTGCCCCCGTATAGGCGATGACCAGTTCGGCGTTTGGACCGGGCTTTCGCATCCAGTAGCCGCCATCGACGATGTCCCGGGCAAGTTCCGGCGTCATGGCGCGGCTCTGCTGTTCCAACGGGCGGGTGGAGAGCCGCAGGTAAACCGAGCCGCCGGTCTGGTCGCGCAGCCAGGTCCGCTCGTCGGGGTCGCCTTCGCCATTGCGCTGCATGTAGTCAAAGGCAAAGCGCATGATGACCGCAAGCTCATCGAGAAAAGCGGGCTCGAAAGCGCAGAGCCCGTCCTGCGCCATGCCGACCAGTGGCGTGCCGATGGACTGGTGGGCGCCGCCTTCCGGAGCAAGCGTCACCCCCGATGGCGTGGCCACCAGCAGGAAACGCGCGTCCTGATAACAGGCGTAATTCAACTGGTCAGCGCCCCGGTAGATGAAGGGGTCATAGACGGTGCCGATGGGAAGTAGGCGTTCGCCGTTGATGGAATGCGAAAGGCCAAAGGCGGAAAGCGCCAGGAAGAGATTCGATTCCGCGATGCCAAGTTCCAGATGCTGGCCTGCGGGCGAGAATTCCCACGCGTAGGTCGAGGGAATGCGCTCCGCCTTGAAGGTATCAACCATGCTTTCTCGGGCGAACAGTTTCCGGCGGTTGACCCAGGGCCCGAGATTGGTTGAGACGGTCACATCGGGCGCCACGGTGACGATACGGCTGGCAAACACCGTGTCGTCACGGGCGATTTCATTGAGGATCTGGCCAAAGCCCATCTGGGTGGAAATCGGCTTGGCCCCCGGAGCGGGATAGCTGAGTGAGGCAGGCACGGGAATGGCTGGGCTCGATAGGCGCCGCGTGCCCTTGGAAAAAAACGCGGCCTTGCCGATGAAGTTCTGCAAATCTTTTTCGGGAAGCATTGTGCCTTCCCACTTGTCCCACTCATGGCCTTCGCGCACCTTCATGGCCTTGCGGAAGCCTTCCATCTGGGCGGGCGTCATGAGCCCCGCATGATTGTCCTTGTGCCCGGCCAGCGGCAGGCCGAAGCCCTTGATTGTGTAGCAAATGAACAGTGTCGGCCGGTCGTGCTGGCCGGCATTCTCGAATGCCGCAAGCAGAGACGGCGTATCATGGCCGCCGAGATTTCCCATGAGTTGCGCAAGCTCCTCATCGGACCTCTTGTCGATCAATTGCGTGACCGGCCCCTGATCGCCGATTTCGTCAGCCAGGCGCTTACGCCAGGCAGCGCCACCTTGAAAGGTCAGCGCCGAATAAAGCTGGTTGGGGCAGCGGTCGATCCAGTCGCGCAGCGCCGCCCCACCCGGCTCTTTGAACGCCGCTTCCTGCAGCACTCCGTGTTTCACGATCACCACGTCCCAGCCGAAATTGCGGAACATGGATTCGAATTTCTCCCAAAGCCCTTCGCGGATGACCGCATCGAGGGACTGGCGGTTGTAGTCGACAATCCACCAGGTGTTGCGCAGCCCGTGCTTCCAGCCTTCAATGAGGGCTTCGTAAATGTTTCCCTCGTCCATTTCGGCATCACCGATGAGCGAGACCATGCGGCCTTCAGGCCTCTGCTTCATCCAGCCGTGGGCCTTCACATAATCCTGCGCCAACGAGGAAAAGAGAGTCTGCGCCACGCCAAGGCCGACGGAGCCGGTGGAAAAATCCACATCGTCACTGTCCTTGGTGCGCGAGGGATAGCTTTGCGCGCCCTTAAGCCCGCGAAAATTTTCCAGCTTCTCGCGGGTCTGGTTTCCCGCGAGATACTGGATGGCATGAAAGATGGGCGAGGCATGGGGCTTCACCGCCACGCGGTCCTCCGGACGGAGAATGTCAAAGTAAAGCACCGTCATGATTGCAGCGAGCGAAGCGGATGAGGCCTGATGGCCGCCGACCTTCACTTCACCGGCAGCCCGGATGTGGTTGGCATGGTGGATCATCCATGTGGCCAGCCAGAGCGCGCGGCGCTCCAGGTCTTGGAGAAATGAAATGCGTATTTGATTCATGGTCTTTGAATATCACGCCCAGAGAATGCGGAGAGATGAGCGGAAAAATATCAAATACCTTGCATTATTGTCGCTCTATTGGCATTTTAGGCAAATATTTTGCATGTTTGTCCACGGGAAGCCAAATCCATGCACATTCCGGAACTCGACGAATTTGACCGGCGAATCATTGCCGCCCTTTCGCGGAATGCGCGGGCCAGCAATCTGGAACTGGAGGCGGAGGTGAAGCTTTCCCATTCCGCCATTTCGCGGCGGATCACGCGGCTTGAAACAACGGGCATCATCGAGGGCTATGGGGCGCGCATCAATCAGGCCAAGGTGGGCCTCACGGTCCGGGCCTTTGTCGCCGTGACGCGCGATCCCTCACTCTCCGCTGAAGAACTTGGAAAGCGGCTCTCGACCATTGAGGGGGTCAACGTGAGCTATGTCGTCACCGGCGAGCAGGACATCTTTCTCGAAGTCTTCGCGCGGGATTTGCAAAATTTCGCCGACCTGATGCTGACCAAGGTGCAGGCGGTCACGGGCGTTGCCACCACACGCACGATTTTCGTGATGCGCGAATGGCGCGCCCAGGCTGGAGTTTGAAAAAAGCCTTGTGATTGGCGGGTAACTCCCCAATTGTTCCAATCATGCCCTCGCCTCAAAAATTCGAAACCTGGCTGCGGCCGGAGCCATCGGGACTCTACTGCGAACCGGGTGATTTCTACATTGATCCCCTGTTCCCGGTTGAGCGCGCCGTCGTTACCCATGGCCATTCCGATCATGCCAGACCGGGGCACCAAGCCGTTTTGGCAACGGGCGAAACGCTGGACATCATGAAAATCCGGTTGGTAGACGGGGCGGGGAAAACCACGCAAGCCCTTGAGTATCAGGAAACTGTCCAACTCGGGGAGGCGGCGGTGCATCTCGTCCCGGCCGGCCATATTCTCGGCAGCGCACAGGTGGTCATTGAATACAAGGGCCAGCGCGCTGTGGTTTCTGGCGACTACAAGCGCCAACCGGACCCCACCTGTCAGGCCTTCGAGCCGGTTAAATGTGATCTGTTCATTACCGAGGCGACCTTCGGCCTGCCGGTTTTCAAATTTGACTCTCCCGGCGGTGAAATCAAAAAACTTCTCACCTCCCTGCAGGCCTTCCCCGGCCAGACTCATCAGGTCGGCGTGTATGGATTGGGTAAGTGCCAGCGGGTGATCGCCCTGCTCCGCGAGGCCGGATATGAAAAGCCCATCTGGCTCCATGGCGCGTTGAAGGCCACCACCGATTATTATGCGCAGTGCGGATTCAAATTTGGAGATGTGCGCCTTGTCGCGGAGGCGACGGAAGCACTGGGCGGTGAAATCGTGCTCTGCCCGCCTTCCGCCTTGGGCGATCACTGGTCGCGGCGTTTCTCCGAGCCCATCCATGCCCTGGCCTCGGGCTGGATGCGGGTGCGGGCCCGGGCCCGGCAAAGGGGAGCGGAACTTCCCCTGGTCATTTCAGATCACGCGGATTGGCCAAACCTTCTCGCCACGGTTGCCGATAGCGGGGCAGGCGAAGTGTGGATAACCCACGGGCGGGAAGAAGCGCTGGTTTATGAATTGACGCGTCTGGGGCTCAAGGCCAAGGCGCTGTCGATCATTGGATTGGAAGAAGAGCTGGAATGAAGGGCTTTGCGATACTTCTCGACGCTCTTTCCAATACGCCGGCGCGCAATGGCAAACTGACGCTGCTGCGCAACTATTTCCGTGTGTCGCCTGACCCTGACCGGGGTTTTGCGCTTGCGGCACTCACCGACGAAATGCCGGTCACCATTCCCCTGCGGCGGGTCCTCACGGAGCTCTCGGCCTCGCGCTTCGATCCGGTGCTTTTTAAGTTTTCACGCGATTACGTGGGCGACACGGCGGAGACGCTTTCGCTTATGTGGCCTCATACCGGCAGAAACGGTACACCGCTGCGTCTCAGCGAAATTGTCGACGTGGTCAAAATAACATCGGGGCCGCGCCTTGCCGAGCAGATTGCGAGCTGGCTCGATGGCATGGATACCAACGAGCGCTGGGCTTTGCTCAAGTTTTTGTCCGGGGCTCTACGGGTTGGCGTCTCGGCACGACTGGCAAAGCTTTCCCTCGCCCAGGCCTTTGGCCACGACCCCAAAGATATTGAAGAGTTGTGGCACGGGCTGAGTCCGCCCTATGTGGAGTTGTTTCAGTGGCTCGAAGGCAAAGCCCCGCGCCCCGTGAGCGCCGACGTGCCGACCTTCAAGCCGCTCATGCTTTCCCATCCCCTCGAAGACAAGGACTGGGAGGCGCTGGACTTGAAGGACATGGCGGTAGAATGGAAATGGGACGGCATCCGCGTGCAGTTTGCGAGCAAGGGAAATGTGGTTTCGCTGTTCTCGCGCAATGGCGACAATATCGGAACGGCGTTTCCGGAAATCGTGGGCAACCAGAATTTCAAAGGGATTTTGGACGGCGAGCTTCTGGTCAAGCAAGGCGACGCGATCTCTTCCTTCTCCGACCTGCAGCAACGGCTCAACCGCAAGACGGTCACCCCGGCTCTGCTCCAAAAATATCCGGCCCATATCCGGCTCTATGATGCGCTCGAACTTGATGGCGAAGATTTGCGCCCGCTGTCTTTTGATGAGCGGCGCAAGCGCCTAGAACACTGGCACGCCGGAAGAGCCCCCCATCACACCGATTTGTCTCCATTGGTATTGCCCGCAGACAAAGCTGATTTGAGGGTAATGTGGGAATCGACGCGCGACGCCGGCATCGAGGGCCTGATGATCAAATTGCGGGAAAGCCCCTACATAGCAGGCCGTCCCCAGGGCAAATGGTGGAAATGGAAGAGAACTCCGCTCACGGCTGACTGCGTCTTGATGTATGCCCAGCGCGGATCCGGAAAACGCTCGTCATTTTATTCGGACTACACTTTTGGCGTGTGGAAACAGGAAGAAGATGAGCGCGTTCTGGTGCCGGTGGGCAAGGCCTACAGCGGTTTCACCGATGCGGAACTCCTGCGGATCGACAAGTTCATCCGCAAAAACACCACTCAACGCTTCGGACCGGTGCGCTCGGTTGCACCCGACCTGGTGTTTGAAGTTGCCTTTGACGCGATCAATGTTTCGAAGCGCCACAAGGCGGGACTGGCCATGCGATTTCCGCGTATTTCCAGAATCAGGTGGGACAAGCCAGCGGCGGAGGCCGACGAACTGACAACCCTCCTTAAGCTGGCGAGTTAGGTGCAATGCAATATCGATTTCCTGCCTGAATCTCGGGCAAGGCAGTTTTCATTTGTATGACGATTGGATTTGACAGGCTGGGGAGTTGGCGGCAAGATTTGCGCCGGAGGGTGTTCGGCAGACTCGTGCAATAAATCGAGAATTAAACAGCACGTGACTCAAAAGCACTCCTGCCTAATAAAAATTCACATGGGAGAATTTCATATGCTTGACGACCTTATCAAAGAAGCAAGAAACCGCCGCGATGTATTCAAGGCTATCGGTGGTGCGGCCCTTGCCGGTGCCCTGCTGGCCGATGCGGGATTTGATCCAGCGATGGCGCAGGCCCTGGCCCCATCCGGCAAACCAATGAAGGCAGCCTTCTCCAACGCCGGCCTTCAGGCCTCCTGGTGCGCCCAGGGCAAGCAGGCGGCGGAAGCCTGGGCCAAGCTGATGAACGTCGAGATCACCTGGTTTGACGGCGAGCTCGCGGCCACCAAGCAGCGCGCCGCCATTGACAACATGGCCACCCAGAAGTGGGATTTCGTTGCCATCCAGACCTTCGGCATCGGCACACTTACCGATCCCATCCAGAAAATGATCGATGCCGGCACGCCGGTTATCGCCATGGACACGCTGGTTGCCCCTCCGGGAACCATCGCCATCCACACCTTCATAGCACCCGACAACGAGATGATGGGTTCTGCCGTCACGTCACAGCTCATGGCTGCCATCGGCGGCAAAGGCAATGTGGTGATGACGCAGGGTGCGCTCGGCCATTCCGGCGCCCAGGGCCGTGCCAAGGGCTTCAAGTCGGTCGTGGCCAACTTCCCGGATGTGAAGGTGATCAATGAAGAGCCAGCCGATTGGGATGTGACCAAGGTCGCCCGCATCTGGGATTCGATCCTGACACAGAATGCCGATATCGCCGGCGCCTTCTTCCATAATGACGACATGGCGCTTGCCGCGCATCAAGTCATGAAGCAGAAGGGACGCGAAGGCATCATCATCGGCGGCGTGGACGCCATGCCTCCAGCGGTGCAGGCCGTGCTTGACGGCACCATGCTGGCAACCGTGCGCAACCCATCCTGCCGTATTCACGGCTGGTCGGTGGCTGCCGGTGTTGCGGCAGTTCAGGGTGGCGAGAAAGCCGGCACGGATATTCCAAACTATATCCTGGCGGACGGACCGGTCATTACCAAGGAAACAGCTCCTGGCCATCTCTGGCTCCAGAAGAACTTCCTGATCTGATCTGTTCATGACGGCTCAAACTGACAGCAGGGGCGGCTTGCCGCCCCTGCTTGAATTATCCAAGGTCTCGAAATCATTCGGCGGCATCGCGGCGCTGAAGGACGTTGATATGGTGCTCCAGGCCGGCGAGATTCACGGCCTTGTCGGCGAAAACGGGGCCGGCAAATCCACCACCATGAAAATTATCGCCGGCGTCTATCACGACTATGACGGCGAGATGCGCATTGACGGCGCACGCGTGCATTTCCGCTCGGCGCGCGAGGCTTTGGCTGCTGGCATCGGCATGGTGCATCAGGAACTGTCAACCATTCCGGACCTGACGGTGGCCGAGAATGTTTTTCTGGGCCACCAGCCCTTGACCAAGATGGGCACGGTGGACTGGGCCCGGATCAACAAGGAAGCGAAACGGCTCATTGCCAGCCTCGGCCTTGATATCGATCCCAAAACCCGGATGGGTTCGCTGCCGGTTGGCCTGCAGCAGCTTGTGGAGCTGTCGCGCGTTCTATTTTCAGGGGCCCGGATCATTATCCTGGATGAGCCCACCTCGGCCCTGTCGCCGCCGGAAGTGAAGCGGCTGTTTGACGTGCTGCGCAAGATCAAGGCGGATGGCCGCGGCATCATTTTCATTTCGCACTTCCTCGACGATGTGCTGGAGATTTCCGATACGGTGACGGTGTTCCGCAACGGCAAGAAGGTCATCACCGAAGCCGCGACAGCGCTCACCAAGGATGCGGTGATCTCCCACATGATCGGGCGCGGCTCCCTTGACATGCACATGGGTGAAAGTGCTGATCTCACGGGTGATGATTCCAAGCCTGTCGTTCTGGCGGCCGAAGCCATCGGCGATGGCAAGCAGTTGCGTGATGTTTCGCTCAAGCTGCGGGCCGGGGAAATTACCGGCGTTTATGGTTTCATGGGCTGCGGCCAGATCGAGCTGGCCCGCGCCCTGTTTGAGAAAATCCGGATCAAGCATGGCCGCTTCCTGCTCAACGGGTCGCAGAAGTCTTTCAAGTCAACAGCGGCAGCGCGGGGCGAAGGCATTGCCTTTGTGCCGGAAAACCGGCGCATGATGCTGTTCCGCACGGAGCCGGTTTACAAGAATGTCTC
>JBBQNU010000106.1:0-11218 GCA_038330285.1 Hyphomicrobiales bacterium | reverse complement strand
CGTCGCCATCGGACAAAGCGGTTGTAGCAGGTCGTGGGAGGTCCGTAGCCTTCCGGCAGATCACGCCAAGGGGCACCTGACCGCAGGACCCAGAAGATGCCGTTGAGAACCCGCCGGTCGTTCACACGCGGCACGCCACGCGGCTTGTTTGGAAGCATCGGCTTGATCGCGGTCCATTCATAGTCACTGAGTTCATAGCGCATGATTCGCGGCTCCAGTTTGGGAGCTTGAATCACGTCTAGGCTGACACCTTCAAGAGCAAACAGCCATGTCTGGAATTGCCGAATGACCGGACATTCGGCAGAAGCTGCCAAATCTGCGCGAATGACCCAAGGCGGCCATCACTTGCAATGCGTTGACTCTTCTTGTAGGCAAATGATTATCTCGATCTTTTTTTGGGGGCGGTGCCATGTCGATCCGCGATGATTTACAGAGCCTCTTTGACGCCTATGCCGCCGCCTATCAGGCAAGCGATGCGAGTGCTTGCGCGGCTATGTTTACCCCTAACGCGGAATTGTATTCTCCATATGCGCCCCCAGCTCGCGGTCGCCCTGCCATCGAGGCGCTCCATAGGACGTGGACCCAAGATGGAGGCGGCGACAAACAACTAACTATTGTTCATGCGGGCGGCTCTGATGATCTGGCATGGTGTCTGGCCACTTTCTCTGAAGGCCAAGTCACAGGTGATGGCACCTCACTCAACATACTTGAGCGCGAAGTGGGTGGAGATTGGTTGATCCGCATTTGCAGTCTGAACAGCAACGTCCCCCATCCGGACAACTGAGGCCATTTCCGTTCTGGCGAAACCAGCCGCATCTGCCTGATCCAACTCACTGCCGACTTCTCATGTTGGCCCTTCTGCGACATGGCAACGATAGCCAAAAATGGCTGCTTTTGCCTCGGAAGCAGACATACGTTCGTGACTAACTATGCCCGTTTATGAGTTCACGCCCTAGATGATCACAAAATTCGATATTCTCTTTCTCACAATGGAGACGCGGCCATTGCATTGACTTGGTTTCTGGAAGGACTATCCCTAGCTAGCCTAGTAGGAAAAGATTTCAGAACAGTCGACTCCGTTGGAGAGAATGAGTTCTTCTCAAATTTTCCATTCGACTATAAGTACGCGATTCAACCTGGAGACATAATTCGTCTGTTCGAGAGCTCAACTCGAATTCCAGGCAAATCCCAAACAATTGGTGGCTTCAGGAAAAAGGGATCGGGAGAGGGTAAGGTAATCTACTTATCTCCCAGTCAGCTATTCACTGTCCTATCAGACTCCAGTGCCAGAAAGCCGGCGGACTTGCTGTCGATATTTCTTACTGAACTTCTTCAAGCAATCAATCATTTGGAGTTGAACAATGTACGCTCTTTTGAACAACCTGACTGGGTTTTAAGGTACTTGTTACCTAAAGAGCGCAACACTTCTGGAGAAGTGCAGCAATTGAAATCCAGCATTTCCAAAATGACTGCTGCGTTGCAGACCAAAGAGAACGAACTTTCTGCCGGAAGCTGGATTTTTGATCTGCTGACAACTGATGGAGCACGACTTGAGGAATCCGTTATAAAAGCAATTCGAGAAATGGGTTTGGCGGTGGTCTCAGGGCCAGACAAGTTGGCTGACGCAATTGTGACAGATGGTCAGCTAGTATTAGCAGTTGAAATTAAGGGGTACAAAGGTGCGGCAAAGGAAGGCGCAGTTTCACAATGTAATCGCTGGGTAGCGGATGTTTCTGCAGCTATCGACCCAGAAGCTGATGTGGCAGACCCAATAGTCAGCAAATACAGAGAAAAACTCGCGGAATTAGACGCAAGCCTTTCGAACCCTGAAAAAATGAAGGACTTCGAAGTGAAAGGCATGGTCATTTGCAACACGTTTTTTGAACAGGACCTGTCTACCAGACCGGACCAAGTAACTCGCGTTCACGAACATTTTCCTGAGGCATTTTTATCGAGAGCTAATGGATTTAAGGTTTCGTGTTTAACAACTCTACAGCTTATTGATCTGTTGAAACTGTCGCGGGAGAAAAAAGCAGACGCCGTCAAGAAATTCTCCGAATTTGCTCGAACACTTGGCTACGTTGCAACGAATCAAGACTGGCGGGCAACATTTCAACTAGAAAAATAGTAATGACATTCATTGATTTGAACAGTCGAACGGAAAGTCAATAAGTTAGCGCCTGTTCCTGAAAAAATCTCTCAACAGTGTCTCGGCGCGTTGTTCGCCGATGCCGCCGTAGACTTCGGGCTTGTGATGGCAAGTGGGTTGGGCGAAGAAAACTGGGCCGTGTTCGACTGCGCCCATTTTCTCATCTGATGCAGCGAAATACAGCCGCCGGATGCGGGCGAAGGAAATGGCGGCGGCGCACATGGCGCAGGGTTCAAGCGTCACGTAGATATCGCAATCAATCAGGCGCTCGGAACCCAGTTTGGCGGCCACCTCCCGGATTGCGAGCATCTCGGCGTGAGCGGTGGGGTCATGGTCAACGAGGGTCCGGTTTCCGGCAACCGCCAAAATATTACCCAATTTGTCGGTGATCACGGCGCCCACGGGGACTTCGCCCCTTTCGGCTGCCTTTTCGGCTTCGGCGAAGGCCCGCAACATGGGCTCTGGTAGTTTCTGTGTCATCGTGCGACATGAGCCCTAAAGTGAAGTCGAGGTCAAGATGAGCGAATTTGAAGGCGAGCGGATTGCCAAGGTCATTGCCCGGGCGGGTGTCTGCTCCAGGCGCGAGGCCGAGCAGTTGATCCTTGATGGCCATGTGACGCTCAACCACAAGGTTCTCAAGACCGCCGCCATCAACGTGACCGACGCTGACCAGATCCGCATCAATGGAAAGCCCCTGCCGCAAAAGGAAGAGTCGAAGCTCTGGCGCTATCACAAGCCGGAGGGCCTGGTGGTGAGCCACAAGGACCCGCAGGGGCGCCCCTCGGTGTTTGACAAGCTGGAGCAGCAATTGCCGCGCGTCGTGTCGATCGGCCGGCTTGATATCAACACGGAAGGCCTGCTGCTGCTCACCAATGACGGCGAAATCGAACGGCTCCTGGAGCTTCCCTCCTCCGGCTGGATCAGGCGCTACCGCGTGCGGGCCTATGGCAAGATGGATGACGCGGGGCTGGCCAAGCTCGCCCAAGGCGTGGAGATCGACGGCGTGCGCTATGGCCCGGTGGAAGCCAAGGTTGAATCATCGCAGGGCGACAATGTCTGGATGACGGTGGCCATCCGCGAGGGCAAGAACCGCGAGGTCAAGAAAATCTGCGAATATCTCGGCCTGCAGGTGAACCGCCTGATCCGCACCAGTTTCGGGCCTTTCCAGCTCGGCGAGCTGAAGCGCGGAGGAATTGAGGAAATTCCGCAAAAATTCTGGCAAGAGCAATTGGGCGGAAAATTCAGGAAGAGTGATGCGGATCGTCGGCGGAAAGTTTAAGGGACTGCATCTCGCGACACCTGCTGATCAAGCGACACGGCCCACCTCGGACCGGGTGCGCGAAGCGGTGTTCAACATCCTGGCCCATGGCATCGCCGGACTCGAACTGGAAGACGCCCGCGTGCTGGACCTGTTTGCGGGCACCGGCGCACTGGGCTTTGAGGCCCTGTCGCGCGGCGCGCGCTATTGCCAATTCGTCGATGAAAGTGCGGAGGCGCGGGCGCTGGTGCGGACCAATGCGGACAAGCTCGGTGTCATCGGCCAATGCAAGATCTGGCGGCGGGATGCTACGGACCTCGGCCCCTGCGCGCCGCTGCCCAAGTTTGATTTGATCTTCGCCGACCCGCCCTATGGCAAGGGATTTGGCGTGAGGGCGTTGAATGCGTTGGTGCAAGGCGAGTGGATCAATGCGGGCGGGATTGTCGTTCTGGAAGAAATCGAAAAGGCCGATGTGCCGGAGATCGCAGGGCTGACGCTCATTGATGAGCGCGGCTATGGGGAGACGAAGGTCAGGTTTTACCGATTTGGCTCAGCGCCGGCCGAATAGCCTTTCGATATCTGCCAATTTCAATTCCACAAATGTCGGACGGCCGTGGTTACACTGGCCGGAATTGGGCGTGGCTTCCATTTCGCGGAGCAATGCGTTCATTTCGTCGGGCTTGAGCGTGCGGCCGGAGCGGACGGAGTTGTGGCAGGCCATGGTGGCCAGCACATGATTGATGCGTTCATCGACGGCGGTGGTTTCTCCCAACTCGGCCAATTCATCGGCGATGTCCCTGACGATACCGGCGATATCGGCGCTGCCCAAAGCGGTTGGGATTTCCCGCAGCAGAACCGCACCATCGCCGAAGGCTTCGAGTACGAGGCCGGACTGCGCCAATAGCTCTGCTGCGCCACTCAGGCGTTCCACATCGCTGGGATCAAGCTCGACCACTTGCGGCACCAACAAGGGCTGGGTTGCGATGCCATCCTCGGCGCGCTCACGTTTCAGGCGCTCATAGACCAGCCGCTCATGGGCGGCGTGCTGATCGACCAGGACGATACCGGATTTGGTTTGCGCCACGATGTAGTTGTCGTGAAACTGCGCCCGGGCGGCACCCAGCGGAAAGTCCTCGCTGAACGGTGTTTCCGCCACGGGGGCAGCCAGCGGCATGTCCATTTCAAAAGCGGCCTGGCGCTCAGCGAAGCCGCCATAGGTGGGTGAGGTCATGGGCCGGAAGCTTGAAACCGTGGCGCGGCCCATTCCCGTATTGGAGGCCACGCCCTTGGACGCCAGTGCGGCGCGGATGGTTGAAACAATGAGGCCGCGCACAAAGGCGCTGTCGCGGAACCGCACCTCGGATTTGGCGGGGTGGACATTCACGTCGACGCGGTCCGGCGGGCAAGTCAGGAACAGGACAATTGCCGGGAACCGCGCGCGCGACATCAAGTCCGCATAGGCGCCGCGAATGGCCCCGGCGATGAGCTTGTCGCGCACCGGCCTGCCGTTCACGAAGGCAAACTGCATGTTGCCCTGGGCCCTGCTGTAGGTGGGCAGTCCGGCAAAGCCCTGCACGCTGACATTTTCCCGTTCGCCCAAAAAAGCCACGGCGTTTTCCCGGAACTCGCTTCCCATGATGCGGGCGACGCGGGCTTCGCGCGTTTCATTGGCCGGCGCATCGATCATGCGGCGCTCTTCGGTGACAAAGGTGAAGCCCGTGGCGGGATGCGCGAGAGCAAGCCTGCGGACAACATCGGCAGCCTCAGCTGTTTCGGTGCGGTCGGCCTTGAGGAATTTCAGGCGGGCGGGCGTGGCATAAAAAAGATCACGGACTTCTATTTCCGTGCCAAGCGCGAGAGAGGCCGGTTTTAAATCCTGCCTCTGGCCGCTCTCGATGCGCAGGATATTGGCCTCGCCCGCACCCAGCAAACGCGATGACAGGCTCATGCGGCT
This sequence comes from Hyphomicrobiales bacterium, assembly GCA_038330285.1. GTDB lineage: Bacteria > Pseudomonadota > Alphaproteobacteria > Rhizobiales > Aestuariivirgaceae > Aestuariivirga. The sequence continues at coordinate 5,857 of JBBQNU010000106.1, read as the reverse complement.
GACGGAGGCGATGGAGGGCAGCGCTTCGCCCCGGAAGCCAAGGGTTCGGATATCAATGAGATTGTCGTCGCTGAGCTTGGAGGTGGCGTGGCGTTCGATGCTCAGGGCCAGATCATCGGACGCCATGCCGGAGCCATTGTCGGTCACCCGGATGAAGGATTTGCCGCCGCCGCGGAAGGCCACGTCAATCTGCGTGGCGCCCGCATCAAGGGCATTTTCGACAAGCTCCTTCACCACATTGGCGGGGCGCTCAATGACTTCGCCTGCCGCAATACGGTTTATCGTGACTTCGGAAAGCCTATGGATTCGCATGGACCCAGCCTAGCAGATCAGCCAGGGATTGGCACTGCGCGCGACCGGGCTAGTATCCAGCCAGGCGCGCCAGCATCATCATCAACCCAACAATCGACAGGGCCCAGGCTGCCGTCCGGATATAGGGAACTCCTGAGAGGTAGATCGGGAGATAGGCAACGCGCCCGATAATCCAGAGCGTTGCGCCCAAGCCGCCGGTTTGTCCGGTGGCAATGAGCGCCAGGTCAAGGGCCACAAAGGGCACGAGATTCTCGACATAGTTGGCGAGAGCCCGTTCGGCGCGGCCACAGGCAAAGCCCTTGGGGATTTTCTTCTCATCGCGCGGGCCCAGCAAATAGGCGTCGCCGAATTCCGCCCGGGCGGTGAACAGGCGGCACAACACATGTGTCAGCCACAAGAGCACACTTAGTTCAAGGCAAACCAGCTCACTCATATGATGTCCCTCCCCTAGAGGCCTTTGCCTATAGCAAGATTCGAACGAAATTGCACGGGAGGCGTTGGGCGGCCTTTATCCGCCCGTGCCTGTGGATTTCAGGCCTTCGGGCTTGCCCACCACCGTCACAATCAAATGCTCACTATGAAGCAGGCGCTTGGCTTGGGCCTTCACCTGGTCAAGCGTTATCGCCTCCACCATGGCGTTGCGCTTGTTGATGTAGTCGATCCCCAGATCCTCCTCCAGGATGCCCAGAAGCTGGCCGGCAATCTTGTCGTTGGTGTCAAAGCGCAAAGCATATGAGCCGGTGAGAAAGGTCTTCACGTCATCAAGTTCGGCCTGGGCCGGGCCCTCGTCAGCCAGTTTCTTAAGGGTTTCCTTCACTACCGCCAGGGCTTCGCCGGCCTTCTCATTGCGGGTGCCGAGGGAGCCCACATAGAGGCCCGCATGCTCCATGGGCGAAAGGCCAAAGCCAACGCCATAGGTGAGGCCACGCTTTTCGCGCACTTCCGTCATGAGGCGCGAGGCATAGCCGCTGCCGCCCAGAACCTGGCTCATGACAAAGGCCGGAATGAAATCCGGGTCATTGCGCAGAATGCCGTCGGTGCCGAAGATCATGATGCTTTGTGGAATATCGCGGTCAATGACCTGCACAACCGGGCCCTTGGCCACCGTGACGCTGGACACTGCCTGGGGCGGCTCCGTGTCGGGAAGGCCGCCAAAAATCTCATCGAGTGCTAAGGCCAGGGTTGCCGCGTCAATGTCGCCCACCACCGCCACCTTCAGGCTCCTGCGGCTGAACAGGAGCTTGTGCATGGCCCGCAGGTCATCGGGGGTAATGGCGGCAATCGATTGAGGCGTGCCGCTGGATTTACGCGCATAGAGCTGGTCGCCAAAGGCCAGTTTCATCCAGGCCCGCGATGCGATTGTTTCGGGGTCCTGTTCGTCATTCCTGGCCGACAGCAGGAACTGCTGGCGCACCCGCTCCATGGCCTGCGTTTCAAAATGCGGCGCGGTGAGCACTTTCTTGAGGAGGCCGAAGGCCTGTGCGCGATTCTTGGAAAGCGTCTGCAGGGAACCCTCAAACTGGTCCATGCCGCTGTCGAAACTGATGCGCGCGGCGAGTTCATCGCGCAGGGCCTGGAACGCGGCGCTGTCGAGGTCGCCTGCCCCTTCATCCATCATTCCGGTGATGAAATGCGCCGTGCCCTCTTTCCCGGCAGGATCAGAGGTTGAGCCGCCTTCAAAGGAAAAATCCATGGCGATGAGCGGAATGGATTTGCTTTCCACCAGCCAGGCCTTGATGCCGCCGGGGCTGGTGACTTCCTTGATCTCGATGGCATTGGCGCAGCCAAAGGAGATGGCGAGGGCAAAGCTGGCGAAAACGATCCGGAACAGAACAGCGCGCATGTTTAAGCCTTGCATCAGTTTAGAGTTTGCGTTTCAGGCAGCAGGGTTCCGGTGACGGACCGTTTCAAGGTGATGTATTTTTCCGCGGCCTGCCTGATATCGTCGAGCGTCACTTTTTCGATGTCGATGTCACGGTCGAAAATGCTGCGGGCCGAAAGGCCCGTGGTGAGCGCCACCCCCGCCATGCGCGCCAGGGCCGCTTGGTTATCAAGCGTGTAGACCCGCTCGGCAATGGCCTGGTTGCGTACCCTATCCAGTTCTTTCTGGGTCACGCCATTCTTCAGGATATCGGCGAGAACCGCATCAATGGCCGCTTCGACCTTGGCCACATCAGCACCCGGGTTGGGCGCGCCATAAACACCAAAGGTTCCGCTGTCCAATTGATCGCCGGAGTACCAGGCAGCCGCTTGGGCTGCGATTTTCTGGTCAACCACCAGGTTCTTGTAAAGCCTGCTTTGCGTGCCATTGCCCAGGATATCGGCCAGCAAATCCAGGGCCAGGGCCTCGCGGCCATTGGCCGTCGCGTAGGATGGGGCAAGGTAGCTGCGCTGTATCACCGGCGATGCGGCCCGCGCATCAACCATAGTCACGCGCCTTGAAGAGATGGGGTCGGGCTCGGCGGTGCGCACCCGCGGCTCCGGCGTGAAGGTGTTTTTCAGCACGCCATAATATTTTTCGGCTAGAACCTTCACCTGCTCCGGTGTCACATCGCCTGCCACCACGAGAACCGCGTTGGCCGGTGTATAGTGGGCGCGGTAGAAGGCCATGGCGTCTTCCCGGGTGAGCTTGGCCACTTCCGACATCCAGCCGACCACCGGCTTGCCATAGGGATGGGCCGTGTACATGGCGGCATCAACCTGTTCGCCGAGAAGGGCCGACGGGTCATTGTCGGTGCGTTCGCGGCGCTCTTCCCGCACCACGCTGAGTTCCGGCAAAACATTCTCATCGGTGAGAACCAGGTTCTGCATGCGGTCGGCTTCCAGTTCCATCATCAGGGCCAGCCGGTCGCTGGCGATGCGCTGGAAGTAGGCGGTGTAGTCGCGCGTGGTGAAGGCATTGCCCTCGCCGCCGTTGATGTCGATGAAGCGGTCAAATTCGCCGGGCGGGTGCTTGGTGGTTCCCTTGAACATCAGGTGCTCAAGAAAATGCGCCAGGCCCGATTTTCCCGAAATCTCGTCGGCGGAGCCCACGCGGTACCACACCATATGGGTCACGACGGGGGCGCGGTTGTTGGGAATGACGACAACTTCCATGCCATTGGCAAGCTTGAAGTTGGCAACTTCCACGTTCAAGGCGCGGGCGGGAAGGACGACGAGGAAGATCAGGGCAAGTTGCAGGGCTGCTATCTTGACGGCGCGCATGAATCAATTTTCCCGGTCAGGTGTTTCAGGCCGGAAGATGGCGGAGAACGCCCCGCCCGTCCAATGAGATTTTTGTAATAAAGGATCAGCCGTCGCTGAAGATGTTGCCGATATTGCGGACGGTGCCGTAGCCCGGGTTGGTCTCGCGCTTGCGCTTGAGGATCGCCTGCTTCAATTCGGCTTTCAGGTCGCCTTCAAGCTTGGGCGTGCCATCGGGCTTGGTTCTTGAAATGCCATACTCGGCATAAATATCCTTCTTGACTGCAGGCGCTGGGGTTGCCGGCACGACGGGTGCATAGAGCCCCTCCTCAGCGCTGGCGATATCGACCGGAGCGGGTGGGGCGGGGTTTGGCTGGTAGGTTTCCGTTGTGGTGCCCGGCGGGCGCAATTGCAGGTCCGGCGGCAGGGCCAGATTATTGCCGGTCCGCACTACGGGTGCCTGCGGGGCGGGGTCGGAACTGCCAAGCCCCATGCCGCCAAGCAGCCGGCTTGCGCCGCCACAGCCGGCCAGAACCAAACTCATGGCCAAAACCCCGGAAATTTTCCAGACTGTTTTCATGCCCGATACTCCCACCTGCCGTCCATTTGGGCGCGGTTTGCGATCTGAATCAGGCATTTCCAAGACCTGTGACCCCGTTCCGTTCCCGGAAGGATTCATAGAGTAAAAGGGCCACCCCCGCAACGATGGCCACATCGGCAAGGTTAAAGACGTACCAGGTCCAGCCATTCCAGTGGAGCTGGAAGAAATCGGCAACCGCCCCCCGCGTCAGGCGGTCCAGCGCATTGGCCAGGGCCCCGCCGATGACAAGGCCAATGGCCGCCACGGTCACCGGCCTATGGGACCGGCACAGCCATATCCACAGAATTGCACAGACAAACACGCTCAACCCCACAAGAATGCCCTGGGCATTGGTATCAAACAGGCCATAGGAAACGCCCTTGTTCCACACCAGAAGGAGATCAAGAAATGGAGTAAACGGCACCCGCCCCCGGGCGCCGATGTCGTAGATATTCAGCATCCACCATTTGTGGGCCTGGTCGACCACGAAAACCAGCAGCGCCAGGGCAAGGCCCAGCGGCGCCAAAGGCCCCCAGACACTCAGTCTCATGCCAGGGTTTTCCCAAAGCGCGTCTGCCATTCGCACACCGCTTCGGCGTCGCGCGGCGTGATGTCGGGGAAGTCCTTGTCCTTTCCAATCTCTTTCGAGATTTTCCAGGAGCGGGCGCATTTCAGGCCCTCGGCCTTGCCCGGAACCACGGCCACGTTCTTCACGTCATCAAGGCGGAAGGCGTCCGTGGGCCCTGCCCCTTCAACGATGGTGATGTCCGACGTGATGCAGACTTCGGCGAAGTCGCTGGCGCGCAGGGTGGCGATGTCAGCGGCATCCAGTTCAACATAAACCGTGGGGGCCGCTTCGAGCGACGAACCGATACGTTTTTCGGCGCGCTCCAGTTCAAGCGCACCGGTCACGGCGCGGCGGACTTCGCGGATCATGTCCCATTTCTTGGCAATCTCCGGCTGGTGCCATTCGGTGGGGGGCTTGGCGAACTGCATGAGATGCACGGAGCTGCCTACGCCTCCAAAGCGCGAGAGCCAGACCTCTTCCATGGTGAAGGTCAGAATCGGCGCCCACCACGTCGTCAGGCAATGGAAGAGCTGGTCCAGCACGCTGCGGCAGGACCTGCGCTTCAGGCTTGACCAGGGATCGCAATAGAGCGCGTCCTTGCGGATGTCGAAATAGAAGGCGCTCAGATCCTGGGTCATGAAATTGCTGAGCAGCGCGAAGATGCGCTTGTAATCGAATACGAGGTAAGCCGCCTGAACCTGCGCGTCGATTTCGTGGAGACGGTGCAGGATGTAGCGTTCAAGCTCGGTCATATCCAGGTGATGGACCTGTTCCCAATCCTGCAGGCCATCGAGGGCGCCGAGGATGTAGCGCATGGTGTTTCTGAGCTTGCGGTAAGCTTCCACATTGGTCTTGAGGATTTCCTTGCCCAGCCGCAAGTCTTCGGCGTAGTCGGCTGACGCCACCCAGAGGCGCAGAATGTCGGCGCCGGATTGCTTGATCACGTCCTGCGGGGTGACGATGTTGCCGAGGGATTTAGACATCTTGCGGCCGTCCTCGCCTACAACGAAGCCGTGCGTGAGAACCGCGTCATAGGGAGCGCGGCCGCGGGTGCCGCAGGATTCGAGCAGTGAGGAATGGAACCAGCCGCGGTGCTGGTCCGAGCCTTCGAGATAAATGTCGGCAGGCCATTTCAGGTCCGGGCGCTGTTCCAGGCAAAAGGCATGGGTGCAGCCGGAGTCAAACCACACGTCCAGGATATCGCGCACCTGTTC
>JBBQNU010000105.1:0-11256 GCA_038330285.1 Hyphomicrobiales bacterium | reverse complement strand
GGTCGCGCGAGTATGTGGAGAGGCTGGTTGGCGACAGCCGTTTCCAGATCCTTACGGGCTGCCCGGTACGCCGTGTTGTGCGTTCCGCTGCCGGGGTCGTGGTGGAGGACGGCTTGGGTTTCAGGGACCGCTTCGACCATGTCGTCATAGCGGCGCACGCGGATCAGGCACTCGCCATGCTGAAAGACCCAACACCACAGGAGCGGCAATGCCTGTCGGCATTTCGCTACGGGCGCAACCGTGCCGTGCTGCACCGGGATCCAGCGCTGATGCCGCGCCGCCGGCGCTTGTGGTCGAGCTGGAACTACATGGCGGACCGGCATGCGCATGGCCGGTCGTCCTCCATCACCTATTGGATGAACGCCCTGCAGCCACTGGCGACTTCCACTGATATTTTCGTCAGCCTCAATCCCCAGCGCGAGCCTGAAACGGGGCTGGTTGAACGGGAGTTTGCCTATGAGCATCCCATTTTCACCGCCGAAGCGGGACTCATGCAGAAGCGCCTGTGGTCGCTTCAGGGGCAGCAGCGCACCTGGTTCTGCGGGGCGCATTTCGGTGCCGGGTTCCACGAGGATGCGCTGCAATCAGGACTGGCGGTCGCCGAGCAATTGGGCGGCATGTTGCGGCCGTGGGATGTGCCAGATCAATCCGGCCGCATTCATGTGAGGCCGCGCACTGCTGCACCTGAAGCCATCCACCTTGAGGCCGCCGAATGAGCGGGATGAATTCATGTCTCTATGAAGGTGAAGTCGTGCATCGGCGGCTTGCGCCGGTTACCCACGAATTGCGCTACCGCGTTTACAATTTTTTTGCCGACGTCGATGAACTTCCTCACCTGGCAAGGCGCCTGAAGCTGTTCAGCTACAACCGGTTCAATCTGTTCAGCATTGACGACCGCAAGCACGGGCCGGGAGACGGAACGCCGATCCATGAATTCGTCTGGTCGCTCGTCAGGGCCGCAGGCAAGGGCGACGCGGTCAAGCGTGTCTTCATGTTCTGCTACCCGCGCGTGCTGGGATATGTCTTCAATCCCCTCACGGTCTATTACGGCGTTGATGCATCGGACAGGCTTTGCCTGATGATCTATGAGGTGAACAACACTTTCGGCGAGCGCCATAGCTACGTCATTCCTGTCGATGAAAGCGGGATGCAATCCTGTGACAAGAAATTTTACGTTTCACCGTTCAACCCGGTGGAAGGTCATTATGATTTCAGAATTCAGCCGCCGGGCGATGAACTGAAGCTCGCCATCACGCTGGCGACGGAGCAGGGGCCGCGCCTCAAGGCCTGGTTTTCCGGCGCAAGGGTTCCCCTCACCGATGCCAACCTGCTGCGTTCGTTTTTCAGCCTGCCGTTGATGCCCTTGAAAATAATCGGCGGCATTCATTGGGAAGCCATCAAGCTCTGGATCAAGGGCATGCGGCTCGTCAAACGTCCGCCGCCGCTTGAACCCGCCATTTCCATTTCCAAATCGGCCAATGATTTGCCCAGGAGTTCACCGTGACAAAACACATCTTCACCTATGGGGCCACGCTAGTCACTTTCGTTGCCATTGATCTCGTCTGGCTGATGTGGCTCGCAAGGCCCACCTATGTGGCGGAGATGGGAAACTTGCTGAAAAAGGAACCGCAACTGGCCGCGGCCATAGCCTTCTATCTCCTCTATGCGGCGGGGCTTGTGTTCTTTGCCGTCCTCCCAGGCATCAAGGGCGGCTCAGCCACGCATGCCCTGTTCCTGGGCGCCGCACTCGGGCTGGTCGCCTATGGCACCTATGATCTTACCAATCTTTCCGTGGTTGAGGGTTTCAACCTGCGGATTGCCTTGATTGACCTTGCGTGGGGCACGGCGCTTTCCGGCGCAACTGCCGCCATTGTCGTGTGGGTTTACAGCCGGGTATTTGGCTGACTCATTCCTTGGGCGTGATGATCAGGCCGGTCAGTCCGTTCCTGGCTGAGATCTCGTCAAGCTTTCCGCCTTTGGCCAGGGTGGAGAGAGCGGCGTTCAGCTTGTCGGCGAGCGCCGTATCGCCTTTGCGGATGCCGGCGCCGGCGCCTTCGCCGAGGATTTCGGCATCAAAGGGAACGGCCCCCTTGGCTTCAAATGTGCTGCCTTGCGCTGACTTCAGGAAGGCATCAAGTGTCGTGCCGTTGGCCAGCACATAATCGAGCCGGCCAGCCGCCAGATCCTGGTTCACTTCGTCCTGGGTCTGATAAGTCTGGATCTTTGCGGTCTTGCCGTAATATTTTTCCGCATAGGCCGCGTGAATGCTTGAGACCTGCACGCCGATCGTCTTGCCGGCCAGATGCTCAGGCGAGAAATCCATGTCGCCGTTCTTGGTGCCCATCATGACGGCGGCCGAGGCGTAGTAGGTGTTGGAGAAATCGATTACTTCGCGGCGCTTGGCGTTCTTGGCCATGGAGGCGATGATCACGTCGATCTTGCTGGCGGTGAGGGCGGGAATAATGCCGTCCCACGCAGTTTCAACGATCTCGCATTTTTCCTTCATCTCGGCGCACAGTGCATCCACCAGGTCAATTTCCCAGCCCACCCATTTGCCGGAAGCGTCCTTCGCCGTGAAAGGCGGATAGGGCTCCGCCGCCACGCCGATCTTGAGGTCCGCAAGGGCAGGGGTTGCCGCCAGAAGGGCTGCCGCCGCAAGCAGAGAAATGCGTAAAATTTTCATGGTCTTCTCCGCGATCTGAAATTATCTCAGCATTGATTCTTTGCGCTGGAAATAGCTTGGCGCTTCTATGGTTGACAAGGCGGCGTGCGAGTCTGGCTGCCATGCAGGGAAAACGTGGAATCCGGGGCGTTTTGTTAACGCTCTGTTATGGTTATCTGCTTTTTGCCCACCCATTGCGCAAAAAGCCCAAATCGGACAACATAACGCTCATGGATGGGGCGCACTGGCGCAGAAGATGTCCGGTGTTCAGTATTGTCATTTTAGAAAAGGATTGATGATGTCCATGACCAAATCCCTCTTTGCCGCGGCCGCGTTCATGCTTGTCACTTCGGTTTCAGTCCTTGCGGCGGATACCGTGAATTTCACCATAAAGGCCTCGATGCCGTCATTGCGTGATGCCACCAAGAAAGACAACTTCACCGTGGGCCTTGCCGACAAGCAGGTGGACACGACCCTGAAGATCATCTGCCAGGGGGCGACCGCCGGCCTCATCACCGGCCAGAATGAATCCTGCGCTGTCACCGGCAATGGCGCGCTGATCAATCCCACCAACGGCCAGAAGCTGCAACGCACGCAATATTCAGGCGGCTGGGTGGTGAAGTCCGACGGCTTCACCGATGGCACGTCGATGTCGGTCAATTACCTGGCACTTGGCAAGGTTGCGGCGTCCAATGGAAAATTCGCCGGTTCGATGATGCTGAAGCCGGAAAATCCCAGCACCGGCGCCAGCCTGCTGCGCGACACGATCCTCAAGAGAATCAAGACCACCGAGTCAGGCCTGATCGACGAGCGGGTGGACACCATCCAGCTTTCCAATTTCACCATTCCCTCTGCTGGGCTTCCCTCGGACAAGGGCTGCGTGTGGAACGGCAATTTCGTCTATTCCTACCAGACCGAATCCTGGTTCATCGAAGTCACCGCCAAGTGCAACGGCAAGGATTATGCGCTGAAAGGCAACATGCCCTTCACCGAAACCCCCAATGTGGGCAACCAGCACCAGTATGACCTCACGCTCACCCTGCCTTCGGCCGACGTGGGCACCGATGACGCGCTGTTTGCCAATGCAGAAGGCGATACCGACCTGTTCGCCCAGGCCGATGGCATCACCGGGCAGATCATCATGAAGGAGAGCGCCTATGTCGATGCCGAGGTTGACGGAGTGATGGACAAGCTCGCCACCGAGATCGACGCCAGCGGCACGCTCACGGGCCAGAACATTCCGCTCGAGGCAGTGCGTTCGCTCGGCACGATGATTGGCATCCTGTCACGGGCATTCTTCGGGGCGTAGGGATATTCGCAGTATCCGGGTTTGAAAAAACACTATGGTCCCATAGCCATGCTGTAAATGGTTTTGGGCCCATAGCTTGTTTCAGATGACTGTCGGGTCGAATCGGCGGTCACAAGCCTAACGGCATCGCGATGAATATGCTCCATGACCGGTTGCGAAGGACGCCAGAAACTTATGCTTTCTTTGGGCTCGAATGCATTGCCTTATGAATGATTTTTTCCAGGCTCATCGCAGTGGGATCGAGCTCGTTCAACGCAATTCCAAGCGTTGCTGCTTCCCCCGCGCATTTCTCAGCCAGGACAATCGCGCGGAGGTAGTCGCCGCCGACGTCCAGATAGCTGACATTCTGTTTGATCCACGTATCCAGGAATGTTTGGCCCTTGTCAGTCATTTGCGGCAGCTCCCGGATGAAGCGTATTCCAGAATCAGGGGGATAGAGCTGATCCATATCAGCCTGCAAGCGCACGGAATCTCAAACTCCCTCCAGTATGGTCTTCACATCTTTCAAAAGGAATGGTTTATACAGCACTCCCAATAGCCAAAGCTGGAGTTTCTTCACCGCATTCTCGGCATTGCGCAGGGCTTGGTCATTGCTGCTCATCAGCACAATGGGCGCGCGGGTGTTTTGGCGATCAAGCTGCTCCAGCACCTGCACACCGCCCACGCGCGGCATGAGCAGATCCAGGAAAATTATATCTGAGTCCCTGATATCGTAGGTCTCGCTGGCGCTTGAGTCCAGCCTGACCACAACGTCATGGCCAAGGCTGGCCAGAAGACTGGTCAAACGAGCCGCAAAATCCGGGTCATCCTCAATGATGACGACACGGCGTTTAGCCCTGTATGAATGGATTTCAGTTATTATGGGTCCTCTTAATCCGCTTGCTGTGCATCTTCGAGAACCTTCATCAGGTCATCATTGCGAAAAGGCTTTCGCAAGACGCCAATCAGGCGGATGCCGTTAAGCCCCGCCAAAGCCTGCGCCGTGGCCAGGACGTCATTGGTCGCACTCATCAAGACGACTGCGGATTTGATCTGATTGCCTGCCAGGATATCCAGAACCTGCAGACCATTCATCCCCGGCATAATCATGTCGATGAAGAGGAGATCGAGTTCGGTCATCGCGTGCAGGATTTCCGGTCTTGCCTTGGTGTGAGTAGTAACGTCATAACCGAGGTCATTCAGCATTTTCTCCAGGACCATGCAGAGGCTCGGGTCATCGTCGATTACGTGTACTTGGCGAGCGGTCCTGAGGCCTGGATTGGTTCTCAGGATGATATTGCCCTTAGCATTGCTCAAGTTCCGTACTCCTCAGAAATAACTTTAGGACGTTAAAAATACCCCACAATCAGGCGGGTAAAACTGATCTAGATCAGTATTCATTCACACGAAGAACCCGGCTGCAATCGACTATTGTCCAAAGCGATCCACCCCTCTGCCTAGTCGATCCAGAATCCTCAAATGTCATGGGGTTGCCTCTTGGGGTTCTGCCAACACAAGTTTTGGCGGCCGCAATGGTTCCTGTTGGTGCCACACAGGGTTAACCGCAGATGAAGAACGTATGGGCTCCTGCGCATGAAACGGATTAAAGCTTTGAACACACCTCGAGCCATAGACTCACGGTCATGGCCGAACATGTTTGGCAATTTCATTTGGCTGACAGCGCGCCACATCTGGCTGATGGCGGCATGGGCTATTTTGAATCACAGGCATCTGCCACGGCAGCCTTGCGCGGTTGCCAGTTGGTTTCAGCCCACAGCGTACAGCTCAAGCTTTGGCACAACTCTGTCTTGATGGTAACAGGCACAGCAGTTCTGAATGACTAGTTTGCCGTGACTCAGCCTATGCCGGCACATGTCCGTCGGGCGTCAGCTTGTCAACTGCTTCCGGCAAGGTTTTTGACAGGCGCGAGAGAAGCTCGTCGCGGCTGAGGCCGGTCTGCTTCACCAGGCTGTCGATGAGGTCGGCGCCCAGGGTTTTTTCCATTTGAGACTCGGTGATCGGCTCATTGGGGCCTTTGCCGATCCATGATTCCGCCGTTTTGCCCGCGCCACTCTTGGTGAATTGATCAACCAGTTCGCCAAGCCCGCCGGTGATGCTGGTGGCAGTGGGGCTGCTGCCAATGGTTTTCTTGACGCTATCGATCAAGCCACCTGCGGCGCTGTTGGGATCGTTGCTGAGACCCTTTACGAATTCGCCGATTTTCTCGCGGTTCTGGTAACCGGCAACGGCCACCAGGCCCAAGAGCGCCAAAAGTGAAGGCATGCGTTTCGCCATTTTAATCTCCCATCATCATAAATCCGGAACCCGATAATTGGGAACGAATGCGACATTTGCAAGACTCTATCATTGATAAATCGCCGGGCGCAATGGTATGATACGGCTCTTGAGGCAACGCGGGAGCGAGTTAACAATGAGCATTCTCTGGACCATCATCATCGGGTTTGTCGCCGGTGTCATCGCCAAGCTTCTGATGCCCGGCAAGAATGAGCCCTCGGGCTTCATCCTGACGACAATTCTGGGCATCGTCGGGGCCTTTGTCGCCAGCTTTCTCGGCCAGGCCCTGGGCTTTTACCGGCCCGGCGAAGGCGCCGGCTTCATCGGGGCCGTGGTGGGCGCCATCGTCGTGCTCTTCGTCTGGGGAATCTTCGCCAAGAAGAATGCGGTTTAGTTATTGCTGGCGGCCGGTCCGCCAGATGATGACGATGAACATAAGCATGCCTAGCCAGACGAGCAGGGAACCGGCAATGACCAGCGGCATGACGCTTTCGCGCCCGGTGCCCAACAGGATGGCAAGGCCCGTCATCATCGAGACATAGCCTGCAACGCTGGCGCCAACCTGCAGCGCTGCCAGGCGGCCAACGGCGTGCTCATGGGTCACATAGTACAGGCCCATTAGGAACATCGTCACCCAGCCGATCAGGTTGAGATGGGCATGCACCGGCATGAGGCTGTGGTCATGGGCCAGCCCCATGTAAATCCCGAGGCTCATGCCAGCGAGCGCGGTGACGCTGGCCAGAAGAAAGCAGACTTGCGGAAGGCGCATCAATTGCTGAACCGCGTGAAGCGCGCGGGGCCGGCGGTGCGGGAAATCCGCTCAATCTCGCCGCGCGAAATGCCGATGTCCTTGAGCATATGATCGTCGAGGGCATGGAGGGCTTTCCGGACCTTACGCCGCTGCAGTGCCTGCCGGGCGAGGCTCGCGAGCGCGGCGATGCCGGCACGAATGAGCTGGCGGTCGGCGGCAGCGGTTGCCGATGTAATATTGATCATGGTGTTTTCCTTGGTTTGCAGGCGGGCATTGCTGGGCATTGCCCAAAATTAGCGGCCGGGCGAGGGTCTTGCCCGGCCGCATCTCGAAGAAATGTGGGGCTTAGAGCGTAGCGGGGCTATCTTGATCGTGATCGTGATCGTGATCGCGCCCGTTGTCCTTGCCGCCTTCTTCCGAGATTTCGTTCATGCGCTCGAAAGCGGTGAGTTTCTTCTTGCTGCCTTTGACAACGATCAGGGCGTTGCTGTCGGTGGCATAGTTCCCGGCCTTGTTCTGGGCGGAGTACTTGCCGAAGTAGGTATCCGAACTGCGCAGGTCATCACCGCCGGCGGCAAGAGCTGCGCCGGAAACGGCTGCGAGGGCTGCGAAAGAAGCGAAAAGGGTCTTCATTTTGGTCTATCCTTGGTGTTTAGAGTTGAGTTTAAAGTGAACCGTTTGGCTGAGGGCCGCCGTTATTTTTCTTAAGGCGTACCGGTCCGGTTCATGGCGTGGTGTGTAGCTACCGCACTGCAGCGAGACTTTGAGAGCCCCTTGATTTTCTCTTGAGAAGCCCTTGATTAACGCGGTAGAAGGCCCCCGGACGGCTGAGGAGGCCTGCTTGCGGTATGAATTCGATGATTTTGTGCTGGATACGGGGCGGGTCGAATTGCGCTGGGGGTCTAAGCTTGTCGCCATTGAGCCTCAGGTTTTCAACCTTCTGGTCCACCTTATTGCGAATCACGATAAGGTGGTGAGCAGCGATGAGTTGTTTGAAGCGGTGTGGGCAGGCCGCATTGTTTCGCTCTCCACGCTTACAAGCCGGATCAACGCGGCGCGCAAGGCTCTTGGCGACAGCGGAGCCAGGCAGAAATTTATCAAGACCATTCCGCGCCGGGGTTACCGTTTTATGGCGGAGGTCATAACGGCTTCTGACGAAGCCGATGCCGTCCCGGAGCCCGAAGCAACGCTGCGCCAGGAAATCCTTTTCTGCACCTCCGGCAACAATGTGCGCATTGCTTATGCCAAAGTCGGAAGCGGGCCGCCGCTGGTGAAGGCCGGCAACTGGCTGAACCACCTGGAGTATGACTGGGAGAGCCCGGTGTGGAGCCATCTGCTGAAATGGATGGCGAGCGAACGCCAGCTCATCCGCTATGACGCGCGCGGCAATGGTCTCTCGGACTGGGAGGTGCAGGATATTTCCTTCGATGCCTTCGTGCGCGATCTCGAGGCGGTGGTGGATGCGGCGGGACTCAAGCGCTTTGCGCTGTTCGGCGCCTCGCAGGGCTGTGCGGTGAGCATTGCCTATGCGGTCAAGCATCCGGAGCGGGTGAGCAAGCTGGTGCTCTATGGCGGTTTTGCCCGCGGGCGGCGGCTGCGCGGCGATCCCGTGGACATCGAGCAGGCCGACGCCATGATCACCCTGATGCGCACTGGCTGGGGCCAGGAGAACCCCGCCTTCCGCCAGATATTCACGTCGCTCTTTGTGCCCGGCGGCACGCCGGAGCAGATGGCCTGGTTCAATGATTTGCAGCGCAACACCACCTCGCCGGAAAATGCGGTGCGCATCAGGCTGGTTTCGGATTACATGGACGTGCTCAAGCTCCTGCCGCAGGTCACCGTGCCGACGCTGGTGCTGCATTGTAACGACGATGCGGTGCAGCCCTTTGAAGAAGGGCGGATCCTGGCGGCAGGCATTCCGGGCGCGCGCTTTGTGGCGCTGGAAGGGCAGAACCATTTGATCCTTGAAACCGATCCGGGCTGGGGCCGGTTCCAGGAAGAAGTCGCGGCGTTTCTCGCGGCATGAGATGATCTTTGCTTCTTCTTGAAATCAGGGCAGGGTGTTCCCATCTGCATTTCCGCTCAGGAGGGCAACGCACATGCTGATTTTCATCCTCAACATCCTCTGGTTCGTGTTCGGCGGATTTTTCGCAGGCCTTGGCTGGATCCTGGCCGGGGTGATCATGGCGATCACCATCGTGGGCATTCCCTGGGCCCGCTCCTGCTTCATGCTGGCGCGCTACACCTTCTGGCCGTTCGGTTACGACATCGTCTCACGCGAACAAGTCTACGGCGAGCCTGACATCGGCACGGGCACGCTCGGCACCATCGGCAACATCATCTGGTTTGTGCTGGCGGGCTGGTGGCTGGCCATCATGCACATCGCGGCGGCGGCGGCCCTTGCCGTCACCATCATCGGCATTCCCTTTGCCTGGGCGCACGTAAAGCTGGCGCTGGCCTCGCTGTTTCCGATCGGGAAAACCGTGGTGGAGGTCGATGAGCTGCGCTGGCTGCCGAGGTCAGGGACCAGCCTGAAGGTTTGAGCGTCAGGCTGAGGAGCCTTCGCGGTCAAAAGCAATTTTAACCTGCAGGCCGCCGCGTGGCGCGCGCCCGTAGGATAATTCCAGTTCGTACAGATCAGCGATATCCTCAACAATTGCCAGGCCGAGGCCAAAGCCCTTGCGGCTTTCGTCCAGCTTTCGTCCGCGCTGGCGAATGGCGGACAGTTCGGCATCAGCCACGCCTGGCCCGTCGTCCTCAATGACAATGCAACCGTCAGCAAAGCTGATTTCGACCTGCGATTTGGCAAATTTGCGCGCGTTGTCGAGCAGGTTTCCAAGGAGCTCAAGCAGATCATTGCGCTCAAGCGGCACGACCACATCAGCCGGTATGCTGCTCAGCCATTTGAGTTCACTGGCTTCAGGCAACCGCCGGAGGGTTGACATCACCGCCTCCGCCGCTTCGGCTAGGTTTGTCAGGTCATGGCCACGGCCGGTGGAGAGCCGGGCGCGAATTAGGCCCCTTTCCACATGCTTGCGCATGCTCTCAACCTGGCCATCAATTTCCGTGGCCTGCTTTATGAGCTTCCGTTTGGCGAGATCGCGGGCAACGGCCGAGAGAATGGTGAGCGGGGTTATGAGACCGTGGGCCAGATCGCCAGCCCGGTGGCGGGCCCGCTCCAGCGATTTGTCGCGCAAATTGAGGACATCGTTGAATTCCGAAACCAGCGGCTCAACCTCGGTGGGGAACTCGCCTTCAAGGCGCTTGGTATTGCTGGCACGGAGTTCGGAAAGCTGTTTGCGAAGGGCCTGCAGGGGCCTGAGCCCAATGGAAACCTGCAGCCAGGCAGCAATGGTAAGGGCAAGCCCGATGAGCGAGAGATAAAGCACAAGCTGGTTGCGAAAGCTGGCAAGCGGCAAAGTGATCTCGTCCTCATGGGCCCCCACAGTCAAACGGAGGGAAATACTGCCCTGCTTGGCCGTGATCGAGATGGTCCGTTCAGCGATCACCAGAAGTTCGCCTTCCGGCCCCAGGCGGGAACTGGCGGGGGTGGGTTCGCTGTCCCAAAGCGAGCGCGAGCGTGGCAATGGGCTAAGCGGGGAGGGTGCCGGGCTCAGCTGCTCGATGCGCCAGTATTTGCCGCTGTAGGGCGATTCAAAGCGGGGGTCAGCCAGGGCGCGGATCACCTTCACTTCCCCTGCATCAGAAACTTCAATGGCGCCCACCAGTTGCAGGAGGTCATTGTTGAGCTCCTGCATGACGCGGTCACGCACCTGCTGCTCAAACAAAGCGGTGAGGGCTACCCCCGCGGCAAGCAAGGCGGCGGCGATGGAAAAGGCCGCGGCGACCAGGAGCCTCAGCCGCAATGAGCCGGTTCTCATAGGCCGTGGGCCGTGACGATGTAGCCAAAGCCCCGCCGCGTATCAATGATCTTCGCCTTGATTTTCTTGCGAAGCCTGCCGACGAGAGCTTCAATTGCGTTGGAATCTCGCTCGTTGTCGTGGGAGTAGAGCGCTTCGCACAATTCGGTTTGCGACACCACGCGGCCCTGATTGTGAAACAGGTAGCTGATCAGGCGATACTCAAGCGGCGTAAGGCTCACCGGAATGCTGTTCACGCTCACTTGCTGGGTGCGCGGATCAACGCTCACCGGGCCAATTGTAATAATGGGCTGCACCTGCCCGGTGGAGCGCCGCAAAAGGGCCCGCACGCGGGCCATGAGTTCTTCCATGCGGAAGGGCTTTGGCAGATAGTCATCGG
>JBBQNU010000104.1:0-11325 GCA_038330285.1 Hyphomicrobiales bacterium | reverse complement strand
CAACACCACTAAGATTTGATGGCATACCAAGCTCTTCCGCCACGGCCGGCGAAAGATTGGCCACAACCATGCCCTGCAATGGATTTTTGCCTTCCATGAGGGTTTCGGACCGTTCAGTTGTTTCCGGCGCCGCCATTAGCTTGACGCTGGCCTCGCGCTGCTTGCCGTCCCGCTGAAATTCGATGATCGATTCCTGCCCGATCTTCGAGGTTGCCACCCGGTAGTTGAATTCCTTGGCGTTCTCCACGGGATGCCCGTCAAGCGCCAGAATGACATCGCCCTGCTTCAGTCCCGCGGCCAGAAGTGGGCTGTCCGGATGAAGACTGGCAATGAGCGCCCCTTCAGGCCGTGCAAAGCCGAGGGACTCGGCAATGTCAGCCGTCACATCCTGCAGGTTCGCCCCGCTCCATGGCCGCTGAATCTTCGTGCCGCTTTCGGCTGACTGCACCACGGTTTTCACCATGTTGGAGGGAATTGAAAAACCAATGCCGATAGAGCCGCCCGAGCGCGAGAAAATCGCCGTGTTGATGCCCACCAGCTCGCCCGCCATGTTCACCAGCGCGCCGCCGGAGTTTCCGGGATTGATCGCCGCATCGGTTTGGATGAAGAACTGGTAATCGCTGATGCCCACCTGCGTTCTGGCTAACGCCGATACAATGCCGCTGGTCACCGTCTGCCCAACCCCGAACGGGTTGCCGATCGCCAGCACGAGATCACCCACTTCGAGATTGTCGGAGTTGCCAAACGGCAGCGCCGCCAGTTCCTCTTCGCCCACGTCAATCTTGAGAATGGCAAGGTCGCTGCGCTCATCTGCCAGCAAGAGCTTAGCCTCGAATTCGCGCTTGTCGGCCAGCACCACGCGGATATCCGTGCCGCCGCGGATCACATGGTTGTTGGTCACGATCAACCCTGCGCCATCAACGATCACGCCGGAACCAAGCGAGTTTTCCGCCTGTTTACGTGGTCTGCGGAAATTGCCGCGCTCACCGAAGAACTGGCGGAAGAACGGATCATTCAACAGGCCCTGCTGGGAATCCTGCGCAGGCATGGTCTTTGAATAGACATTCACAACGGCAGGCGCTGTCATCTTCACCACCGGGGCAAAGGAAAGCTGCATCTGCCGCTGCGATTGGGGCACTGATGTTTCCGCCCATGCGGCTCCGCCAATCACGGTGAGGCCCGAGAAAACCAAAGCAATTAACCAGCGCATTTGAGCTCCAAACTTTCCAGTCTATTCTACCAAGTCGCCCGCTTTGGCGATATGATGGCCGTCATAGGATTATAGCACGAATCGCCGAAACATACTTTTTTTGCAAAGCTCCCGGACATGATTAACGCCACCACAAATATGACCTTTGAATCCGCCGCGGCGGCGTCCATGGCCCTGAAGCCGGATGCTCCTCTGTTCTGTTTCAGCGCCCCGCAATTGGACGCGCGCGCCCAGATCTTTCTCAAGGGCTTCCCCGGCGAGGTGACCTTCGCGGTCAAGGCCAATTCGTCATCCCAGGTGATCAAGGGCCTGGCCGATGCCGGCATCAAGGCTTGGGACGTGGCCTCGGTCCATGAAATGGCCATGGTCAGCAAAAGCGTTCCCAGCGCCCGCTTCCATTACCACAATCCGGTCAAGTCGCGCCGCGAGATCGCCGAGGCTTACAAGGTTCACAAATGCCGCCGCTATGTCGTGGACTGCCGCGAAGAACTGGCAAAAATAGCTGATATAATCGGCCCCGCAAAAGATATCGAAATCGCGGTCCGCTTTGTGCTGCCCCGCGAACGCGCCTCATCGGCCCATGATTTTTCCACCAAATTTGGCGCCCCCGACCATATCTGCGTGGAACTGCTGAAACAGGTCGTGGCCCTGGGCTATACGCCGCTTCTCACCTTTCACCCTGGCTCCCAGGCCACCGAACCGCAAACCTACGTGCGCCATATCGAAGCCGCCGCCCGCATCGCCAAAACGGCTGATGTGGCAATATCGAAACTCAACGTCGGTGGCGGTTTCCCCGCCAACTATGTGTTGAGCCAAGCGCCAGAGCCCCAAGTATTTTTCAAGGCCATTGAGAAGGCCGTGCTGAATGCCTTTGGCAAAGACAAAAAACCGGCGCTGGAATGCGAGCCAGGGCGCGGCTTGGTGGCAACCTGCATGTCGCTGCTCACGCGCGTCAAGCTCGTCTGCACCGATGGCGATGATATCTTCATCAACGACGGGGTTTATGGCGGTCTCATGGAATACATGCAGGTGCCCGATTTGAAGCCGCCCTTCCGCGTGATCCGCGACGGTAAGGTGATTGAAGGGCCTGCCAAATCATGGAAGGTTTTCGGCCCCACCTGTGATCCCCTCGACGTGCTGCCCCATAGGCTCGATATCCTCGCTGAACTGCGCGAGGATGATTACATCGAATTCGGTTCGCTCGGCGCCTATGGCCTTGCCACCATGACGAACTTCAACGGTTACGGCGGCAACGCCATTGTCAGGGTGGATCAGGCCCTAGCGCTTTAGCTGCGCCGCACCCGAACATCACAGCCATGCGGGTGCAGAGCTTGCCGCTTTCATCTGCCTATTCTAAGCACTGACCATGCATGTCTCATCCAATTTGCGCGGCATCGCCTGCATGATCATTGCCAGCGGCACCTTTGTGGCCAATGACAGTTTCATGAAACTCGTGCTCGCCGACACGCCGCCCCTTCAAGTTCTTCTGATGCGCGGTATCGCTGCCACCATCTGGTGCCTCCCTTTGGTCTTCATAATGGGCAATGGCCGGGACATCCACCGGGCGCTCAATCCGTGGGTACTCCTGCGCGCGGCTTTTGAAGTCCTCGCCGTTGTCAGCTTTATCCTGGCGCTCAACCACATGCCCATTGGTGATATTACCGCCATCTTCCAGACCTCCCCCCTGCTTGTGGTCGCTGGCGTTTCGCTGATCTGGGGGGAGCGGATAGGGGGCCCGCGCATGCTGCTGATTGCCCTGGCCATCACCGGCGCTTTGCTTATTGCCCAGCCCGGAAGTTCCACCGCTTCGCCCTACGCGGCCTTTGGCGTGCTCACTGCCATTGGCTCTGCCCTGCGCGATATCGCCGGCAAAAAAGTGCCCCACGACATTCCGGCGATTGTGGTGGCCCTGGCCACAATTATTGCCGTCATGGCAGTCGCAGGATTTGTCACTGCATTTTTTGAGACGTGGGCTCCCCCCAGCCGTTCAAATAGTCTCATGATGCTGGCGGCGGGATTGTTTCTGGTGGGCGGCCACACCTTTGTGTTTTTGGCCTTCCGCTTTGCCAGGGCGGCAGCCGTTGCTCCCTTTTACTACACCTTCACTCTGTGGGCCGTGATTTCGGGCCTCATCGTGTTTGGCGATGTCCCGAACTGGCTCTCTATTCTGGGAATGCTGCTCATTCTCGCCAGCGGCCTAGCCAGCGTGGCCATGGATCAGCGCTGGATAAAACAATAGGGCAGGCCTTATTGGGCAATTCCCAGGGCTTTCATGATCGGCAGCCGCTTGCCATGGAAATCGGTGGCCATATCGAGCAAAGCAGAAAGGTTTTCATCTTTCGTTTCAACGGTCTTTCCATTCTTGATGAGCCGCTGGCCCTGTGCTTCCAATGAGCCCCAAGCGTCGGCGGCCCACTCGGCAGGAGTTTTCCTGGCATGCTTTATGGATTTCAAAAACAGTTGCTGAAAGCGCGTCACGCCCACCGCACCACCGATAAGCGGGCTGGCGAGAAATGTCGTGTCTGAGGAATGCTCCGCATTGGCCATCAATGTGGCATTCAACGCATTGCTGGTCGACTGGGCCAGCTTGCACTGCGCCGGACTTTGCGTGGGGCACACATGCCCTGAACCGATCAACAGGGCCAACACCTGCATGATCTGGGTGTGATTCTGCTTTGGCGGCCCCGCCAGAAGTTCGGCCCCGGTCTTGGGCGCGAAGCCATCGCGTGCAAGAAGTTCCAGAACGGGCAGGAAGGCCTCTTCTTGAAGCTTCGTTTCGCCCAATACGCCATTGATGCTGAGCGGCACATCGGCAACCGGCGTCATGAGGACAAATGAATGCTCTTTCACACGCTTGGCCTGCTCGTGCGGCGGCATGGGCCTTGCCCCCTTAACCCAGATATCCTTGCGGAACTGCTGGTTGACCATGTAGTCGCGCACCGACTCTTTCAGGATGGGATGCTTGATATCATTCAGCAGCGCCTGCTGGTCGGCGGTGAGATTCATGCCGTCGTGGTGCTCAATGAAATTGGCCGATGCGGCAAAGGAAAGCTTGGCTTCTGAAAGGTATGCCGCCACATCGGAAAATGGCATGGGCAGCCAGTCCGCATTGAAATATTCATGCGCCACATAGTTTCGGTCCTGCGCCCTGATCTTCACCAGCCGGTCGGCCACCGCCGGATTTGCTTTGAAATAGCCGGCCTTCGAATCCACCACGCTCTGCGCAAACGCAAGCGCCGCATCGACTTTGGAAAGAACGCCAAGGGCCTCGCCTGAGGCCAAGTCCGCGTGAAGGTTCATGAGATGGCGCAAGGGCATCGCCGCCGACCAGCCCGGTGTCGAATTGTAGGAGATGTACAGGATGCCGCCGATGGCCAGATGCTGGCGTGCGATCTTCACAATGACCCGTCGATTGACATCGGAAATCCACGACCAGATGCCATGCAAAACGATGATATCAAACACCGGCAGGTCATCTCGCACTGCCAGCTCCTCAAAGGAGGAATCGAGCACGCGGATATCCGCGCTTGAAGCGGCGGCCAAATCCTTGGCATTGGCGGCCTGGGCCGGATTGAAATCCGTTCCCCAATACTCGCCCGGCACCGTTGCGGCATGAACGTTGAGCGACACGCCCTGCCCATAACCCAGTTCGAGGTAGCGCAACGGCCTGCCAACGCGGTGGCTCTGCATTTTTGAAAGCAGCGCAAACTCCAGCATCACCGGAGAGAGATCGCGGTAATAGCCATGGGTATAGCCAATGTCAGCCCGGTAGCCGAAGGTCCAATCATCAGGCATTTTCACACCCCCAGTGGGAAGCGCTATTCTCCTCCGATTCTGGGGGTGATCAAAAGCACAAAAAAGGCAGGATTTCTCCTGCCCTTTGAAACTCTGGAACTAACGGGAAATTAAGCCGCTACGGCTTCCTTGGACTCTTCACCCGACTTCATCGATGGGCCTGAATCCTTGCCTTTTTCAGATGGGTCACGGTCGACAAATTCGATGACAGCCATCGGCGCATTGTCGCCAAACCGGAAACCCGCCTTCATGATGCGGGCATAGCCGCCCTGGCGGTCCTTGAAGCGCGCCGCGAGAATATCAAACAGCTTCTTCACCTGGGTTTCATCGCGCACCTGGCTCATCGCCTGGCGCCGCGCATGCAGTCCGCCCTTCTTGGCAAACGTGATCAGCTTCTCAATCACCGGACGTAAATCCTTGGCCTTCGGCAGGGTGGTGACAATCTGCTCATGCTTTATCAGCGCCGCCGACATGTTGGCGAACATCGACAGACGATGCGGCACCGTGCGGTTAAACCGGCGGCCTTTAAATCCATGACGCATAACTGTTCTCCTTCAACGCGCTCCGCCGCGGCGGGACGCTTCTCAAATTAGTAATGGGTTTCAAACTTCTTGGCGAGATCTTCGATGTTCTCCGGCGGCCAGTTCGGCACTTCCATGCCGAGATGCAGGCCCATTTGCGCCAGAACTTCCTTGATCTCGTTCAGCGACTTGCGGCCGAAGTTCGGGGTGCGGAGCATTTCCGCTTCCGATTTCTGGATCAGGTCGCCGATGTAAACAATGTTGTCGTTCTTCAGGCAGTTGGCCGAACGCACTGAAAGCTCAAGCTCGTCAACCTTCTTGAGAAGGGCAGCGTTAAATTCCAGTTCGGGGCGGGCTTCTTCAAGCACAACCTTGGAAGGCTCGGCGAAGTTGATGAACACCGTGAGCTGGTCCTGCAGGATGCGCGCCGCATAGGCAACAGCATCTTCAGGGGTCATCGAGCCGTCGGTTTCAACCGTCATGATCAGCTTGTCGTAATCGAGAATCTGGCCCTCGCGGGTGTTCTCGATCTTATAGGACACGCGGCGTACCGGGCTGTAGATTGAGTCAACCGGGATAAGGCCAATGGGGGCGTCTTCCGGGCGGTTGCGCTCGGAGGAGACATAGCCCTTGCCCGTGTTCACGGTGAATTCCATGCGAACTTCAGCGCCTTCATCCAGGGTGCAAATCACATGCTCGGGATTCAAAACATGAATGTCGGCGGTCTGCTGAATGTCACCGGCACGGACCACGCCCGGGCCTTCCTTGCGCAGCGAAACCCGCTTCGGGCCTTCCGCATGCATGGCAAGGGCAATTTCCTTGATGTTCAAAACAATGTCGGTCACGTCTTCGCGCACACCGGCAATAGATGAGAACTCGTGCAACACGCCGTCGATCTGAACCGATGAAACAGCAGCACCCTGAAGTGAAGAGAGAAGAATGCGGCGCAGCGCATTGCCAAGCGTCGTGCCGAAGCCACGCTCCAATGGCTCGGCCACCATGGTGGCAACCTTGCGGCGCTCGCGGCCCGGCTGGATGTCGAGCTTGGTCGGCCTGATGAGTTCCTGCCAATTTTTTTGATTTACATGCATTTTGCTATCCCGTGGATTTCCCGGATGAGCAGGAAAATGCTCTCCGGTTCTCGGCCTCTTTTATTGGGTTCCCCAAAGGGAAACCCATTACTAACCTGTTAGACGCGGCGCCGCTTTGGTGGGCGGCAGCCATTGTGTGGAATGGGTGTCACGTCGCGGATTGATGTCACCTGCAAGCCGCAAGCCTGCAAGGCGCGCAAAGCTGACTCACGGCCCGAACCCGGACCGGTGACCTCAACTTCAACCGTCCGCATGCCGTGCTCCATGGCGGCGCGGGCAACCTGCTCGCCTGCCATCTGGGCAGCATAGGGCGTCGACTTCCGCGAACCCTTGAACCCAAGCTTTCCAGCCGAGGCCCAGACAATCGTATTGCCCTGGACGTCGGTAATGGTAATCATTGTGTTGTTGAACGACGAATTGACGTGAACCACGCCAGACGAGATGTTTTTGCGCTCTTTGCGGCGCGGACGTGCTGCTTCTTTAGCCATGATCTAAGCCCTTACTTCTTCTTGCCGGCGATGGCCTTAGCGGGGCCCTTGCGTGTGCGTGCATTTGTGTGGGTGCGCTGGCCGCGAACCGGCAGGCTCTTGCGGTGACGGGTGCCGCGGTAGCAGCCCAGATCAGTTAAGCGCTTGATATTGATGGAAACTTCGCGGCGAAGGTCGCCTTCCACCATGTAGTCGCGGTCAATCACTTCGCGGATTGCCAGAACTTCGGCATCGCTCAGCTCATTTACCCGCTTGTTATGCGGAATCTTGACCTTGTCCATGATTTCGACTGCGTTAACTGGGCCGATTCCATGAATGTAGCGCAGCGCAATTACGGCCCGCTTGTTGGTTGGTATATTTACGCCTGCAATACGGGCCACTCTTTTTCTCCTAAGCTTTCCAAGGACTTAAGCAGTCCTAGGGCTCATTTCTGTTATAGTCACACCTGACGCTTCAATAGCGCAAAGCCGCGCTCTGGAAGGTTTCCCTCCCCAAGCCAGCTCTTATGCAGACCAAGATTGTGGGGTTCAATAGGCTGGAATCGCTTACGCGTCAACCGCATTGACCTACAAAATTGGCCTAAATCCCACCAAGAATACGGCCGATCGAGGCCGTTACCACCTTGATGTCCGCCATGCCGTCCACACTGTGCAAATTGCCCCGTTTGGCGTAGTAGCTGACCAAGGGTGCCGTTTGCTTGTTGTAGACGGTCAGGCGGTCTCTTACCGTCTTTTCATTGTCGTCGGCGCGCCGGGTGAACTTGGTTCCCCCGCACACGTCGCAAGTGCCATCCTTCTTCGGCTTGTCAAAGCTGTCGTGATAGCCCTTGCCGCAGGTAGCACAGGTGAAGCGTCCGGAAATGCGTTTCACCAGTTCCTCGTCCTCGACCTTCATTTCGATCACGGCGTCAACCTTCTGGCCCCGTGCCGCCAACATGCCGTCCAGGGCCTCCGCCTGGGCTGGAGTCCGGGGAAAGCCGTCAAACACCACCCCGGCCTTGATGTCGGGCTGGCTCATCCGCTCAGCAACCACCGCCAGGATAACATCGTCGGACACGAGGTCGCCGCGGTCCATGATCGCCTTGGCCTTGAGCCCGATTTCGCTTCCCGCCGCAACCGCGGCGCGCAGCATGTCGCCCGTCGAGAGCTGCTTCATGCCCCGGCCCAGTTCAAGCAACTTGGCTTGCGTGCCTTTTCCGGCACCCGGAGGTCCGAGCAGGATGATGTTCATTTCCGGTTGCCGCGCAGTTTTGATTTCTTGATCAGGCCTTCATACTGCTGGGCATAGAGATGGCCCTGCAACTGCGCCACCGTATCCATGGTGACGCTGACGACGATGAGCAGCGAGGTGCCGCCGAAATAGAAGGGCACGCCGGAATAACCGATTAGAAGTTCAGGCAGAAGGCACACAACTGAAAGATACAGGGCGCCGATAACCGTAATGCGTGTCAGCACATAGTCGATGTATTCAGCGGTGCGCTCCCCCGGACGGATGCCCGGAACGAAGCCGCCATACTTCTTCAGGTTCTCAGCCGTCTCTTTAGGATTGAACATGATGGAGGTGTAGAAGAAGGCGAAGAAAACAATCAGCATCACGTAAAGCGCAAGAAACAATGGCTTGCCGTGCCCGAGCAGCGACGTCACTGAAATCAGCCAGTCAGGCCCCTGCCCTGCGCTGAAATTAGCCACCGTGATCGGCAGCAGCAAAAGCGATGAAGCGAAAATCGGCGGAATAACGCCGGCGGTGTTCAGCTTCAGGGGCAGATGAGAACTGTCGCCCTGAAAAACTTTCTGGCCAACCTGGCGCTTCGGATATTGAATGAGAAGACGCCGCTGGGCCCGCTCGAACAACACGATGAAAGCGATCACGCCCAGCGCCATGACCATGATGCCGAGAACCAGGAAGGTCGACATCTGCCCGGTCCGTCCAAGTTCAAGCATGGCCGCAATGCCGCTTGGAAGGCCTGCAACGATGCCAGAGAAAATAATCAGCGAAATGCCGTTGCCGATGCCGCGAGAGGTAATCTGCTCGCCCAGCCACATCAGGAACACGGTGCCGCCGGTCAAGGTGATAACCGTACTGGCGCGGAAAAACATGCCCGGTTCGGAAACAAGATTGCCCTGTCCTTCAAGCCCCACGGCAATGCCGTAGGCCTGCAACGCCGCCAGAACCACCGTGCCATAGCGCGTGTACTGGTTCATTTTCTTGCGGCCCGACTCGCCTTCTTTCTTGAGAGCTTCAAGATGCGGCGAAACGGTGGTCATCAGCTGGATAATGATCGAAGCCGAAATATACGGCATGATGTTGAGGGCAAAAATCGCCATGCGGCCAAGCGCGCCGCCCGCCAGGCCATTCACCCAGCCGAGAATGCCGGCGGTGTTTTGCGCCGCAAATTTTGCCAGTTCAAGGGTATCAATGCCGGGAATGGGAATGTACGTGCCGAGCCGGTAAACTATCAACGCGCCGAGGGTGAACCAGATGCGGCTCTTCAGGTCTTCGGATTTGGCCAAGGCCCCGAAATTCAGGTTTGCCGCAAGTTGTTCAGCTGCCGATGCCATGTCGTATCCTTGAGCTCTGGTTACAAGCTCCCTATGTGGGGTGGCCCGTTAACCCATGCAACCTTACTTCTTATGTTCGGACGGCACTTCAACAGGCCTGAGACCCTTGACACTGCCGCCGGCTTTTTCAACCGCGGCAATAGCTCCCTTCGTGGCGTAAAACACCTCGAAATCGAGCTTTGATTTGATCTCACCCTTGGCCAGCAGGCGAACCCCGCCGAGCGGGCGCGAAATAACGCCGGCAGCGATCAACGTGGCAGCCGTAACGGCAGCCTTGATATCGAGCTTCTTGGCATCAACCGCCGCCTGGACGGTCTGGAGATTGACTTCGTTGTAGGAAACCTGATTCGGCTTGTTGAAGCCGCGCTTAGGCAACCGGCGGTAGATTGGCATCTGGCCGCCTTCGAAGCCGGCCTTTGCGCCGCCCTTGCGGGCAGTCTGGCCCTTGCCGCCGCGGCCGGCGGTTTTGCCAAGGCCAGAACCCAGGCCACGGCCCACACGTTTGCGGATCTTGCGGGCACCGGCGTTATCGGCAATTTCATTGAGCTTCATTGTCGTATTCCTTAAACTTTTTCGACCACGCGAACGAGATGCGCGACCTTGGCAATCATGCCGCGAACCGCAGGCGTATCGTTCAGCGTTGAATGCCGGTTGATCTTGTTGAGGCCAAGCCCAACCAATGTGGCGCGCTGGTCAGCCGGCCGCCGCTGCGGGCTGGCGTACTGCATAACCGTGACTGTCTTTGCTGCTGGTGCTTTGGCCATATTCTACGTCCTCAACTTATTCTACTGCCGCATCCGGATCACGACGGCGTAAAACGTCGCTCACCTTCTTGCCACGGCGCGCTGCCACTGAACGTGGGCTCGTCTGTTTCTTCAACGCGTCGAATGTTGCGCGCACCATGTTGTAGGGGTTCGACGAACCCTTGGACTTGGCCACAACATCGGCAACACCGACTGATTCAAATACGGCGCGCATCGGGCCGCCGGCAATGATGCCGGTTCCCGGAGGGGCGGCACGAAGCGTTACCTTGCCTGCGCCCCAGCGGCCGTCAATATCATGATGCAGCGTACGGCCTTCGCGCAACGGCACGCGGATGAGCACGCGCTTGGCAGCCTCGGTCGCCTTCCGCACCGCTTCAGGCACTTCGCGCGCCTTGCCATGGCCAAATCCAACACGGCCCTTCTGGTCGCCGACAACAACAAGCGCCGCAAAGCCGAAGCGCTTGCCGCCCTTCACAACCTTCGCAACGCGATTGATGTGCACGAGCTTGTCAATGAACTCGCTGTCGCGGTCTTCACGGTTGTCCTTGCGGTCTCCGCCCCGTTCGCTACGTTCTTTAGCCATGTGTTCTTTGCCTATTCGCCACTAATCGATTTAGAAGTTCAGTCCACCTTCACGGGCAGCTTCCGCCAGCGCTTTGACGCGCCCGTGGAAAATATAGCCGCCGCGATCGAAGACCACGTCCTTGATGCCTGCCTTGAGGGCGCGTTCGGCCACCAGCTTGCCGATTTGGCTTGCTGCCGCCATGTCCGCGCCGGTCTTCTTGGCCGACTTGAAGCCTTCTTCCATCGTTGACGCGGAAGCGACGGTTACGCCCTTCGAGTCATCGATGACCTGTGCATAAATGTTCTTGCTCGAACGGAACACCGAAAGCCGCGG
>JBBQNU010000103.1:0-11413 GCA_038330285.1 Hyphomicrobiales bacterium | reverse complement strand
CTTGATGTCGGCACCTTCGCCACGGGCCTCAATGTGTGGGACCGGATCGAGGAATGGGAAGATGACGGGGTGCGGCCACCGGGGCGGCATGAAGGGGTGACGCCGGAGGAAGCCACGCGTTTTCTGGATGAGGTGCTGGGCAAATTTTCCGAGCCGCGCCCGCAGCAGAAAAATTATGCGGGCACAGCCACCTATGCCTTTGAGCCACGGCAGAAGAAAAGCGAGAACAACATCTTGTTAGCGGAAGCCGGAACGGGCCTTGGCAAAACCTTGGGCTACCTCGCGCCCGCCTGGCTTTGGGCGAGGAAAAACAACGCGCCAGTGTGGATTTCAACCTATACCAAGAACCTGCAGCGGCAGCTCGATCAGGAAACGGCCCGGCTGGTGGGCGATCCGGAGGAGCGGCGCAGCCGCATCGTGATCCGCAAGGGGCGCGAAAATTATCTCTGCCTGCTCAACATGCAGGAAACTTTTGGACGGCTGGGCGCCAGCAATGCGCGCGGTGCCGTCCTCGGCGCCCTCATCGCCCGCTGGGCCCGCTTCACCCGCGACGGCGACATGGTGGGCGGCGATTTTCCCTCCTGGCTGCTTTCGCTGTTTTCCGATGTGGCGCTGGACTCGGAAGCCCGCGCCCTGTCACCCTCCTCGCTTGGCCTCACGGACCGGCGCGGTGAATGCATTTACTCCGCCTGCCCGCATTTCAAGAAATGCTTCATCGAGCGCAGCGCGCGCGCCGCCCGCATGGCTGACATTGTGATTGCCAATCACGCGCTGGTTTTGAATCAGGCCGCGATTGACTACGCGCTGGGCGTGGCTGAGACGGAAGAAGAGGAAGCCGCACCGGGCGGCCTGCGGCGGATCGTATTCGATGAGGGCCATCATCTTTTCGATGCGGCGGACTCGGCTTTTTCCGGGCATCTCACCGCACTTGAAACGGCGGAGCTCCGGCGCTGGCTGCGCGGGCCTGAATCGGAGCGGCGGCGCGGGCGCGGCCTGGTGGACCGCATCGGCGATCTGGTGGCTGACAATGAAACGGCGGAAAAACTGGTGCAGAAGGTTCTGCACGCGGCCTATGCCCTGCCGGGGCCGGGCTGGACGCGGCGGGTGCAGGCGGGAACGCCGGAAGGTGTGGCCGAACATTTTCTCTCCGTCGTGCGGCAGCAAGTATTGGCGAGGGCCGAGCAGAATGCCGACAATTCCATCGAAACGGATTGCGTGCCGCTGATTGATGGTTTGGCGGAGGCGGCGGAAGAGCTGGCCACGGCGCTGCATGATCTCAAACGCCCGATGACCAAATTGGCAGAGGCTCTGGCCAAGAAGCTTGATGACGAGGCGCAGGAGCTTTCCACTTACGACCAGGGCCGCATTGAAGCGGTGTCGCGCTCGCTCAAGAAGCGCGGCGAATTGATGGTGGGCGGCTGGATCGACATGCTGGCGCGGCTCCTCGAAACCAAGAACCCCCTGTTTGTCGAATGGTTTGCGATTGACCAGATTTATGGCCGGGAAGCTGATGTGGGGCTGCATTCCCACTGGGTTGACCCGACGGAGCCGCTGGCGCTGGCGGTGCTGAAGAACGCCGATGGCGTCATCATCACCTCGGCCACGCTCAAGGACCGTCCGCCCGATGTGCCCGATGACTGGGCCAATGCGGAAATGCGCACCGGGGCGGTACACCTGCCCTATCCGGTGAAGCGTGTGAGCTTTGACTCGCCCTTTGATTACGCAACCAAGTGCCGGCTGCTGGTGGTGAATGATGTGAACCGTGAGGACATGGACCAGGTGGCCGCCGCCTACCGAGAATTGTTTTTCGCCAGCCGCGGCGGGGCGCTCGGATTGTTCACGGCGATTTCGCGGCTGCGCGCCGTGCACAAGCGCCTGAGCATTGCTCTGGCCCAAAAGGGCCTGCCGCTTTACGCGCAGCATGTGGACCCCATGGATACGGGAACTCTGGTGGACATGTTCCGGGCCGAACGGGATGCCTGTCTGCTGGGAACTGATGCGGTGCGCGACGGCGTTGATGTGCCCGGCGACTCACTGAGGCTTATCGTGCTGGACCGGGTGCCGTGGGGAACACCCACCATCCTCGAGCGGGCGCGCAAGGAAACCTTCGGCGGCAACGCCTATACGGATATGGTGGTGCGCCTGCGCTTGCGGCAGGCCTTTGGCCGCCTGATCCGCAGCGAAAGTGACCGGGGCTGCTTTGTCATTCTCGATCCCAGGCTCGCCTCGCGCTTTACCACGGCGTTTCCGCCGGGGGTGGCGGTGGAGCGGGTGGGGCTGGTTGAGGCAATTGAGCGGGTGAAAGAGTTTACCGCAGTTTCACTCGACAAAAGCCCGGCCAAGCGCTAGCCAGCGTCCAACATCTGGAGAAATACATGCCCGGCACGATCAGTACGGAACAGGCGCTTATCTATGTCATGGTCACCATGTCGGGCGTTGAAGGAAAGATTAACGCGACGGAATTGAAAGAGATCGGCCGGGTGGTGAAAAGCCTGCCGATCTTCAAGAATTTTGATGGCGCAAGGTTGACCACCGTGGCGCAGGAATGCGGCGAGATGCTGCAGGAACCGGAAGGCCTCATGACCGTACTCGGCCTGGCGCGCGACCAGCTTTCGCCGAAACTCCGTGAAACGGCCTATGCCCTTGCGGTTGAGGTTGCGGCGGCGGATTTGGCGGTGGGCAAGGAAGAACTGCGTTTCCTGGCCATCCTGCGTGACACCCTGGGCCTCGACAAGCTGGTGACAGCAGCTCTCGAACGCTCGGTCATCGCGCGTTACCAGACGCTCTGACATGCGGGAATTCTATCCGGAACTTCAGCCCTATACCCGCGGCCGGCTTCGCGTGTCAGAACTTCATGAAATCTATTTCGAGGAATGCGGCAACCCGAAGGGCAAGCCCGTGGTCGTGCTGCATGGCGGGCCGGGCGGCGGCATTTCGCCGTTCCTGCGCCGCCTGCATGATCCCAAGCTTTACCGCGTCATCCTCTTTGACCAGCGGGGCTGCGGGCAATCCACGCCGCACGCGGAACTGCGCGAGAATACCACGTGGCATCTGGTGGCCGACATGGAGGCCTTGCGCGTCCATCTCGGCATTGAAACTTGGCAGGTGCTTGGCGGCTCGTGGGGCTCAACGTTGGCGCTGGCCTATGCGCAAAAGCATGGGGAGCGGGTGACCGAGCTCATCCTGCGTGGCATTTTCACGGTGCGGCACAGCGAGATCAAATGGTTCTATCAGGAAGGGGCGAGCGCCCTGTTTCCCGATGTCTGGGAGACCTATCTGGCACCCATCCCCGTCGCGGAGCGCGGCGACCTGGTTGCCGCCTATTACCGGCGGCTGACCGGCTCCAACGGCCAAGAGCAATTGGCCTGTGCCAAGGCCTGGAGCCAGTGGGAAGCCAGCACGCTTTCGCTGCGCCCCAATCCCCAGCTCGTCAGCGAATTCGGCGGGGATGCCTTTGCCTTGGCCTTCGCCCGCATCGAATGCCACTACTTCGTCAACAAGGGCTTTTTTGACCGGGACGGCCAGTTGCTGGCTGAGGCACCCAAACTGCACAACATTCCGGGCGTGATCATTCAAGGCCGTTATGACGTGGTGACGCCCATGGAAACCGCCTGGGCCCTGCACCGGGCCTGGCCGGAAGCCGCCTTCGAGATCATCCCCGATGCGGGCCATACGGCCACGGAACCTGGCATCACCGACGCACTGATTCGGGCCACAGACCGATTCGCCATGCGAGCGCCGCATAGCTGAATATCGGCAATTTACCTTGAATCTCTATATTTCGTTCATATTTCAATGGCATAGCACGTTGAATCAGTAATCTATTCGTTAAGGAGGTCATCATGACCGGTGTATTCAAAGAACTCGTATTCGGCCTGGGCCGCGGATTCGGGATTTATTTTTCCCAGCGCAATGAATTTATCGACTCGGTCATGCTGCCGGGCCAGCCGTTGAAGAAGCGCCGCTAAGCGTTTGTTCCTAATTGCTATTGTTTTGAGTTGAAGCCTTTGGGCGGTGATCTTACCTTGATCCCGCCGCAATCTTGCCCGGCGATTGCCCAGTTCTGCCCGTGATCAAGCCATGATCGAAAGCCACTCTCACACTCAATCCAACGGGGATTAGCCAGCCTAAAAAGCTGGTTCTTGAGAGGGAAAAGTTTCGGGAACCTAATACGCTACCCCTGTTTGTGAGCGAGTTGACCTGTGCGGCTCCTGTCGCCGTCCCGAGTTGTGCGGGTCAAGGGCCCGTCCACGCTTAGTTGAGTGTGGACGGGCCACGCTTCTTTTGGCGAATCGCGCTAGAAGCAATTCATGCTACTTGATCAAGTCATTCTTCAAATCGGCTCCCAGGCCTTCACCCTGCTTGACGTTTTGCTGGCGGGTGCTGCCCTGGCCCTGGTTCTTATCCTTGCCACCCTGATCGTCACCTGGCGGGCCCAGCGCAACCGGAAAAGTGAAACCCTCGAAGCCATGCGCCGCGCCTCGGAGCTGGAATACCGGCTGGCCGAGATGGCGGGGTCGCTGCGGAACTTTGCCGATCAGTCGCAAGGGGCGCAAGCCCATCTCACACGCACCCTTGATGAGCGGCTGGACCATGTGGGACAGCGCATTGGGCTTGGCCTCAATGACCAGGCGGAACGCACCACGCAGTCCCTTACCCACCTCTACGAGCGCCTAGCGGTTATTGATGCGGCCCAGAAGAACCTCACTTCGCTTTCAACCGAGATGATCTCGCTTAAGGACATTCTCTCCAACAAGCAGGCGCGCGGCGCCTATGGCCAGGGCCGCATGGAGGCCATCGTGCGCGACGGGCTTCATTCCCGGGCCTATGCCTTCCAGCCCACGCTCAGCAATGGCATGCGGCCGGATTGCCTGATCAGCCTGCCGGATTCGGAGCTCAAGCTGGTGATCGACGCCAAGTTTCCCCTTGAAGCGTTCAATGCACTCCGCGAGGCCAAGGGCGAAGGCGATGTTCGCGCCGCCGAAGTAAGGTTGCGGAGCGATGTGAGCAAGCATGTCAAGGACATTGCCGAAAAATACCTGATCACGGGCGAAACCCATGAGACGGCCATCATGTTTGTGCCGTCCGAATCGATCTATGCGGACCTCCACGAGAAATTCGAGGATGTCATCCAGAAGGCGCACCGGGCGCGGGTGATCATTGCCTCGCCCAATGTGCTGATGCTGCTGATCCAGACGATGCAGGCGATTTTCAAGGACTCGGCCATGCGCGAGCAGGCCCATGTGATCAAGATCGAGGTCATGCGCCTGCTGGAAGACGTGGGGCGGCTCAAGGAGCGCGTCGGCGACCTGCAAAAGCATTTCGGCAACGCCAATTCGGATCTGGAAAAGCTTTCGCTCTCGGCCGAAAAAATCGTCAAGCGCGGGCTTCGCATCGAAAGCCTTGATGTGGAAGAGCCGGCAAAGCTCGCTGACGCAAAACCGAAACTGGTCAGCAGTAACGACTAACTCCAATTTCCGTCTTTCCTTGATAGTGAGGGCGACCGGCAACGCAGCGGGGGCGCGGCGTCCCCTTGTGTGCCGCCAATCCGTGTGTTACATACTGAACTATATGGTTCAGTATTCCCAAATCCGCTTCGATGCCTCGTTCGCCGCGCTTTCGGACGCCACCCGGCGCGGTGTTCTGGAGCAGCTCGGACGTGCAGAGGCTTCGATCACGGACTTGGCCTCGAAGTTCCACATGACCCTCACGGGCATGAAAAAGCATGTCGGCGTCCTGGAGCAGGCGGGGCTCGTCACCACGGAGAAGGTCGGGCGCGTGCGGACCTGCAAGCTCGGCCTGCGCCGGCTGGATGAAGAGGCGGCATGGATCGAGAGGCACCGCCAGCTCTGGGACGCACGCTTCGACGCGCTGGACAAGGTTATCGATGACTTGCAACGGAAGGGAAAAGTCGATGGACAAAAGAAAAGAAAGTGAGCCCAGCCCCATGAACAACCGCACGACGGTGGAACGGAAGTCCGAGCGTGAGCTCGTCGTCAGCCGAACTTTCAACGGCCCGGCGCGCATCGTTTTCGAGGCATGGACCAAGCCCGAGCTGTTCAAGCAGTGGTGGGTGCCGAAGTCGATGGGCATGTTCCTGCGTTCCTGCGAGATGGATGTTCGCACCGGGGGCAAATACCGTCTTGAGTTCGGACAGGATGCCTCAAACTCCATGGCATTCTTCGGCAGGTATATCGAAGTGATACCGAACTCGCGCCTCGTCTGGACCAATGACGAAGGTGGTGACGGTGGATCTGTCACCACGGTGACCTTCGCGGAAAAAGGTGGCAGGACGCTGCTGGTCATGCACGAGCTTTATCCCTCGAAGGAAGCTCTCGACGCTGCCGGCACCGGGGCGGCGGATGCGATGGGCGAGACGTTCGAGCAGCTCGACGAGCTTCTCGTCACCCTGGGCGCAAGCGCGGGAGGGTCATAAAGCCTTCAATCCCGCGGTTGGCCGTCTTGCTCTTCGCTGCGCGAAAGAGAACCCGATGAGGCCGCCGCCCTCGTTGGCCGGTCGACTTCTCGATTTCCAGTCCCTTACTTGTTGGCGGCAAGGGCCATCTGGATATCGCGGTCGCGTTTTTTCTCACTGCGGTACATGAGGTAGCCGGCAAGCCCGACGCCGACACTCACCACAAGGACAATCAGGGTCGCCAGCGCGTTGATGTCCGGGGTGACGCCCAGTTTGACCTTGCCCCAGATCAGGATGGGCAGCGTTGTGGCCCCGGGCCCGGTGGTGAAGTTGGTGATGACCACGTCATCCAGCGAAATGGTGAAGGCCAGCAGCCAGCCGGAAATCATGGCGGGTGCGATGATCGGCAGGGTCACGTCAAACAGCACCTGCCAGGGCTTTGAGCCCAGGTCCATGGCGGCTTCCTCCAGCGACACATCCATCGACTGCAAGCGCGATTGAATGATCACCGCCACATAGGACAGCGCAAAGGTGGTGTGGGCGATGGTGACGGTGGTGAAGCCGCGCTTTTCCGGCCAGCCGAAGTAACGCTCCATGAACACGAACAACAAGAGCAGGGACACGCCGGTGATGACTTCCGGCATGATGAGCGGCGCGGATACGAGTCCCGAAAAAAGCGTACGTCCGCGGAATCTTGAAAAGCGCGCCAGAGCCATGCCCGCCATGGTGCCGAGGACTGTTGC
This sequence comes from Hyphomicrobiales bacterium, assembly GCA_038330285.1. GTDB lineage: Bacteria > Pseudomonadota > Alphaproteobacteria > Rhizobiales > Aestuariivirgaceae > Aestuariivirga. The sequence goes on along the minus strand of JBBQNU010000103.1, from coordinate 4,255 downwards.
AAAGGTGGCGCTGATGACGGCGATCTCAAGCGACAGGGTTGCCGCCTTGATGATCTGGGCATTCTTGAAAAGCTTGAAATACCATTCAACCGAGAAGCCGCCCCAGACCGTGGCAAGCCTGGACTTGTTGAAGGAGAAGACGATCATCGAGATGATCGGAATATAGAAAAAGGCAAAGCCGAAACACAGGGCGGAAAAGAGGAAGGTGGAGCGCTGGCGCATTACTTCACTCCCTCGGAGGCTTTCTCCTGCATCCTGTTGTAGAGCATGATGGGCACGACCAGGAGCATGAGCAGGGCGACAGCAATGGTGGACGCCATGGGCCAGTGGCGGTTGAGCGAGAACTCGTCATTGATCACCCGGCCGATCATCGGGTCGGCGGCATTGCCCACCAGGCTTGGAATGACCAGTTCACCGGTTGCCGGAATGAACACCAGAAGGCAGCCGGCGACAATTCCCGGCATGGAGAGGGGCAGCGTCACATCGCGGAAAACCTGCATGGGCCTGGAGCCCAGGTCCATCGCCGCTTCATTCAAGGTGTAGTCAAGTTTTTCCAGATTGGCGAAGAGCGGCAGGATCATGAAGGGCAGGTAGGAATAGACCACGACGAGGATAACGGCGAAGTTCGAGTTCATCATGGGGACTGAATTGATTTCAGAAGCCGCGGGCAGGAACACGTTGATGAAGGAGGTGAGCCCCCGGTTGAACCAGCTGTTGCTCCCCATCATGCCGATCCAGGCATAGACGCGGAGCAGGAATGAGGTCCAGAACGGCAGGATCACGAGCAGCAGCAGTATATTGCGCCAGACGCCCTTGGCGCGCGCAATGCCCAAAGCCATGGGATAGCCCAATAGCAGGCAGAGTGCCGTTGCAAGCAGCGCATTGCGGAGCGAGGTGAGGTAGCCCCTGAGATAAACATAATCGGAAAAGAGCCGGGTAAAGTTTTCAAAGGTGACATAGGGCCATGTCTCGTCATACCTGAACGGGGGCTGGGCGATCACGGAATATGCCAGGCTCATGGCGACAATGATGAAGAAGGGCACGACAAAGAACAGCAGGAGCCAGACATAGGGCACGGCGATAATGATGTCGCGCCAGGCATTGCGGTCAAGCCAGTTGCGGAAGCCGCTTTTGGCGCCGGGCAGTTCAAGCTCCTGCGGCACGGGCCCGGATTTCTGCGGAGCAAAGCCGGCCATGGGCTAATCCTTCAACAGAATTGCAGCTGATGGTTCAAAGGAAAGCCAGACCTTGTCTTCCCATTGGGCAACGCGTTCGGTTTCGCGGCCGCGCTGGTCATTGACCCGGTTGACGCGGACCAGCGCCTGCGAGGGCAGCTTGACGCGGTAGAGCGAATCCTTGCCGAAGTAGCCGAGATCAATGACCTTGCCTTCCACCGCATTGAGGCCCTTGGCCGGGGCCTTCTTGCTGATCGAAATTTTCTCCGGGCGGACGGCCACGGAAACATTCTGGCCCACATCAATCGAGGCATCGTGATTCACAATTATCTCGCCCGCCCAATCGGCGCAGGCGATGGCCGCCTTGTCCTTGGTCACGGACTTCACGGTGCCGGCGAATTGGTTGATCGAGCCAATGAAGTCGGCGACAAATTTGGTCTTGGGAAATTCATAGATTTCGGTGGGCGTGCCGGTTTGGCGGATGACGCCCTTGTCCATGACGGCAATGCGGGTGGAAAGCGTCATCGCTTCTTCCTGGTCATGAGTGACGACGACAAAGGTGATGCCGGTCTTCTCCTGGATGTTCATTATTTCAAACTGGGTGTGCTCGCGCAGTTTCTTGTCGAGGGCCCCGAGCGGCTCATCCAGCAGCAGCACCTTGGGCTGCTTGGCGAGCGCCCGGGCCAAGGCCACGCGCTGGCGCTGGCCGCCGGACAGTTGATGGGGCTTGCGCCCGGCAAACTGCGAGAGCTGGACCAGATCGAGCATCTGCTTCACCCGGTCCTTGCGCTGGGCGTCGGTGAGCTTCTCGTGCTTGAGGCCGTAGCCGACATTCTGCTCCACCGTCATGTGAGGAAACAGGGCATAGGACTGGAACATCATGTTCACCGGCCGCTCGTAGGGCGGGACATTGGTCATGTCCTGGCCATCGATCCAGACGCGGCCTTCGGTGGGCGATTCAAAACCGGAGAGCATGCGCAGCAGGGTGGTCTTGCCGCAGCCGGAACCACCGAGGAGGGCAAACAGTTCGCCCTTGTAGATATCGAGACTCACATTGTTGACCGCTATGAAGTCACTGAATTTCTTGGTGACATTTTCTATCCGGATAAATGGCTCGGCGGTCGGGTTTTCCCAGGCCTTGCCAGTATTTTCGATGCCCATTATGCGTCCCCAAAAAAATCAGCCCGGCAGGATTTGCCGGGCTTATCTGGTGTCAGGATGGTGAGCCTGTCTTGATCGTACTCCAGGCTCTCGTGCGGGCCCGTTCCAGATCGGAGCTCAGCGACTTCTGGGTCCACAAGCGCTTCTTCAGTTCATCATCGGGATAAACCGCCGGATCGGCTAGAATTTCCGGGTTCACAAACTTGTTGGCCGCGAGATTTGCATTCGCATAGTTGGTGTAGTCGGTGCATTTCGCGACGACTTCAGGCTGCAACATGTAATTTATGAACTTATGGGCATTGTCGACATGCTTGGCATCGGCTGGAATGCACCAGATATCAAACCATGCCGGAGAGCCGGTCTTGGGGACACTGTAGGCGAGATTGAGGGCGATGCCGGCTTCCTTGGCGCGGGCATTGGCGGTTGCGTAATCACCCGACCAGTTATTGATCACGCACAATTCCTTGTTGGGAATGGCGTTCAGATAGTTGGAGGCATCAAAGGCCCGGATATACTGGCGGATGGGGGCAAAGGCCTTGACCACCGCATCAAAATCCGCCGGGTTCGTGGTGTTGGGATCAAGGCCCAGATAGGCCAGCATCATGGGGATTACATCACCGGGGCTTTCCAGAATGGAAATGCCGCAATCGGCGAGTTTTGCGGCATTTTCCGGCTTGAAGAGGATGTCGAGGCTGGTCAAATCAGCATCGGGAATGCGTTCCTTGACCATGTCCACGTTAAAGGTCAGGCCCACGGTACCCCACATATAGGGAACGCCATAGACGTTGCCGGGATCCCAGCCTTCAACGGTTTTCAGGCTCACCGGATCAAGATTGCCCCAGTTGGTCAATTTCGAACGGTCAAGCGGCTGATAGACTTTTGCTTCGGTGAAGCGTTCGAGGGTGGAGCCGGCCTGGATCACGACATCGAAACCGGAACTGCCGGCCAGCATCTTGGCTTCCATGGCTTCGGTCGAGTCATAGAGATCGTAGGTGACCTGAATGCCGGTGGCCGTCTGGAAATCCTCAATGGTCGTCTCGCCGATATAATCGGTCCAGTTAAAGACGTTAAGGATGGCTTCTTCCTGGGCGTGAGCCCGGCTTATATAGGGCATGGCCAGAGCGGCACCTGCCATCAGGCTTAATGATGATCTGCGCGTAAGCTTCATTTTCTACTCCCTTTTTGGCTCTTATCGGCCTCAATACTGAATACTTGTTCAAATCCTAGTTGTTTCCGGCGGTGGCCTCAAGCCCTCTTTTTAAAAGTGAACGGGCGATAATCAGCCGCTGGATCTCTGAGGTTCCTTCCCAAATGCGGTCGACGCGGATTTCCCGCAGGAAACGCTCGGCGACGTTTTCACGCATATAGCCGCGGCCGCCAAAAATCTGCACGGCCCGGTCGGCGACGCGGAAGGCCGCTTCCGAAGCAAAGAGCTTGGCCATGGAACAGCGGGCATGCAGCGCCTTCAGGTCATCGCCCCGGTCATGGGCGGCGGCGGCCTCGTAGGTCATCAGCCGGGCTGCCTGCAAATCAACCACGCTGTCGGCGAGCATGGCCTGGATGAGCTGGTAATTGGCGATGGCCTCGCCGGAGACAACACGGGTTTTGGCAAATCCGGTTGCCTCTTCGATCAGCCGGGCCATGGCGCCGCAGCAGCGCGCCGCGATCATAAGGCGCTCGCGGCGGAACCAGGCGTGGGTGAAATCCATGCCCGCGCCTTCCTCCCCGATGCGGTCGGCAACCGGGATCTTCACACCGGTGAACGAGACGATGGGATGGTGGTGATCATAGGTATGGGTATAAAGCGGAGTGCGCACAATGCGAACGCCGGGCACATTGATGGGGCAGAAAAACAGGCAGTGCTCGCCACTTTGCAATTTGGCCTGCACCACCATGGTATTGGCCAGGTTGTAGCTGGT
>JBBQNU010000102.1:0-11656 GCA_038330285.1 Hyphomicrobiales bacterium | reverse complement strand
GCGCCGTGGAAATCGTGATGCCGCGGGCCCGCTCTTCAGGCGCCTTGTCAATCTGGTCATAGGCCGTATAGGTAGCCCCGCCGGTCTCCGCCAGAACCTTGGTGATCGCTGCCGTCAGCGACGTCTTGCCATGGTCAACATTGCCAATCGTCCCTATGTTGCAATGCGGCTTGTCGCGAAGAAATTTCTCTTTGGCCATAATCTCTAATATCCTGTTCTAAATTTGGAGCGGGTGAAGGGAATCGAACCCTCGTATTCAGCTTGGAAGGCTGCTGCTCTACCATTGAGCTACACCCGCCTTATAACCTCTTGGTAACAAACCTCTTTTCACTTCACCTGTCGTGCGCCCGGCCCGCTCCCCATGGCGATGGTGGGGGAGGTAGGACTCGAACCTACGAAGGCGAAGCCAGGGGATTTACAGTCCCCCCCCTTTGCCACTCGGGACACTCCCCCGATTCGCTGATGAACAAGCCAAACGCCAACAAGCCCGGGGTTCGCCCGGGCCTTTAGTGAGGCGCTGTATGCCGGGGTTAGGGAGTCAAGTCAACGGGGAAAAGCTAAGTTTTTCTCAAGCCTTTTTCAGGAACTCGACGCGCAGCACGAGGCCCTTGATCTTGTAATGACGGCAATCAACCTCGTCTTCATTGTCGGTGAGGCGGATCGACGAAATCTTGGTCCCGCGCTTCAGCGTGATCCCGGCGCCCTTGACTTTCAAGTCTTTGATAAGAATAACTGAATCGCCATCCTTCAGCACGGTTCCGTTGCTGTCTTTCACATCCATGCCGGGCTCCAAAATGGTGCCGATTACAGGACTCGAACCTGTGACCCCCTGATTACAAATCAGGTGCTCTACCAACTGAGCTAAATCGGCATCTCGCGGTTAGTGCCCCCTATAGGCCAACTGGCCCCTGCCCTGCAATACCTGTCAGAGGCCGGAGGATTGCCCCGAAATTGCCACACTTGCCAGCGCCCAAGAAGCGGTCTAAACCAAATCAACTGCGGATTCGCGGGACGGTGACAGGAGCGGCCAGACCTTGAAAAGTCTGGCTGTTTCGCTTTCAGCGGGTGAGCGCATAGAGCGCGACGGCCGCTGCGTTCGAAACGTTCAGGCTGCGGATTGCCCCAGAAAAGTCTAATTTGGCCACCACGTCGCAATTTTTGCGTGTAAGCTCGCGCAAACCCTTGCCTTCCGCCCCCAAAACCAGCACCAGCGGCGGGTTTTTATCAACCTCGCCAAGTGCAACTTCGGCCTCGCTGTCCAGACCCACCAGACGGAAACCGGCTTCGCGGAGCTCCTCCATGGCGCGCGCCAGATTGGTCACTTTAACAAACGGAACATGCTCGTAAGCACCTGATGCGGCTTTGAAAAGAACGCCGGAAGCCTCGGCGGAATGGCGCGCCGTGGTGACCACCGCCGTGACCTGGAAGGCGGCACAGGTGCGCAGGATCGCTCCCACATTATGGGGGTCGGTCACCTGGTCAAGCATCACCACAACGCCTGATTGTTCGATCTCGCCGAGTTGCGGCTGGCGGAGCGGCTTGGCTTCGAGAATCATCCCCTGATGCACCGCATCGGGCTCAACCTTCCGGTCCAGGAGCTTGGGATTTACGATTTCCGGCGTGATTCCAAGAGGTTGGGTAAAGGCCTTGAGCCGCTCCGCGCCATTCAGGGTGCAGGTCAGCTTGACAACTTTGCGCTTGGGATTTTTCAGCGCCTCCTCAACCGGATGGGCCCCGTAAATGATATCATTCTCATCGCTCATGCCCGCGAGCTATAGGGCCAGCCGCGCCAAATGTGGAGCGAATAATTGCACCAAACCGCGTGCGAATTCGTATGAAAAAGGATGCAAAAAGTGAGCTTTAGACGACACTAAACGCGCAATTTCGGTGCAAACAGCACTGACATACTATTCATACTAACATGTTAGTATGAATAGTATCCCGCCTCACTTTCATTTGGTCATTCCGGCGAAAGCCGGAATCTGGCGCAATTACAATTTCACGTCAGAGAAGGTATTACTGACCCAAGTCCTGATGGGATTCCGGCTTTCGCCGGAATGACAAGTAGGGGAACGAACGTGATGCGCTCAATATTTTCAACAGCATTTGCATGCTTGGCTCTTCTGCTCTGCTTTGAAATTGGCGGCCAGACACCCATGGTGGTAACCGCCCAGGCCCAGTCCGCTCCCTCCACCGCCGAGGATGCGGTTCAGCTCATCCGCAATTACTATCGCTGGATCAACGAGAAAAAATATCCGGGAGCCTTCAATATCTGGGAAAAGCGCGAGGACGGCAACGCCGCCAACGGCCAGAGCTTCGAAACATTTGAAAGCGGCTTCAGCGACACGGCCTCAGTGAGTGTGGAGATCGGGGCGCCTGGCGAGATTGAGGGAGCAGCGGGCTCGAATTACATCGAGATTCCTGTTGTCATTTCAGCAACGTCCACCGATGGCGGCCAACAGAAATTCGCCGGCACCTATACCATGCGCTCGTCCAGCATGGCCGATGACAAGAGCTGGTACATTCATTCTGCGAAAGTGAAGAAAGTGAAGCAGGGCATAAACTGATAGACGCGCATGGCCGGAACAGAATGCAACGCAGTTGCAGCATTCCTCAGTGCCGCAATTTGCGTTGTGTGAATTCCAGTAATCTATGGCATGATGGCGAAATCATCAACGAGGACGGAAAATGTCAGTCCCGCAATTCATGGCGGCAGTTCAACTCATTGGCCATGGAGGTTATGATAGGCTTGCCTACACCGAGCGCGCAATTGTGCCAATAGCCGGCCAAGGCGAGGTACTGATAAAGGTGCTGGCAGCGGGCGTTAACAATACGGACATCAACACTCGCATTGGCTGGTATTCATCAGAGGCGACTTCAAGTACAGCGGAGACTGCAAGATCTGATCTTGCGCCTGCAGATGGTGATTGGACGGGAGCAGGACTCGCTTTCCCGCGCATTCAAGGCGCTGATGTTTGCGGCAAGATCGTAAAAGTGGGTCATGGAGTTGGCGAACGCCGCCTCGGTCAACGAGTGATTGTTCAGAGCTGCTTGTTATCGCTGCGGCGGGGAGAGTTCACGCCCTGGCTCGGTTCAGAGCGCGACGGGGCCTTCGCGCAATATGTTTCGGCCCCTTCTGCCGACACCTATCACATTCAATCTGATCTCACCCATGCAGAGCTTGCCTCTGTGCCTTGCGCTTTTGCCACTGCTGAAAATCTCGTCAGCCGCGCGGGGGTGAATGCCAGAGAGAGCGTCCTGATCACTGGCGCATCGGGAAACGTCGGGATTGCCGCCATTCAACTGGCAAGGCGGCGCGGGGCCCTTATTACCGCCATCGCTGCTCCCGGAAAGTTCGCCGAGCTGCAGGCGGCAGGCGCTTCCCGCTGCATCGAGAGAGGTTCGGCAATTGCGAAGGCGTTGGGAGACAACAGCATGGATGTTGTTGTTGATGTTGTTGGCGGTCCGCAATGGCCGGAACTGCTTGATGTACTCAAGCCAGGTGGCCGCTATGCCATATCGGGCGCAATTGCAGGGCCAATAGTCCAATTGGACTTGCGAAAGCTCTATCTCAAGGACCTTACGCTCCTTGGGTGCACTTCGCAGGGCCCCAAGGTTTTTTCCAATCTCGTCGGTTACATTGAGAGCGGTGAAATCAAGCCAATTGTCGCCAGGCAGTACCCACTGCGTGACATAGTCTTGGCCCAGGAAGAATTTCTGGCAAAGAGGCATGTTGGAAAGATTGTGCTCATTCCGCCGGAATGACAGATTGTTAGTAGATCAAGCGCGCGTGATCTTTTCCGCCCCGCCCATATAGGGCCGGAGGGCTTCCGGAATGGTGACGCTGCCGTCATCGTTCTGATAGTTTTCCAGAATGGCAACCATGGTGCGGCCCACGGCAAGGCCGGAACCATTCAGTGTATGCACATAGCGCGGGCCTTTGCCGTCCGCCGGCTTGAAGCGCGCTTCCATGCGCCGGGCCTGGAAATCACCCAACTGCGAGCATGACGAGATTTCGCGGTAGGCATTCTGCCCCGGCAGCCACACTTCAATGTCATAGGTTTTGCGGCTGCCAAAGCCCATGTCGCCGGTGCACAAAACAATGGTGCGGAAAGCCAGCTTCAGGCGCTTCAGCACTTCCTCGGCGCAGGTCAGCATGCGGCTGTGTTCGGCTTCCGCCTGTTCCGGCGTTGTGATGGAAACCAGCTCCACTTTCGAGAACTGGTGCTGGCGGATCATGCCGCGTGTGTCCTTGCCGGCAGCCCCCGCTTCAGCACGGAAACACGGCGTGTAGGCGGTCATGCGGATGGGAAGCTCTTTTTCCTCAAGCACGCGCTCACGCACAATGTTGGTGAGCGAAGCTTCGGCGGTTGGAATCAGCCAGTGGCCCGATGTGGTCTGAAACAGGTCTTCCCTGAACTTCGGAAGTTGCGCCACGCCGAACATCGCCTCATCGCGCAGCATGTAAGGCGCGTAGATTTCCGTATAGCCATGATGCTCCGTGTGCAGATCAACCATGAACAGGCCAAGGGCCCGTTCAAGCTTCGCGAGCTGGCCCTTGAGAATGACGAAGCGCGCACCCGACAATTTGGCCGCCGTTTCAAAATCCATCAGGCCGAGCCACTCGCCGATATCGAAATGCTGGCGCGGTTCGAAATTGAACGTCGGTTTTTCACCCCAGGTATGAAGCTCCTTGTTGTCGTGCTCATCCTTGCCTTTTGGCACGCCCTCCATGGGAAGGTTCGGGATCACCGCAAGGGCATCATTGATCTTCAGTGTCAGCAGACGCTCGGTTTCCTCGCCCGAGGCGATGAAATCCTTGAGGCCGGCAACTTCCGCCTTGAGGGCTTCGGCCTTAGCCTTGTCCCCTGCCCGCATCACTTCGCCGATTTCCTTCGACAGCGCGTTGCGGCGCGCCTGCGCATCCTGAAGTTTCTGGATGTGGTCACGCTTCTCCGAATCGATTTTCAGAAGCTCCGCCGATTGCGCGGGCAAGCCGCGCAGGGCGAGGCCCTGATCGAAGGCGGCGGGATTGTCCCTGATGGTTTTGATGTCATGCATCGGCGGCGTCCTTCACGGCGTGGGCCTTGGCCCGGCGGCTTTCAAGGAATCGCACGGCCAATACGGCGACCTCATAAAGCCCCATCAGCGGAACCGCCATGGCAATCATCGAAATGGGATCGGGCGGCGTGATGAGGGCGGCAAGGGCGCAGACGCCGACAATGGCAAAGCGCCGGCCCTTGGTGAGCATGTCGTGAGTCACGATGCCGATCTGCCCCAGCAGCGTGAGCACCACCGGCAACTGGAAGGTCAGGCCGAAAGCCAGAATGAGCATCATGACGAAATCGAGGTAGGCCTCGACATCGGGCATCAACTGAATGGCATTATGCCCTGCATCGCCTGTCGATGCCGCAAGGCCATAAAAGAAGTGGATGGCGACCGGCAGCAGGAAGAAATACACCAGCGCCGCGCCCATGACGAAAAAGATGGGCGTGGCGATGAGATAGGGAAACAGCGCCTGACGCTCGTTCTTGTAGAGCCCTGGCGCCACAAAGCGGTAAAGCTGCGTGGCAATCAGCGGGAAGGAAACGAACATGCCGCCGAACATGGCGATCTTCAGCTTCACCAGGAACACGCCGAGCAACTTGATCGAGATGAGGCCCACATCGGTGCCCGTCCCCCATTTGAACGGCAGGATCAGCAGGCCAAGGATATCTGACGAGAAAAAGAAGCTGATGATGAAGGTGGCGATGAAGCCCGCCACGCAATAAATCAGCCGGGTGCGCAACTCGAGGAGGTGATCGAGCAACGGGGCTTCCGAGGCGTCAATATCTTCCTTCGTCATGGCTTGGGGGCCTCATCCGAAGCGCCGAAATACTTGTCGAAGTCATTGTTTTTGCCCGCCAGGGGAGCCGTGATCTCATTCTTGATCTGGGTCATGGGATTGAGGTTCTTGAGGCCCTGAAGATCCTTCTTCACGTCTTCAAGGCCTGCATCCTTCATGGCCGAATCCACATGGCCCTGGAACTCGCGCGCCATGCCCCGCGCCTTGGTCATCATCTTGCCAAAGGCCCGCAACACTTTCGGCAAATCCTTGGGCCCGATGACGATGACCGCAATCAGGGCAAGAACGAACATTTCGGAATAGCCGACGCCAAAGTCAAACATGGAACCTCTTGGAAGTCATAGATCACGTTAAACGTGATCTAAATCAATAATCTGGAGCATGATGTTATCGCCAAAGTCTGTCAACTTTGGCGCATCATGCTCTAGGACTTGACCTTCTTTGCAGGCGACTTGACGGGTTCTTCCGCCGGCTTCTCAATCGACATCACCTCTTCAGCATTCGCCTCCGCCGGATCATCAGCAAGGCCTTTCTTGAAGCTCTTGATGCCCTTGGCAACATCGCCCATCAAATCCGACACCTTGCCCTTGCCGCCGAAAACCACCAGCACGACCACCAGCAAAAGCACCCAGTGCCACCACGAACCGAAACCCATCTCAAAACTCCTGAAACCGTCATGTTCAATTTGTCAGGCACTATCGCAGAAAGCCTTCGCCCCCGCAACAAATGCCACGCACTATGTCAAATGCTGTCTGGGGCGGACTTTGTAAAGATTAAAACGTGATTGTGATCAACGCGGAAATGGGCGGTTTCGCCCCGTTGCGGCGCTGGCCCCGAAAGCAGCACGGAAACAGGCTCGTCCAGCCCGTTAAACTGCACCTGGAGCCTCGTTTTATCCCCCAGAAACCGCGCTTCCAGCACATAACCCTCGGTGCCCGCCCCCGCGCGGGCGAGCGTCATCGTCTGGGGCCGGATAATCACCACGACCTCCGCCCCATTGGCAAAGCCCGCGGCGCTGAAGGTGCCCAGCGGCGTTTCAACATTGCCGTTGTTCACCCGGGCGGCAATTTCGTTTACATCCGAAAAAAACCGGGCAACCTGCAAATCAGCGGGCTTGTTGAAGAGTTCCGTAGAGGTGCCCGTCTGGATCAGGCGCCCCGCCCGCATGAGCAAAATGCGGTCGGCAAAATCCATGGCTTCCACCGGATCATGGGTCACCAGCACGCAGGTGGCCCGGGTTTCCTGGAGCAGCGCCAGGGTTTCGCCGCGCACCGTCTCGCGCAGGCGCTGGTCCAATCCGGAAAAGGGTTCATCCATCAGCATCACCTGCGGCCGCGGCACAATGGCCCGCGCCAGTGCCACGCGCTGCTGTTCGCCGCCCGACAAGGAACTGGGATAGCTGTGGCGGAAACTGGCAAGCCCGACGCGCGCCAGCGCATGCTCGGCCACCTTGGCGGCCTCTTTGCGGCTCAAGGCATTGAGCCCGAAGCAGACATTTTCAATGACGTTGAGATGGGGAAACAGGGCAAAGTCCTGGAACACCAGGCCCACATTGCGTCGCTCCGGCGGCACGAAGCGGGTGGGCCCATCCACTTCCTCGCCATCCAGCAGCACCCGGCCAGATGTTGGCCTCTGAATGCCAGCCGCGATCCGCAGCAGCGTGGTCTTGCCGCAGCCCGACTGGCCCAGCAGGCAGGCAATCTCGCCAGCCTGCAGTTCAAAGCTCAGGTTCTTCAGGATTTCAGTGGTGCCGATGGTGCAGGAGACATTCTCAAAGGTGAGCCTGCCCGCAAATAAAGCGCCCGCCGTGCCGCGCGTGCCCCAGCGCTGCCGCCCGGGCTGATTGGGAATTTCACTGCCGTCGTGCATGAGTAGCGGCATTACACCAGAACGGGCACAAAGGAAACGTGGATGAATGAAAAGGCCAGCATCAGGCGATGCTGGCCTCCATGAAAATTAGAAACATTCTACTCGTTGATGATGTGCCAGACGCCGCCCTTGCCGTCACCGTTGACATCACCCTTGGCCGCATCGCCCTTGAAGAAATAGACCGGCTTGCCGTCATAGGTCCACTGCATGGTGCCGTCAGTGCGTTCAACAAGTTTCCAGTCATCGGGCATCTTGTCGGCGGCGGTGCCGACATAGGGCGGCCAGTTCACGGCGCAGTCGTCGTAACAAACCGATTGGTCGCCCTTGTCCTTGTCGAAGGTATAAAGCGTCATGCCGTTCTGTGCGGCAAGCGGGGCGGCCTGCGCGCCCGCCACTGAAAACATGAAGACGGAAAATACGAGTGCGGAGCGTGTGAATGCGATTGTCATGGCGGTCTCTCCTGGCGTCCTTGTCCCGGACGAAGGGCTGCGGGCAGGATCAGGTCGAGCCAAAGGCTTAACTCCCGCCTCTGCGACGTTGTACGGACCCCTGTGGCCTTGGATCACCGGGCTGCGCCATCAAGTTCCAGCACGGGGAAATTCGCAAAATAGTCGGCCTCGAAGGCGCTGATCCTTTCGCCTTCCTGCATCAGGCTTGCCAGTTCCAGAGCTGGAATTGTGGCCTTGAGCTGTTCCATGATGCGGGCCCGCTGAAGCTGCTCGGTGTACTGGCGGCCATCGGGAAAAGCCGCATAGCGATGGTCGACAAATCCCATGAGCCGCGCCGCCCGCCGCGGATCGCCGGCCGCGGCTTCAATCCCCGCCGCATTCTGCAGCATGGCCCAATGCCAGAACGTGTCGTCGCGCGGAACCAATTCAATCGCCTCCAGAAGCGCTTCCAGCGCCCGGTCAGTGGCACCGTCGGCCAAATGGTAGGCGGCGAGATTGCAGTGCTGATAGCCACGCTCGAGCTTGTAGCCACCCAACTCGCGCAATTCCCGCAGCAGGTCCATGCCGATGGCAATGGCCCGCCGGTTGTTGCCCCAGCGGTGCAATACTTCGGCAACAAAAAGGCCCGAGCGCAGGCCGCTGCGGGTGTTGCCAGTGGCGCGGTGCATGGCCATGCCCGCCTCGCATTTGGCCAGCCCCTGCAATTCTTCGCCCTGATTCAATTGGCTCAACCCAATCGAAATCATCGCCCGCGCCTTGACCTTCGAGGCCCCCATGTCACGCACCAGAACGTCCAGTTCGGCAACAATGGCGCGGGCCGGTTCATCCCGCAGTTGCGACAGCAGGATGAACCCGTGCAGCGCAAGCGCCTGCGCCAGCATCACGGTGTTGGCGGTCTCACGGTAGTATTGCAGCGCAGGCCCCATGACATTAATGGCAAGATGGTCCAGCGAATCCGTCCGGCAGAGTTCAGCAAAGCCCAGCCGCAGCCGCGCATCCAGATCCCGGTCTGGGGAATTCTCCAAAGCATGCAGCGCCCGCTCGCAGTGGCTCATGCCTTCTCGGTAAAGCCCGGTTTCAAGCCAGAGCCGGAAGGACACCGCGCAAAGATCCGCATACTCCTGCCACTGCGCCTGCTCCTGCAGCCATTCGAGCGCCGAACGCAAATTATCCGTTTCGGGGCGGTAGAAATCGAGCCATTGCCGGTCCGGCAGTTTTTCCCAGTCATCGAGACTGGCTCTGAACAGTCTGATGAAATAGGCGGCATGGCGCCGGCGAGCCTCGTCCACTTCCTTGTGGGCCAGCAACTGGTCCCGGGCAAAATGCCGGGAGGTTTCGAGAAGCCGGTACAGGGCCTTGCTGTTTCCTTCTTTCACCACCAGCGATTTGCGCACCAGTTCCGAAAGGCTCTCGGCCTCTCCGGCGCCGGCAACCGCAAGCGCGGCCTCCAGGGAGAAGCTGCCGTTAAAAACACTGAGCCCGCGGAACACCTTGCGTTCCGGTTCCTTGAGCAGGCTGTGGCTCCAGGTCATCGCCGCCATCAGCGACTTGTGGCGCGGCAAATCCGTGGGCCATGAGGCAAAGAGCCCGGACATTTCCGACTTGATCTGCTGCTCAACCGCCGCGATGCCAAGCGTGGCGGCACGCGCCGCCGCCATCTTAAGGGCCAGGGCCACGCCATCAAGGTTGCGGCAAAGCCGCGAGACTGTGTCCCATTCGGCGCCGCTGATCGCCTCGCCCTGGGATTCATAGCAGTGGCGGAAAAACCTGCCGGACTGCGAGTCCTGCCAGCTCTGGTCTTTTTCCGGCAGCTTGAAGGTTCCCAGCTTGAAGACATGCTCATCCGGCAACCCGAGGGGAATCTGCGATGTGGACAGCACTTTGACCCGCGGGGCGCGCGCCAGGATTACCTTGAGAACCTCGCCAACCCCGCCGAGCACGTGTTCGCAATTGTCGAGCACAAGCAGGAGCTCTTCGGTGCGCAGGTATTCCGCCAGTTCGTTTTCAATCGCGATTGATTTTCGCGTGAGCATGCCCAGCGTCTGGCCAATGGTGCTTGCCACATGAACCGGATCACCAACCGGGGCCAGATCAACGATCCAGACGCCGCCGCTGAAGAGATCCTGCTGCCGGGCTGCCATCTCGACCGCCAGCGTGGTCTTGCCCACCCCTCCAGGGCCTATGATGCTGGTAATCTTGTGCTTGCCGAGCAGCGCCGCAAGGCTTGCCAGCTCATCTTCGCGGGCAACGCATTCCGGCCGGTAATTCGGAACATTCCCCTTTTCCCGGCGCATCGCAGCGGCAGCGGCCGTGCGGGCGGCCACCGATTGCGGCATCGGCCCCACATATTTGTAACCCCGGCCATGCACCGTTGCGATGTAGCCGGGGCCGAGAAGCTTTCTGAGCGACGAGACATGCACTTGCAGCGTATTCTCCTCAACCACGACACCCGGCCACGCGGCATCAAAGAGATCCGATTTTCCAATCATTTCATTGGGGCGGGCCAGCAGCGCCACGAGAATGTCGAATGAACGGCTGCTCAAGTCCACCGAACCGTCCGGCCCAATGAGCTGGCGCTCGCGCAATTTCAGTTCGTAGCCGGCAAATTGCAGGTCCATGGACAATCCCAAAACAGGCTTGATGCCAGCAATCTAGCCCAGCTTTCCCCAGGCGGCGAAGTCCTTTCGCCATTTCAGGAAATTTCAGGTTTGCCCCAAGGACTTTCAGGCGGGGGCCATGCACAGTGGCAGCCTATGGAGGTGTCCCATGTTGCTGAAACTCACTGCTATAGCTCAAAAATCAAGCCTGCCGGCAAGCCGGGTCTGGTCAATCATCCTTTCGTATCTTCGCGCCCGCCGTCAACGCGCCAGCGACC
The DNA here is from genome assembly GCA_038330285.1 of Hyphomicrobiales bacterium. Lineage (GTDB taxonomy): Bacteria > Pseudomonadota > Alphaproteobacteria > Rhizobiales > Aestuariivirgaceae > Aestuariivirga. The sequence goes on along the minus strand of JBBQNU010000102.1, from coordinate 618 downwards.
GGCGCATTCTCTCACGCATGAGTGATCACCATCTGCGCGACATTGGCCTTAGCCACTCCGTTTACAGCCCGCGGGACCGCGCGCGTTAGCCTGAACGAGAAGCGCCTGCGCTTCTAATTCCGGCTCACTGGCTTGGAACGCATGAGGCCTACAGTTTCGCGCTCGGCCCGCCGGCAGGTGACGGGCGGAAGGCCGCGCGCCATGAGGGCCATGTCATCAAGCACCATTTTACCCATCTGCTTGAAAGCCACATCAAGCGCCCCGGCGCGGTGCGCAGAAAGCACAAAGCCTTCAAGCGAACGGACCGGGTGACTGGGCGGCAACGGCTCCTGCGGGAAAACATCGCTGGCGGCGCGGATATGCCCGGACCTGACCGCCGCCATCAGCGCCTCGAAATCAACAACTCCTGCCCGGCTGAGAAGCACGAAACTTGTTCCCCTCCGCATCTTGGAAAACTCTGCCGCACCCAGAAAACCGCCATTGCTGGAGGTAACCGACGCGACGACGAAGATGACGTCACTTTTGCCGAGAACCTCATCCAGCGAGACGGGCTCCACGCCCTGCTCTTCAAGTACGCCACTGGGAAGCCAGGGATCGAACACCCTGATCTTCGCCCTG
>JBBQNU010000101.1:0-11780 GCA_038330285.1 Hyphomicrobiales bacterium | reverse complement strand
TCGCTTATTTTCCTGTGCGCCCACAGCTTGAGCGGAGCCATGTGGATCATCGTCAACAAGTCGGCGACCTTGATGTTTTTTTCCGACCTTGTCGACCAGCTGAAAATCGTGCCGTCGGATGAAATCCGCGATCTCGCCCCGCCGGTTTTGAACCTGCCGGTTCTCTTCGGCGGGCCGGTGGAGCAGTTCCGCGGCTTTGTACTGCACAGCACCGATTATCTTTCCAGCGCCACCAGCCTGCCGATCAATGACACGGTGGCGCTGACCGCCACGGTTGAAATCCTGCAGGCCATTGCCCGGGGCAATGGCCCCATAAAAGTGATGCTGGCGCTGGGCTATTCGGGCTGGGTTGCAGGCCAGCTTGAAAATGAAATCCAGCACAATGGCTGGCTGCATTGCGAGGCCGATGATGACCTCATTTTCGGGACGGACAATGATGGGAAATACGGGCGGGCGCTTAAGAAAATCGGCGTTGATCCGCTGATGCTCTCATCCGAATCAGGCCACGCCTGAAGCTTCGGGGCTTTCCTTTTTGGCGGCCTGCTTCTTCTTCGCAGGCGTTTTCTTTTTAGGCCTTTTCGCCGGCTCGCTCTGGCCCAGGGGAATGCTCGGCAATTCTTCGGGTGCGGGCGTGACTGGCCGTGGCCGCGGCGCCATGGGTGAGGAGCCGGGACGCGGGAGTTGTGCAGCGGCCTTCTCGGCCTGAATGGCCAGCGCCACGGCCTTGACCGCCAGCCAATCAGGATCCTGGGTCTGCACCGGACTCAATTGCGGTTGCTCCGCACTTTCAATGGCGTCCACGGTCAATTCCGTTTCAACCGGAACCGGCACGGGCTCATGGGTGGCGCGTTCCCACAGGTTTGACATGGCGGTGCGGCCATGGCCTTTTGCGTAGGGCATCGAAGTCAGCGACTCGCCCACCTGTTTGGCGGTCATGGGCTGGCCAATGAAAAATCCCTGGCCGTAATCGCACTCAAGATCCACGAGGCGGTCAACCTGGGCCTGGTCTTCAATGCCTTCGGCGACAATGGTCAGGCCGAGGTCATGGGCAAGCGAAACAATTGATTGCAGGATGATGGCGGCCTTTTCGTCCTCGGCTTCGGGCGAAACAAAGGAACGGTCCACCTTCAAGGTATCAAAGGGCAAATGGCGGAGGCTGGACAGCGACGAATAGCCGGTGCCGAAGTCGTCGCAGGCGAGGCCCACACCCAACTGCTTGATCATTTCCAGCAGGCTGGCGGATTTCTCCGGATATTGCATCACCGTGGATTCAGTCACTTCAATTTTCAGGGTCTGGCGGTAGACGGTTTCACGGGTGACCGCGGCGCGGATATCGGCCACCAGATCCGTATCCATGAGCTGGCTCGCCGACACATTGACCGCCATGAAAACCGGTTCAGAAGGCCTGAAGGCGCGCTGCCAGATGCCAAGCTGGCGTGTGGCTTCGTTCAGGACGAAGCGGCCAATATCCTTGATCATGCCGGTTTGCTCGGCAAGGCCCAGAAAGCTTTCCGGTGCGAGAAGCCCAAGGCTTGGATGACGCCAGCGCACCAGCGCCTCAAAGCCCGCCAGGTCCATGTCGCTCAACCGGGCAATCGGCTGGTAATGCACTTCTATTTCGTTGCGCTCCAGGGCGCGGCGCAATTCCGCTTCGAGGGCCACGAGCTCACCGCGGTTGTCGCGCATGGAGGAGCGGAAGAATTCGATCATCTCCTTGCCGCGGCGCTTGGCTTCATAAAGGGCAATGGCCGCATCCTTCATGAGCTGTTCGGCGGTTGAGCTTCCCTCGCGGCAGCTGGCAGCGCCAAAGCAAGCCGTCATGAAGATTTCCTGCTGGTTCACACTTAGCGGCTTGGCAATCGCCAAACGTACGCTGTCGGTGAAGCGCATGATATCGCGCCTTTGCCCCGAGTCCGAAAAGAGAATGGCGAACTGGTCGCCGGGCAAGCGCGCCACCGTATCTTCGGCGCCCAGAAGCGATTCAATGCGGCGGCCAAGAACCGTCAGCAAGCTGTCGCCGGCATCATGGCCCAAGCCATCATTCACCGTCTTGAAACGGTCGATGTCGACAAGGATGACATGAAGATTGTCGGAGTTGGGCTTGGCGATTTCACGCTTCAGCCGGTCCATGAACAGGGCTCGATTGGGAAGGCCGGTAACACGGTCATAGACCGCATCGGTGAGCAGGCGCTCCTCGGTTCTCTTTGCATTGGTGATGTCAGACAGGGTGCCTATGCTGCGTACCGTGCGGTTGTCGGAACCGGCCATGGCGCGGGCCCGCAATTCAAACCAGCGGTAGGTGCCATCGGCCCGGCGCAGGCGCATTTCCTGGTTGATCAGGCCGCGGCCACGGCGCTCGGCATTTTCAATGGTCGCCAGATAGGCGACACGGTCTGCCGGATGCATGATGTCAAGCAGGGAGTCGGCTGCTGCCTCAGTCAGGGTTCCCGGCGGATGACCCAGGGCCTGTTCAAGTTCCTCGCTTACAAACAGGTTCTGGTCGTCCGGCTGCCAGTCCCAGACATATTGCTGGGCGCCGGCAAGGGCCAGGCCACGGCGGCCCGCCTCCTGGAACAGGCGCCGGGACAGAACGCCGGTGCTGGCGGCGCTTTGGGCGAAGCGGAATGTCATGAAAACGAGAACGGTGACAAGGCCCAGAAGAAGGACGTGTGAAGTGTAAGAGCCGCTGTTTTTCGAAAAAGCAGCCATTGTCGCCATGAATGTCCAAATGACGACGGTGGACCACAGCAGCAAAGCCGATTCCGCAGGGCGGAGCTGGCGCAGGCGAAACAGGATGACGAAACCTATGATTGCGATGACTGCAAAGGTTATGCGGGCTATGGCGGAGACAAGCAGCGGATCGACAAAGGCGTAAACCGGGAGTGCTGCACCCACCACGGCCAGCCCCACAAAGATGTTCCGGAGAAATGGAACGGTGCGCCGGAGATCGGCCAATGCCGTCAGGCAGAGAAGGAGGCCCACGGCCATGAGGGATTCAATGACGGCGCGCGCTTCGGCGGGCGAAATCTCAAATCCGAGGACCAGTTTTCTGGCCTGGGCGAAATAACCGGCCTCAAGGGCAACAAAGGCCACGGATGCGAGCGCAAAGATGCCGCCGGACAGGAACGAGGCGCGGGCCCGGGTGGTGTAGAGCAGCAGCATGCTCAGCGTCAGCAAGACGGCAACGCCGAGAATTGCGCCGCGGAAGAAGGCAATGGAGCGCGACAGGGAATCGAAGGCATCACGTTCCCAGAGCATGGCGGTGGGAGACTCACCGGTCATTTCCAGAGCGAGGCTTATGGTCGTCGATGGCTCCAAGACAACGCTATAGGCATCCTGCCCAAGGGCCGAAACTTTGGGCGGTGTCACGGTTCCCGTGTTGGCAATGCTGGCAACAACGCTCCCCGGAACAAGCGGATGGATGACCCGCGAGCCGGCGAATTTCTGGTGGTCAATCGCCACGATCAGGTTTTTCTGCGCCTTGGTGGTGTTCACCAAGGTCAGGATCATCCATTGGTAAGACGGCGCGGGACGGGTTGCCTTCAGCGGGATGACACCGACTTTCCCCGTGGCATCGCGCGGCAGTTCCACCAGGACTTCAGGTTTTTCAGTGGTCAGCCGCTGCAGGTAAGGCGCAAGGTTTATGCTGGAGCCCATGGCGCCGACATCGAGACGCGTTTCGGCAAATGAAGGATTTGCAAAACTGAAAAGAATCAGAAGCAGATACGAAACAAAGCGCAATAACATCCGTCCGTCCTAGTGGTGCCGGCCTCAACTGGTGGGCTACTACGTAACGTGCTGCGACCCGACTGGCAAGAACTGCCGTTAGCGCCCTTCCGAGAGCTTCGCAAACAGCAGGTGATCCTGCCATTTTCCCTCTATATTCAGGTACTTCCGGGCCATGCCTTCTTCCGAAAAGCCGCAGCGGCGCAGCAGCGCAATCGAGGCCTGATTTGAGGGCAGGCAGGCGGCTTCGACGCGGTGCAGACTCAGGCCATTGAAGGCGTGTCCGACGAGTGCATTCAGCGCATGACCCATGTAACCCTTGCGGGCATGGGGCTTGCCGATCCAATAGCCCACGGAACACATTTGGGCGGCACCGCGGCGGACATTGGACGCGGTGATGGCGCCCAGCAGATGCCCGCGGTCACGGTGAAACACAAAAAAGGCGTAGGCCGCGTCGTTTTTCGCCTGCGATTGATAGTGCTTGATGCGCGAGCGGAAATTGAACTTGCTGAATTCATAATTTGGCGCGAGCGGCTCCCAGGGAGCGAGGAAACTTTTGCTCTCCTGGCGCAGGCGCACCCAGCTTTCAAAATCGGCAAGCACCGGCGGGCGCAGGAGCACCGGGCCATCATGCAATTGCGGCAGCGGCTCGTTGGCAAAGGGCGATTTCAAAAAAACCATATGGCCTGCACGTCAATGTTTTGAAAAGTAGCCTGAGATCTTCTTGTGGGCCGAAAGATGCGACAGCTGGCCTACCGCGCTGACGGCGGGAACCTTGTCCTGGAACAGCCGCGCCGCAAGATCACGGACCTGATCAGGCGTCACCGCCTCGATCTTTTCCACCAGCGTGGAAATTGCCGGGACCAGGCCAAAGGCCAGGAACTGCCGGGCGATCTGGTCGGCGCGCGAAGAAGCGCTTTCCAAATTCATGACGAGGCTGGTTTTCAATTGGGCCTTGGCGCGGGCAACTTCCGCATCGGTGACGGCACTGGTGACCGACATCATCACGCTTGAAGTGACATTGAGAAGCTCTTCGGTGTGTTCCGGCGAGCTTGCGGCATAGACGCCAATCTGGCCCGCATCCTCATAGGCCGAGCCGAATGCAAAGACGCTGTAGCAGAGCCCGCGCTTTTCGCGGACCTCCTGAAACAGCCTTGACGACATGCCGCCACCCAGAATGTTTGACAGGATCTGAAGCTGATAAATCTCAGGATCGCGGTAACTTGGCGCCGCAAATGAAAGTACCACATGGGTTTGGTCCAGCGGCTTTTGCGACTTCTGCTCAGTTCCGGAAAAACTCGGCGGCTCCCGCTGGGGCTGTTGCCCGCGTTCTATTTTTCCAAAAAGCTTTTTTGCCGCTTCGGCGAATTTTTCGTGGTCGATATTGCCGGCAGCGGCCACGACAATGCGCGAGGCCCAATAATTACGGTCGCGCCAGGCCAGCATCTTTTCGCGGTCCACGGCGGCGATCAGTTCCGAGGTACCGAGAATCGAGCGGCCCAAGGGATGGTCGCCATAGCTGGCGCTTTGCGCCAGATCAAAAACCAGGTCATCGGGCTGGTCATTGGCGGCGGCGATTTCCTGCAGGATGACGTCGCGCTCGCGCTCGAGCTCCTCGCCATCAAGGGCGGATTCGGTGAAGATGTCGGCGAGGATATCAAGGGCCAATGCCCAGTCATCCTTCAGCACACGGGCATAATAGGTGGTGGTCTCCATGCCGGTCGAGGCGTTGATTTCGCCGCCTGCCGATTCAATCTCCTCGGCGATATCCTTGGCGGTGCGGCGCTTGGTGCCCTTGAAGGCCATGTGTTCGAGGAAATGGGCGATGCCGTTTTCTTCCGGCCTTTCGTCCCTTGCCCCTGCCTTCACCCAAATGCCCAAAGCAACGGTTTCGATATGGGGCATGGCGTGGGTCAACACGTTCAAGCCATTTTCCAGGCAGGTAATCTCAACACCCATAACGCAATCCCATTTCAGGCCTTTTTGATCGACAGGACAAAATCCCTGACCGCCGTGGCGCTGTTTGGCAGTATAGTGAAACGTTCTTTGGCATTGAGCAAGTGGGATAGTCTTTGAGGTAAATGAGGCCTTATTCCGCTGGCTTTTTCGACAGCCTCAGGAAATTTGGCGGGATGGGCGGTGGCCAGGGTGACCATGGGACTGGTGCCGGCTTTGGCGCGCAAGGCGGCGGCAAAACCTGTGGCACTATGGGGATCCAGAAGCTCCCCGGTTGCTTTCAGGGTCTGGGCAATGGTTTTGGCGGCTTCGGCTTCGTTGACGGCACAGGAGTCGAACTCCTCGCGTATCGCCGCCAGTTCCTCAGGCGCAATGGTGAAGGCGCCGGACTGGGAAAGACCCGACATCAGACTGCGGATGGCGCCCGCATCACGGCCATAGGCCTCATACAGCAGGCGCTCGAAGTTGCTCGAAACCTGAATATCCATGGAAGGGCTTGAGCTTGGCTTCACACCCTGCATTTCATAGCAGCCGGTTTTCAGGGTGCGGTCGAGAATGTCGTTGACGTTGGTGGCGATGACCAGGCGGTCGATGGGAACGCCCATGCGCTTGGCGGTGTAGCCCGCGAAGATGTCGCCAAAGTTGCCGGTGGGGACGCAGAAGCTCACCTTGCGGTCAGGCGCGCCCAGGGCCACGGCGGATGAGACGTAGTAAACGACCTGGGCCATGATGCGGGCCCAGTTTATGGAGTTGACGCCCGCAAGGCCCACGCGGTCGCGGAAGGCATGGTCATTGAACAGGGCTTTGAGAATGGCCTGGCAATCATCGAAATTGCCGTCGATGGCGATGTTGTGAATGGCGGGGCTGTCCACCGTGGTCATCTGGCGGCGCTGGACATCGCTCACCCGGCCATGGGGATGCAGAATGATCGTGGTGGCGTTGCGGCTGTTCTTGAAGGCGTCAATGGCGGCACCTCCGGTATCGCCCGAAGTGGCGCCGACGATGGTGGCGTGGCTGCCGCGCTTCCTGAGCGACCATTCCATCAGGCGGGCCAGCAACTGCATGGCCACATCCTTGAAGGCGAGCGTTGGCCCGTGGAAAAGTTCGAGCAGCCATTGATTGGCATCCATCTGCTTCAAGGGTGTGACCGCGGGATGGCCAAAGGTGGCGTAGGCCTCGGCGATCATCTGCTTCAGCTCGGCCTCAGGGATCGCGCTGCCGGTGAATTTCGAAACCACGTGAAAGGCCATGTCCTGATAGGAACGGCCGCGCAAGTCCCGCAGCTCGTCGGCGGAGATTCGCGGCCAGGACTTGGGCACATAGAGGCCGCCATCACGGGCAAGGCCAGTGAGGAGGACATCTTCAAAGCCAAGCTCCGGGGCCTCGCCCCTGGTGGACACATATTGCACGGCGGAACCTTTCAAACGGGATTGCAAACTAGCGGGAGGAACCCGTGGCTTCAAGCATCGGTTGTTTTCCGCTGTTTCCGGATGAAAAGGCCGGCAATCACCAGAAGCGTTGCGGCGAAGGAAAACCAGGTGATGGCATATTGCAGGTGATTGTTGCGCAACTGGATTTCGGGGCCGGCAGGGCGCGGGAAGCGGTTCGGATCGCCGCCGGGAAGCTCCTGCAGGATGAAGGGGGCGACTTTCATGTCAGGCGCTATGGCTACGGACGAGAGCATGGCGGGCACATCCCACCAGTGCCAGAGGTTTGCATCGGCATCATTGTCGGGATCAAAAAAACCGCGCTCATGGCTATGGGCGCGGACCACGGCGTTTAATTCAAGAGGTGCGGAATTTTCGTTCCGTTTGGCGGCATCCGTCAGGTCAGCGGGAACAACGCCGCGATCAACTAGGGCCACAATGCCCTCGTCGCTCGTGAAGGGCGTGATGATCTGCCAGCCGGGGCTTCCTTCAAAGGTGGCAAGCTTGTGCCGTTCGGCCGCGTGATCGAACACGCCCCTCACGTTGATGGCGTCGAATTCGATATCGGTGCCCTTGCCGCGCCGCGTGAGCGCTTCACTCAGGGAAATGGGCGGGGCCTTGCTGCGCTCGGAAATTTCGGCAAGCAGCGCCTGCTTTTCGCCAAGGCGGAAGAGTTGCCATGTCCCCAGCGCGATGAGCACGGCAATGCCAAGGCCCGCCCAGAGCAGGATTGGCCAGATGCGCGGTTTCATGATCCCGTCCGGCCCTCACGGGCCCTGGTTTTCCATTGCTGGCAGAGGAGAAAGCCCTTCACCGGGCGCAGGAGAATGAGCGGCATGAGAATGAGAACGGGAATGGCCAGCAGAATATGCACCCAGAAGGGCGGTGCATAGGCAATCTCAACGCCCAGGATCGATCCCACGCCCACCACGCAGACGAAGAGCATGACGAGCCATGCGGCCCCGTCGCCGCTGTCGGCGAAGGAATAAGACAGGCCGCAGCTTTTGCAGGATTTGGCGACGCCTAGATAACCTTCAAACAATTTTCCCCGCCCGCAACGGGGGCATTTACCAGCCAGGCCCGTGGTGAGCGGAGAAAGCTCCGGATAATAGTTTTCACTCATTCGACCGGGAGCGGCGCCCCTGACGAAGCCCAAACATAGATGCAGGCAAAGAGGAAGAGCCAGACCACGTCCACGAAATGCCAGTACCAGGCGGCAGCTTCAAAACCAAAATGCTGCTTTGGCGTGAAGTCGCCCTTCATGGCGCGAATCAGGCAAACGAGCAGGAATATGGTTCCGATAAGCACGTGAAAACCATGGAAGCCCGTGGCCATGAAGAAGGTTGAGCCATAGATGTTGCCGCCATTGTCGCGGCTGAAGGCAAACGCCGCATGGGCGTATTCATAGGCCTGCACGCAGGTGAAAAGCGCACCCAGCACAACGGTTGCGACGAGGCCCCATATCAGGCCCTTCCGGTCGTTGTTCAGAAGCGCGTGATGGGCCCAGGTTACCGTTGTGCCGGAGGTGAGCAAGATGAGGGTGTTCACCAATGGCAGGTGCCACGGATCAAAGATCGCCGTGTGCGTGACCACGCCGTCAATCACCGGGGCTGGCGGCCAGACACCGCCTGTTGCAAGCCCGCGCGCCTGCTGGATTGTTTCACCCGAAAACAGGCTGGCGTCAAAGAAGGCCCAGAACCACGCCACGAAGAACATGACTTCCGAGGCAATGAACATGATCATGCCGTAGCGCAGGTGCAGGCTGACAACCGGCGTATGATCACCGGCATGGGCTTCATTGATGACGTCGCGCCACCACATGAACATGGTGTAGAAAACAAGCGCGAAGCCCAGGGCCATGACAGCCCAGTGCCCGCCATGCATCCAGTTTACGGCGCCTACGGCCAGGATAAAGGCCGAGGCCCCGCCAATCGCCGGCCATGGGCTTGGATTGACCAGGTGATAGTCGTGGTGTTTTCCGTGGGCGTCAGCCATGTCCCCTACTCCTCAATTCGTATCTTGTTTCGGCAGTTGCTGCTCGACCGCAGAAACCGCATCAGGTTTATCTACTGGAAAAAATGTGTAGGACAGCGTGATTTCGCTGATCGATTTTGAATCCGGGTCGTCCAGCATTGCCGGATCGACAAAGAAATCCACGGGCAAGTCGGCGGTCTCGCCGGGCTTCAGGGTCTGTTCGGTGAAGCAGAAGCACTGGATCTTGTTGAAGTAGGCGCCTGCCTCGGAGGGCGTCACATTGAAAATGGCGCTGCCGGTCAACACCGTGCCAGTGGTGTTGGTGGCGCTGTAATGGGCCAGGTTCTGCTCGCCGATCCTGACCTTCAGGACGGATTGCACGGGGCGGAAATTCCAGCCGAGGCTCGCCGCCGTGTTGGCGTCAAAGCGGACGGTGATGAATTTGCCGGTTGCGGTTTCGGGTGCTGCATCGGCGCGCTGGGTGGTTCCGCCAAATCCGGTGGCCTGGCAGAACATGCTGTAGAGCGGCACTGAAGCATAGGTGAGGCCCACCATGCCAAGCACCGCACATCCGGCGATTGCCGCCACCCGGAGGTTCTTCCGCCCGTTGGGAATGACTGGGGCTGGCCTCATCTCAACCCCCGGCCATCGCCGCGAAATTGCTGCCAATCCGCACAATGGTTGTGGCGAAGAACAGGACCACCAGTCCGGCAAGTACGAGCGCCATGACGAGAGAGCGCTTCTTGCGCCGCGCCATATCCGCCGGGCTGAAAGGCGTGTTGTTCACGGCAGCACCGAGGGGAAGCTGGCAATTCCGAGCAGGCGCTCAACGGGAATGAGGGCAAAGACAAGGAACAGCCAGAGGATTGAAAAGCCGAAAAGCTTCTTGCAGGCGCGGTCAGCCGCCGCACCTTCGCGGAGACGGAAAACAGTAATGGCGTAATACAGGAAAACGGCGGAGAGCAGCGCCACGCCCGTGACATAAAGAAGACCGCTCACGCCCAGCACGGCGGGAAGGAATGTCAGGGGCAGAAGCACCAGCGTATAGAGCAGGATTTGCTTGCGGGTTTCATCGCGGCCTGCAACATTCGGCAGCATGGGAACGCCCGCCTTGGCATAGTCATCCTCGCGGAAAAGGGCCAGCGCCCAGAAATGCGGCGGGGTCCACATGAAGATAATCAGGAAGAGTGAAATGCTGCCGGGATCGATGGTGCCGGTCACCGCAGCCCAGCCGATCATTGGAGGAAGAGCGCCAGCAGCGCCGCCGATCACAATGTTCTGCGGGGTCCAGCGCTTCAGCCACATGGTGTAGATCACCACATAAAAGAAAATGGTGAAGGCCAGCGTGGCGGCCGCCACGAGGTTGACGAAGAGGCCCAACAGGATGACCGAGGCAATGGCAAGGAAAGCGCCAAAGCCCAGCGCTTCGCCGGGCAGTATGGCGCCGCGCGGCACGGGGCGCAATCTGGTGCGCCGCATCCTGGCGTCAATATCGGCATCATACCACATGTTGAGGGCACCCGAGGCGCCAGCACCCACGGCAATGGCGAGAAGCGCCACGAGAGCCAGCAGGGGATGAAGCGTTCCGGGCGCGGCCACGATGCCGACAAAGGCGGTGAAGATCACCAGCGACATGACGCGCGGCTTGAGCAGCGCGAAATAATCGCCAGCCGTGCCCTGCCCGCCAAGGGCCTGGTCGCTGGCGATAATTAACTGCAAGTCGCTCATCAGCTTACTTAATGACAGGAAGCGTATTGAACTGATGGAATGGCGGCGGTGAAGAGAGCGTCCATTCCAGGGTGGTCGCACCTTCGCCCCATGGATTGTCCGCCGCCTGAACCTTCTTGGCATAGGCCGAGAACACGCCGTAGAGGAATATCAACACGGCGAAGGCGGAAATGTAGGAGCCATAGGAGGAGACCTGGTTCCAACCCGCGAAGACATCGGGATAGTCGATGTAGCGGCGCGGCATGCCGGCCAGCCCGAGGAAGTGCTGCGGGAAGAACAAGACGTTCACGCCAACGAAGGTGACCCAGAAATGCACCTTGCCAATGGTCTCATTGTACATGTAGCCGGTGATTTTCGGGAACCAGTAGTACCAGGCGCCGAAGATCGCAAACACGGCGCCGAGCGACAGCACATAGTGGAAGTGGGCAACCACATAATAGGTGTCGTGCAGCGAGCGGTCGACGCCCGCGTTGGCAAGCACGACGCCGGTGACGCCGCCGATGGTGAACAGGAAAATGAACCCGAGAGCCCAGAGCATGGGCACCTTGAATTCAATGGAGCCGCCCCACATGGTGGCAATCCAGGAGAAGATTTTCACGCCGGTCGGCACCGCGATGATCATGGTTGCCGCGAGGAAGTAGGCCTGCGTATCGGCATCCATGCCCACGGTATACATGTGATGGGCCCAGACTACGAAGCCAACCACGCCGATGGCAACCATCGCATAAGCCATGCCGAGATAGCCAAACACCGGCTTCTTCGAGAACGTCGAGACGATCTGGCTGACCATGCCGAAGCCCGGCAAGATCAGAATGTAGACTTCAGGATGCCCGAAAAACCAGAACAGATGCTGGAACAGCACCGGATCGCCGCCGCCTTCCGGCGCGAAGAAGGTGGTGCCGAAGTTACGGTCGGTCAGCAGCATGGTAATGCCGCCGGCGAGAACAGGCAGCGACAACAGCAGCAGGA
>JBBQNU010000100.1:0-11783 GCA_038330285.1 Hyphomicrobiales bacterium | reverse complement strand
GGGATTTTCGTGCTCATGATCGGCGTGGCCGAGCCATTCACGTGATATTTGTGGCATAGCAAGCAGTCTTGGCGGGCCTCGCCGCTGGTGTGGCAGGTCTGGCAAAGTTCCTTCTTCACCGCGCCGAAACTGGCCGTAAATTTTCCCGGATTTCCCTGCTCGTAGCTCTTGAGATAAGGGCTGCTCTTGTGAAGGCCATGGCAGGTCAGGCAGCCGCGATTGTCCATGATGCCCATATGTGGTTCGTGGACGAAATTCGTGAAGCGCCCCTGTTTGCTCTGGACTGAAGCAGGGGAGAAATTGACCACCCGCGCTTTGCCCTGGATATCGTCAACGCTGTGGCATTTTGTGCATGAGCCCTGCGCATCCTTGCCGGCGAGATAATCGAAGACCGCCGCTGCGGGCTCTGTGCCCCCCTTTGGCGCTTGCGGCCCGGTGAGAACAAGCCAGGAATTGATGAATTTGTCCTTGTGGCCGTTGAGGCGGTAATAAACCGTGTAATCCTGCCGGTACCAGCCGCCATATTCAGCCCAGGATTCAGAATCCACGTCGCTTTCGATGCCGGTCACGGGCGCAGCCTGGCTTTGAGGATCAACCGATGCAGTCGTTGTGGCCGGCGACGCTTCCGCTGGCCCAATGTCCTCCACTTTGGAAGCGGCATCCGCTTCTTCAGTCTGGCCTGCGTTCCCTGCCCCTTCGGGGAACAGCAGATCATCGAACTGGTCGGTTGCCTTGCCGGGAGGAGCTTCGTCGGCGGAAGTTGCATCGCTGCCGCCACTGGCTTTGGCCTCGGTGGCTTCAATCTCTCTGGCCGCATCTGCCGGGGGATTTTCGGTCTCGGCGCGCGGCTGTTCGTCTGTGCAAGGCACCACCTTTCCGTCCTCAGTCCTGACATCCGCTTCTTCAGGCCGGTTTTTTTTCTTGGCGTTGTCGGTACGAGTCTTGATGGCGCGCGGGGTTCCGTTGGGCAGGGGCAAGCGTCCCTTGATCTCCGCGAGGATTTGTTCTTCAAGCTCGGGTTCTGCAGCTTCGGTTTCAGGCGGCTCTCCTTCCGGAGGGGGTATAGCCCCAGCGCGCGGCGGCTCATCGGCACAGACTATTTCTTCGGCAGCAGCAGGTTCTGTGTCATCGGGTTCGGTTTCGGCGGCCACTGCGCCCTGTAGCTCCTGCGGCGATGGAATCGGAACGGCCTGAATAACATTCGAGCCCGGCGGTTCTTCGGAAGGCGCAATTGGGCCACTGGCCATTTCCGTTGCGAGATTGGGGAGCCACTCCTGCTGAGCGCCGATGATTACGTCACGGGGGATGCCTGCGGTCAGATCAGCAATGAGAGCCCCACTCAATTTCGCCCCGCCGCCAGCATTCAGATTTCCCAGCACGTCCGAGGCTTTTCCCTTGATCAGCGCATGGAACAGCCCTTTGATCTCCCAAGCCAAATTGGTCACTGCCTTGATCTGGCCGTCGCTTGCAGTGGCCAGATCCTGGAGGTTCAGGCCCTCCACAGCCTTGATGAGCCCGCGGCCCTTTTCATCCCGGTTGATGATCAGCTTCATGAATGGCGTGAGTGCTGCATCGGACGCGTCCGGCCATTCGCCGATGGGAGCATTTTTTTCTTCAAGGTCTCCAGATCGAGGCCAGGCAGAGTGAGGAAGGCAATGCCCTTCGGGCCGCTGACCCGCTCTTTGCCGACGATCTGGCCGAGATGGCAGGAGCTGCAGGTCTGATCAAAAGGCGCTGTGGCCATGACCCTCCTGTCGTTATTGCTGTTGTGACAGGCCGAGCAGGTTGCTGGAGCGCGTTTCGCGGGATCTTTCTTTGCCAAGTCCGGGTAGTGCTTGCCGAAATGGCTGGCGTGATCATAGATAATCCGCGTCCGCCGCTTGAACGGATAGCTTTCGAATTCCGGGTGATGGCCGTCGAAACTGTCGAACTTCACCACGTGGCACGAGCGGCACTGTTCGTTGGATATTTTGTTCAGATTGAAACTTGTGCCCTGATGCTCCTGGTGGCATGTCGCGCAATAAAGACCGCCTGCGATGACATCCTTCATGGGGAAGGCGGCGCTTTGCGCGATGGCAGAACGGGGTACTGTTGATCCCGCAGCGATTTTCGTCAGCCGTTTGGTGCTTTGCTTCAGCACTTCGGCCGAAGCGCCGTGCGGGTTGAAGGCCGTGGCCGGCATTTTGTGGCAGGTCAGGCAGGCCTTGCTGTCGGCGAGTGGAGCGGCGGCGACAAGGCCGTGAAGCCAGCTCAATTTTCTGCTGCCGCTCTTGGTATGGCAGGCGCTGCAATTTTCGATCGCGGCGTGACCGCTGGTCAGCGACCCCGGCATGAGCAATTGTGTGCCCGTGGAAAAAAACATGGCCGAACCCAGGCAGACGGCGGTTACGAGCGCCAGCAGCACAGCAAGTCGGCCGCGCCGGGAAGCCATCACCAGACACCCGATGAATAGGCATAGACGACGAGGACGTGCAGGACTGTCAGCACAATCAGCCCATAGGTAACGGGCACATGCACGAACAGCCAGCCCCTGGAAAGTCCGAGAGAGACGCGGGCGAAATCGAGCTGGTCTTTCTCGATCACCAGGCTTCTGATGGCGGCAAGCTTCGCCTGATTCTGCTGGTCGACATAGCGCGACAGGTTATCGATAGCGTCGGTCAGCCGCTTGAGCGGGCGCTGCGAGCCGATGAGATGGGCGGTGAAATTCCGCGGCCCCTGGAAGAAGTCCTCCAGGTGAGCGGTGCTGAGATCCTTAATCCAGGCGGCATGAGGCAGTCCCGGTAAATCGAACGCAGCGCTGGACGGATCGGTCTCGGCGATGGCGCGGAGGAATGCAAGCTCCAGCTCGGCGCGCAGCGCCGGGATGCGGTCATAGCTGACGCTGTCGTCGATCCGGCCCTTGGCCCGCTGTGACCATGCGAGATAGGTGCCGAAAATGCCGCTCAGCGTCACCAGTGCAAAGCCCGTCCACAGGGCCCATTCGAAGCCGGTGTCCGGCAGCGTGAAATCCGAATGGGAGATGAAGGCGGCGATCACCAGGTATCCGGCAAAAATATGGACCTTCCGCCAGCGCATGGCCGATTTCGGCGACAGGCCTGCCGATTTTGCGATATGGAAGGAGACCTGCAAGCCCATGCCGCCGGCTAGAACCCAGCCATCGAGATAGCGCGGGTCACGGAGCCCGTTTCCATAGATCCAGACGAGCCAGAACAGGCCGCCCGACAGGGCCGCTAAAGAAAGACCCAGGACTGTCCGGCTGAGGAGATATCCCGCCAAGGCCAGACCGCTGCCGCCGATCATGGCGTCCGACGCGCGCGATCTCATGGTGTCCTCCGCGCATCACCCATGCAGTGGTGTTTCAATCGACTGCGCCCGCTTTTCTCGCCGTGCCCTTGAATTTGTCAGATTTGGGAATCAGGCCGTCGAGCCCGGCCATGGTGCTGCCGTCATACTTCGCGGTGATGTTCACGAGCAGCTTGGAGACGCCGTCGGCAGCAGCCGTAAGCTTCTGGTCATTTTTCAGCCTCAGCCCGGCCGAATGGGCAAATTCGAACATCCCGGCGATTTCCGGCACGTCCGGTGCCGCAATGGCTGCGGCGGCGAGCTGCTTGCGCGCCCGGTCGACGCGCTTGGCCATTTCGAAGGCGTAGGTTTTTCTTGCGGTTGCCTTTCCGATGGCGCGCAATCCAGTTTCAAGCTCGACGCCAAGCCCGACAAGATAGAGCATGCGCTTGCGCGCGGCATCGGCGGCGACGTTTTCCTTGCCCTGGGAATACCAGGTGTTGTGCCGCACCTCACCTTGCGACCAGGACACCAGCTCGAAGGCGCTTCCGGGCTTGTGGCCGCCCTTGTTCACCAGAGCCTCTTTCGGCACGGCATGGCAGCTGTAGCAGTTCGTCGCCAGCTGGTAGAGTGAGTGCCGCCGGATCATTCCTTTGGATTCGGCGAGCTTCCAGCGGGCAGCCTCCTCGGCCTTGGATTCGGTCTTTGCTGTCTTGCCGCTGAAGCCGCTGTGCACCTTGATCCAATCCTGGGCGGCGCCGTGGCAGGATTCGCAGGAGATGCCGGAGACGACCTCCGGCCTGTTGTTCTTCTGCTGCACCGTGAAATGGCAATTCAGGCACACGCTTTCCGACTTGATGCGCCGTAGCCCCATCTTTTCCGATATTTGTTTTGCCGGGGCTTTGCGCGGCATTTCATTGAAGGTCTTGAAGTGATGCGTGGCTTTCCAGGCGTCTGCCTCCTGCTTGTGACATTCAGCGCAAGCATTGGCGCCGACGATCTTGGCCGGATCGGACGCACCTGGGCTGTCCGTGGCAAAGCCGAGGAGCATGAGCCAGCCGTAGAGACAAAACACGGAAAACCGGGCAGGGGCGCTGAGGCTGCACCCGGTCGGCCGAAGATTATGCACTTTGAGAACGATATTCACGTCTTACTCTTGCTTCAGCCATCCCATAGGCTTGCGCCGGGCTCGAACGCCGTTGGGTGAGTGCGGTAAGCCACTTCGCCCCGCGGGCCAGAAGGCTTTCCTCCACCGTATCATCGGTGGTCGGCAGAAACGGATCCGCATAACAGACCGCGCCGATGCGCGCCGCGATCTCCTTGATTGCATTGACCATCCCCGGAGCGCCGCAGGCGTAGAGCACATCGCCCGGCAGCAGGGGTGGCAGACAGTCGGTTGGCCGGCCGAGCTGCACCGCATTAATCAAGGTCTGCGGCGTGCTGCACACCGGCACGACATGGACATTGGGAAAGGTGGCAAGCCGCGCGAGAGCCGGCCACATATAGAGTGATTCAAGGGTGCGGCCGCCAGCGATAATCATCATGTCGCGCTCCGGGTTCTCGCGCAGCGCCGCGACGGCGATGGACCAGATCGGCGCAAAGCCGGTGTGGGTGGCGACGAGAATCAAAGGGCAAACCAGATTTGGCCTGAAATGCGCCGAACCATAAGGCCCGGTCAGTGTCACCCGGTGGCCCGGCGTGATGTGCTTTCCGAGCGACGGGGAGACACGGCCCTCCCGCATGCGCCGGACATGGAACCAGACCGAGCGGCCGCCCGGATTCCGTTGCGAGGTGCGCAAGGGATGGGTGATGCTGAAGGGACGGCTTGGATAGCCGCTAAAGCAAACCTGCGCATATTGCCCGGCAAGATAGGGCAGGGCCTGGTCCATCCTGATTTCGACTTCCATCACGTCGGATGACAGGCGGCGCAATGAATGCACCACGCCGTCAACGCTGCGAACTTCCGGTTGCCGCTCAGTTGCGATGTCCGCGTCGCCGGCAATCCGGCACTGACAGGCATGCACCACGCCCGGTTCCGAGCCTTCGCCGCCCTCCACTTCGCCGGATACCAGCCGCACGCAGCAGGTGCCGCAGTGGCCGGCGCGGCAGTCATATGGAAGCGCGATGCCGTTGTCCAAGGCGGCATCCAGCAGCAACTGGCCATCGGGGGCCAGAAAGCTGCGGCCATCGATGGTTATCTGGTGATGAACTGCCAATGACTGATCCCCTGCAAGGCCGTTCGCAAGTATCGTCCGCAAACATGGTCTGTTTTGCGGCAACAATCTGGCGGGAGAGTGGTGCTTGCCCTCATCTCTGTACTGATCATTTTGATTTGATGCGCCAGCCAAGAAATTTTTCTTGGTCATAGTATTGCTGGAGGCCGGACATATGATGGCCTTTTTTCGCAGTCAATACTCTGTCATCAATCTTGATAAGCGTGTGAACGCAAAAGTCTCGACCTATACACATTGGGGCGGCCCACTCTGAAATTTATGTGGGACCAATGAAAAGATTGTCTGGCATTTCAATAATTTCCTGTGCGTTCGCGAGCGCCGTGCTGATCGGCGCGGCATTAGAACAGGGCTTCGTTGCCGCCGCTGCAGCGGAAGGCAAGAAAGTCTCTGTTGCCGCGACAGATGATGAAACCCTCTCGCTTTATCCCACCGCCGAAAAATGCGGCGAGTGCCATAACCAGATTTACGAAGAGTGGTCCTCATCGCAGCATGCCTATTCGTCGATCTCGCCCATGTTCCACAAGTTCGAGCAGAAGTTCCAGGAGCTGACGCAAGGCACGGTTGGCACCTTCTGCGTGCGCTGCCACCAGCAGGTCGGCACCCAGCTCGGCGAGTCTCGCGAAGCACCGCTTTGGGCGAGCAGCCCGATCTCGCGGGAGGGCGTGACCTGCATCACCTGCCACCGGGTCAGCGAACAGTACGGCAAGGTCAACGGCGAGCGCCGGGTGGAGCCGGGAAAGATTTACGAGCCGGTCTACGGCAGCGGCACGAAGAGCGTGATCAAGGATGTTCTTGCCGACAAGGAAACCTATTCCGTAAAGACCAGCGCCGACGGGCGCGGTAACGATATCCACAAGGGCATGATCACAAACGACCAGATCACCAAATCCGAGTTTTGCGTGAGCTGCCACCAGGTTGCCGTCAACCTGGGAATCAAGCTGGAGATCGTCTGGGAGCAGTATCGTGACAGCCCGGCCCGCAAGGCCGGCGTCACCTGCCAGGACTGCCACATGGGCAAGGTCCCGGGAAAGGCCAAAGGCTATGCCACCGCACCCTCAGCAGTGGTCGGCGGCAAGAAAATCAACCCGGGACGCAAGCATGCCAATCACAGCTTCATGGGCCCGGGCTATTCAATCGCCCATCCCGGCATCTTCCCTCATAATACTAAGGCCCAGGCCGTCAGCATGAAGGACTGGCTGCGCTTCGACTGGCGGGCCGGCTGGGGCACGACGGAGTTCGAGGACAAGGTTGCCGACCGCAAGATCAAGGCCAAGTTTCCCAAGCGCTGGGCCGATCCGCTCGACCGTGAAGAGGCCCGGCAACTCATTGACGAAAATCTCGCGAAGCTCGACGCGCGTGACAAGCTCAGACAGAAGATTTTGGAGAACGGCAGTTCCGTTGACGGTCCCACCATTGCAGGTGACCCAAAAGTGGGGAAGGATTTGGCGTTCTCCTACAAGATCAAGAACACAAATTTGGGCCACAACCTGCCGTCCGGTTCACTGGGCGCGCAGCCGCAGCTCTGGGTGAACGTCGCCCTCATCGATCCCAGTGGCAAGAACATCTGGGAGTCAGGCTACATCGACAGCCATGGCGACATGGCCGATCTGCACAGCCTCGATGTGGCCGCCGGCAAAATCAAAAATGATCAGCAACTAGTGCATTTCCAGACCAAGTTCCTGACGACCAACGTCAAGGGCACGGACCGCGAGATGTACCTGCCGGTGAATTTCGACGTCGATCCCCTGCCGCATCTGCGCCCCCCGGGCATCCCCACCACGGTTCTCAACCATCCGCCGCTGGTGCGCATGGAGAACCACTCGCTGCCGCCGCTGGGCGAGAAGGTGGCCAAGTACAAGGTGCCGGGCAAACTGATCACCAGGCCCGGAAAATACCGCCTCGCCTTCCGGATGCGGAGCCGGGCCGAGCCCATTTACTTCATGCGCTTCGTCCGGGCCACCGAGGATATGAAGCAAAGCATGAATGAGCGGATCATGAACTTCCACGCCTTTGCGGTGGAGCTCGATGTGAAGGAGTAGTGCCGGATAGACGGCGGTGTCCTATCGGGGTCCGCAAGGGTTTCTAAAAGCGTGGGTTGGAGTTTTGTATGTTGAGTAATGCGTATCATGTCAGGGCACACACCGCCATTGCCGTAGTGGCAGTTTGCGGTTGCCTCGCGATCTTCCACACCAGGGCAGACGCCGCCACAGGCCCTGGCAGCAGCGAGGCCCAGGAGGGGAACGTGCTGGTGCGCGCGTGGCAGGCGCTCTTCAGGTCCAGTGAATCACTTTTCCCGCCGGAAAGCCAAGCTGACACGCAGCAGGCAGACGCGAATGCGGAAAAGGAAACCGACGACAATCCCACAGACAAAGGGGAAAGCGTCAGCAGCACCGAGAACGGCAAGGGGGATCTTTTCCGTTCCGATCCGCAGTATGAAACCAGCTACAATGCCCAGGGGCAGGTCGATGTCTATGGCGCCAAAACGGCAGTCGAGCCGCCGCGCCCGCTGCTTGAGCTGGGCCGCCAGCAATACACGTCCGGCGCCTACGACGCGAGCAGCACCCTGCTGGGCAAAAAGAATCCGCTGCTCCCGGGCCTTGCGATCTACGGTGATTGGCGGACAGCGCTGGCCTACAATAGAAACAATGGCAAGGATATTGCCCAGGTCGCGACCCGGCTGAACCTCGACGTCGACTTCAAGATCACCGGCACCGAGCGCATCCACGCCTTCTTCACGCCACTTCAAAAAGACACTCAGTTTACGCGCTTTGAATTTGCGGGAGACGACGCCAGCGGGGATTTTGATTTCGAGTTCGACCCCGAGCCGCAGACCCTGTTTCTCGAGGGTGACTTGGGCTCCCTCTATTCCGGTTTCTCGGGGCGGGAAGCCACAGTCGACCTGCCCTTCACTGTCGGCCTCTTCCCGCTCTTCCTGCAGAACGGCATCTGGGCCAACGACGCAATTCTTGGGGGTGCTGTGTCTTTCCCCGCGAAGAACTCGCAGGCGCTGGGTCTTGCAAATTTCGACGTCACACTGTTTGCCGCGTTCAACGATATCGACAATGCCGGCATCATCGGAGCAGATGGAGACGACAACAACAACTCCAGTCTCTTCGGCGCCACCGCCTTCATCGATGCTTACAGCGGCTACATCGAGACGGGCTACGGGCTGATCGATGGCCGCGACGACCAAGCGGGCCTCCTGACACACTTCGTGACGGGCGCTTACACACGGCGTTATTCCAACACGATTTCAAACTCCACCAGGGTGTTTGCGAACTTCGGGGAAGACCCGCAAGGCGATGACGAGGGACTTGCGATCATTTCGGAAAACAGCCTGATCACAAGCCTGCCGAGCACGCTGCTCCCCTACGCCAACTTCTTCGTGGGCTTCGGCAATCCTCAGCCCCTGGTCGATGGCAATGGCGCGGGCATCCTGAAAAACGTCGGCATCAACTTCGAGACCGATGCCCTGACCGGCTATCCGAAATTCGACGACAGCGGCTCCAATGCCTGGGGCGGCGCCATAGGCATGCAATATCTCTTCGATCTGGATGAGCAGCTTGTCTTTGAGCTGGCCATGGTGCAGCCCTTCGACGATGACGGGATCGGGGCTGAAGACGCGCAGTACGGTTTCGGTGCCCGCTATCAGATCCCGATTGACCGGGCTTGGCTCTTCCGCGCCGATGCCACTTATCAGATCCTCGAAGGCGAGGAAGATAATTTCGGCATCCGCGCCGAGCTTCGCAGAAAGTTCTGAGATGGATGGTTTCATGAGGCGTGGGGGAGCGGGAAGATGTCGATGACGTTTTTTGGCTGGCTTTTTGTTGCCATGGCAATACCGGTTCTGTTGCATTTTCTGATGGGAACGAGGGGCTTGCGGAAGAGCCCCCCTGAGCTGGAGAGTTGCAGGGCTGCTCTGGAAGACATCGGAGCGCGACTGAAGAGTGGTGAACTTACCGATGCAGAAGCAGACGCCGCGAGGCTTGCTCTCCTCTCCCGGCCGCCGTCGCCACGCGGGGGGGTCAGAAAGAACATTCAAGGCTACCCCATGAAGCTATTGGTGGCTTCCTCGGTCATCCTGCTTGTTTCAGGCATTGGCGCGGCTGTTTCCTATGACAGGAGCGCTCCCGCGGCGACACGCGCAGGCGAAATGATCGCTTTCTCAGAACCGGATGGCGAAATGCTTGCGCGCCTTACGGACTACGCCCGCTCCATTGACTCTGGGCACCCGTCAGCAACAGGTGCGGCCGGCGAACCTCTTCCTGATGTGAACGCGATGATCGAACGGCTGGCAGCCCGCCTCGAGAGCACGCCACTGGATCTTGAAGGATGGCGCATGCTCGGCTGGTCCTATTTCCATACGGAACGTTATGAACAAGCAGCTACGGCGTTTGGAAGAGCTTTGAAGCTCGATCCGGGTTCTGCCGAACTCAGGCTCTCCTACGAAGAGGCCAAGGCGAAAGCCTCTGCTGGCCAGAATTTGGAAACAGCCCCATCTCCGCAAACAGAGGCCGTCGATGGACTGGCCCAACGCCCCGCCAGCGAGCCCGGCCTGGAAGCAGAATGACAGTTTATGAAGGTGGAGCCGGGTCTTGAGCAAAAGTAAAATCGCAGAGTTTCGAAGCGAGGCGGATGTGTGTGCGGCAAAAGCCGGGGCCGCCACCGATGAAACCTCCAAGCACCAATTGCCATTTTCAATGGTGCTTCGAATAAAATTCACAGGCCCGCCAAAATAGCTATCGAATGATCTTGACAATCTATTCCTATTCAGCTCATATGTTCTTGTTTTGTTCCATAAGCAGGATAGGAACCACATGGACTGGGACTTGGCCATCAAACGCAACACAAGGCGCTCAAGGGCATCATTGAAGTCCTGTTCGCCCTGCTGGGGCTTGATGGCAGCGATGCGGCTTCGCGGATTCCGCGGTCGCTGCACAGCGCCGTGCTGGCTGTGCTGCGGCCCGCCGAATCCGCCGTGCGGCGGCTTATTGTCGTTGCCGCCCGGAATGTTGTGGTGAAGCTGGCCCCCTCCCGTCCCATGCCGGCAGGGAAAGTCATCGGGAAAGGTGGAAGCGGGCCACCCGCCTTCAAGCTCTACGATCCTCCGATACGTATAAAGCCCATCCGGGTCAGGAAAGTCCGCAGGGCTGAACCGCGCGTCCGTTTCCTGGATTGGTATGATCCCCGGGTGGCGGCCCTCTTTCCAGCACCGAAGCCTGTAGTTGAACCCCCGCCGCCGCCCGATGGCCTGGCAAGCGCCACGCGCCTCCACCGCAGGCTTCAGGCCCTGAAACTCGCCCTTGAGGATCTCCCCCGCCAGGCCAAGCGTCTCGTGCGCTGGCAGCAGAGGCAGAAAGCCTCGCCAGAATTCAAGTCCACCTCGCCGCTGCGCACTGGCCGTCCCCCGGGCTACCGCCGCAAACCCGTTCACGAGGTCGAGGAAGTCCTCGCCGAATGCGACTGGCTCGCCGATTGGGCGATGAGGCCCGACACAAGCTGAAGTGTAAATCGTCAGTATACGGATTAATGCGGTTTGACTTCCTTACCGCTCGCTGAAGGCTGGGCCGTAAACCTTGAATACCGGTTTGAGGATATAGCGCAGGAATGATTTGGCGCCGATCACGATTTCGGCGGAGACAACCATGCCCGGCGAAACCCTGGCATGGCCGGGAAGTTCAAGCTCGTCGAGACTGACCGCCGCCTTGAAATAGAAGTCGCCGTTTTCGCGCTGGAACGAGGATGGCGAAATGCTTTCGACCTTGCCGTGAATCTTGCCGTAGATCGAGGAATCGAAGGCCGTGATCCGCAGTTCGGTCCGGTCGCCTATTTTCACGTTTCCGATGTCATCGGGCCGCACCTGCACTTCGGCCACGAGGGGCACATCTTCGGGCACGATCCTGGCAAAGGTCTCGCCGGGCATAACGACCTCTCCCGGGGATTTCACCGTCAGCACCTGCACGGTGCCCGATACGGGGGCGCGCACGATGAGCCGGTTGAACCTGTCCTGCTGCTTGGCCAGCGCCTCATCGGTTTCCTTGAGGTCCGCTGCAACTTTCGACAGTTCTTCGGTCCATGAAAGCCTGGCCTTGGCATCAGACGCAGCCAGGAGGCTGTTTGCCTCATCCAGGGCCTCTCTGGCGGATGCGAGCTTTCCCCTGGAATTCAACAGTTGCGTCTTGCTCTGCTCAAGGTTGGATTGGTCATTGTAATAGTCGCGCTTGGTTGCCAGGCCCTGCTTGAGCAAGCTGGCTTTGTCATCGAACA
>JBBQNU010000099.1:0-11962 GCA_038330285.1 Hyphomicrobiales bacterium | reverse complement strand
ATTCAGGCTGACAGCTTGATTACTCTAAGCTGGCACAAAAAACGGTCCCGGCATTTAACATACAGCACCGCCGGGGCCGTTTTTTAAACTGTAGTTCCGCTTTAAGCCTCAGGCCGCCTTTGCCCGTTTTACGGTGGCGCTGGCCAATGCCTGGTCGAGATCGGCGATGATGTCGCTGATGTGCTCGATGCCCACCGAGAGCCTGATGTAGCCGGGGGTAACACCCGTCGCGAGTTGCTCGGTTTCCGAAAGCTGTGAGTGTGTCGTTGAGGCCGGATGGATGGCCAGCGAGCGCGCATCGCCGATGTTGGCCACGTGGTAGAACATCTTCAGGCTGTCGATGAAGCGCTTGCCCGCTTCCATGCCGCCTTTCAGCTCGAAGCCCACGAGGCCGCCCATGCCGCCCTTGAGATAAGTGTTGCTCCGTCGCTTCAGCTCGGCGTCGTTGTGGTGGCCGGGGTGGATGACGCGGGTGATGCTTTCATGCTTTGACAGGTATTCGGCAACGTCCTGCGCATTGCGGCTGTGTTCACGCATGCGCAGCGCCAACGTTTCCAGGCCCTGGATGAACTGGAAAGCGCTGAACGGCGCCATGGTCATGCCGAAGTCGCGCTGCAGGGTGCAGCGGGCCTTGATGATGTAGGCCACCGGCCCCATGGGCTTTGTTGCTTCGGTCCATACGGCGCCGTGATAGCTGGGGTCCGGCTGGTTCAGCATGGGGAAGCGCGCGGCATGTTTTTCCCAGTCGAAATTTCCGCCGTCGATGATCATGCCGCCGATGGCGGTGCCGTGGCCGCCGATATATTTCGTCGTCGAATAGACGATGATGGCCGCGCCATGATCGAAGGGCCGGCAGATGACCGGGCATGCGGTGTTGTCAATAATGAGCGGCACGCCAAGTTCGCGGCCGATGCGGGCCACTTCGGCAATGGGGAACATGGCGAGCTTCGGGTTGGGCAGTGACTCCGCATAATAGGCGCGGGTGCGCTTGTCGGTGGCCTTGCGGAAGGCCTCGGGGTTTGCGGGGTCAACAAAGCGCACCTCAATGCCCATGGTCTTGAAGGTGTGGGCGAAGAGGTTCCAGGTGCCGCCATAAATGTCGGTGGAACAAACAATGTTTTCACCTGCCTGGCAGATATTTTGCACGGCAATTGCCGTTGCCGCCTGGCCGGAGCTTACGCCCATGGCGGCCACGCCGCCCTCCAGCGCTGCGATCTTCTGTTCCAGTGCGTCGCAGGTCGGGTTCATGATACGGCTGTATATGTTGCCGAGTTCCTTCAGCGAGAAAAGATTGGCGGCGTGTTCGGTGTCGCGGAACTGGTAGGCGGTGGTCTGGTAGATCGGCACCGCCACGGCGCCCGTGGTGGGGTCCATGCGGGGGCCGGCGTGAAGGGCGAGGGTTTCGGCGTTTTTAGACGTGGTCATAAAGCATTTCCTTTCAAGAAACAGTCGTGGGAATTCAAAACTGGTAAGGGGTGTCAGCGGCGGCTGCGGCCTTCGCGTATGGCGGAGCGGATGCTTCCCCGGCTGATGCCGATGTCCTTGAGAATGAAGTCGTCCAGGCGCGAAAGATCCCTGTAGGTCCGGCGTGCGGTTGCCATATCGGTCAGCAACTGCCACGGTGTAAGGGCGATTGCCAGAAGGTTCCAGAAGCGCGGCTGTGAACCGTGGCGGTCGATGGTGTGGTCAAACATGGTTTTTCCTCGCAGGGGTGTTGGGGGGAATGGGGTGCGGCCGGGTGAGGGAATTTCCCGGCCGCAGTGACGCATTACTTTTTTGATGGTGTGCTTGACTCGCGGGCTTCGCCGCCACGGCCTTCAGCTTCGAGCATGTTCATGCGCTCGAAGGCGGTCAGCTTCTTCTTGCTGCCCTTGACGACGGCAAGCGCGTTGCTGTCGGTGGCCGAGCCTTCCATCTGGTGCCTGGCGGAAAACTTGCCGAAGTAGGTATCGGAGCTGCGGAGGTCGTCGCCGCCGGCGGCGAGGGCTGCACCCGAAACGGCTGCAAGGGCTACGAGGGATACGATAAGGGTCTTCATTTTAGTCATCCTTTGTTTCTAAGTTAACGTTAAGGCGGACGCCGACTGCCGCCCGTGGCCATCACGGGCGCTTCATCCGGGTTCGCTGGTTGTGTACGTGCCGGCCGGTATTGGCCGGAGCGCTGGTTCAGCGGAGCTTTTCAGAACCGCCAACCGATGGGCGTGATGTATGCGAAGACCCCCGCTGGGTGAATGACCGTACCGCCGGATGACTTGACTGATCGTCCGGCTTTAACCTAATGAGCCTCCATATGGATACGCTGTCGGAAATTCTGCGGACGGTCCGGTTAAAGGGGGGCGTGTTCCTTGATGCCCGCTTTACCCCTTCGTGGAGCGTTGCCTCCTCGCTGACGCCCGACGACATGCTGCCTTACATGGCCAAGCCGGAAGTGCTGTGCGCCCTGCATTATGTGATTTCCGGCGAAATGTATGTCGAGGTGGAAGGCGAGGAGCCGCTTCTTGTCAAAAGCGGCGAACTTGTCCTGTTGCCGCGCAATGCACCGCATGTGCTGTCGAGCGGACCAGGGCAGCGCCCCATCAGTTCCAGGGATTTGATTCAGCCAGGCCCCGACAACGGGCTTTCGAGCATCGTGCATGGCAGCGGTAGCGGCCCGCTGACCAATATAGTCTGCGGTTTTCTGGCCAATGAGGAAATGCGCAATCCGCTGATGGCGACGCTGCCGCCTCTCCTGAAGGTGAACATCAGCGAGGGCGCCTCGCGCGACTGGATTGAATCGTCGGTTCGCTACGGCGCTCAGCAGCTCAGCGAAGGCCAGCATGCTTCTTCGTCGGTCATGGCGCGGCTGTCCGAGCTGCTGTTTGTCGAAGCGGTCAGGGCCTATTCCGAATCCCAGAAGGTGCACGAGCAGCACTGGCTGCATGGGCTGAAAGACCAATATGTGGGGCGCGCCCTTGCCGCCTTGCACGACCGCCTGGCCCACGGCTGGTCGGTGGCCGATATGGCGGAAGTGGCCGGGCTGTCGCGCAGCGCCTTCGTGGAGCGCTTCACGGCGGCCATGGGAGCACCCCCCATGCAATATCTCGCCAAGTCGCGCATGCTGCTGGCCAGGGAACTTCTGGCGGAGCGGCAAAAATCCATCAGCCAGGTGGCCGCCGCCGTCGGCTATGACGCGGAAGCCGCCTTCAACCGCGCCTTCAAGCGCGAGTTCGGCGTGCCCCCTGCCCGCTGGCGCGACCAGCAGGCGGCGGCATGATGTCCAAAGGCATGTCACCCGAGATATTTAAGTCAATCGCATGGGAGATTTCAGATCAACTCGCTCGACAGGATTATGAAGCTCTTGTCATGCGATGCGCAAACTCTCGATTGACAGTAGGTGACTTGAGTAATGCAGTTCTCGATTATGGGCGCAAACTGGAATCACCTCCCAAAGATGCGTATCAAAATCTAGATGCAATAGAGATTAAGAATAAGGCTTCACCAACTTGGTCAGTGCAAATACCAGTTTGGACAAGAGAAGAAGGTCGTTCCGATCTAACGCTCGAGCTAACAGTCTCGATCGTTAACAAGCTGCCATGCATAGAGCTCGATGACTGCACGTTCTATAGAATGGCTTTTTCGCCCCCTGCCCGATGGCGCGACCAGCAGGCGGAGACTTAAGCGGCATCTTCATTTTCGAGCCGCGCTAATAAAGTGCCGACGCTCGATTCCAGCTTGTTGATGTCATCAATTTGCTTTTCAGTATTGCCGCATTCCCTGTTGACGTCTTCCAACAACGTTTCGCAGTGCTCCTGCAGTTCGAGATGCCTGATCTTGTGGTAGATGGCGTTTCTGCCATTCAGCCTGGACTCCACGCTCTGCAATTTTGCGCTCAACCCGACAAGCGCGGCGCGCATGTTTGCTTCATTTATCTGCATCCGCTCCAGCTCCCAATTTATTGCATTGCCCGGCAATTACCCGGATTTCTTTTTCGTCAAGAACCCCTCCGCCGTAGTCAATGCTCAGGCCATAGTAATCCGCAGGCGAAACCTGGGAGGCAAACGCGATGACTTTGGAAAGTTTTCCGGCTGCAATCGGTATGTACGGATTGTTTTCGGCCGCAGGCATCTTGAATGCCCTCAGGATTGAATAGGATTTCAGGTCAGGTCCATTCATGGCGGTCAATCCGGGAAGCTATTGCGCGAGGCCAAAAATCTTGATCCGGCCCAGTTCGGCGGATTGGCCTGAACCCGCTTCAAGGGCTATTCCAACAAAACAATTGCCGCTAACGATGTTTGTTACCTTGCGGTCCTTGATATCCCAATAAAGTTTCTCCCCGATTTCCCAGACCTGTTTCGGGCATTTCCTGACATCGAAAACACCGGATGTAACCACTTCAACAGTTTCGCCCAGTGATGCCCAGGATCTTGCCACGCCAAAGATCGCGCCGATCTGGACGCAGTCGCCGCTGTTGACTTCATAGGGCGCGGACAGGGTGAGGGTGTTTCCCGGATGTATGTAGTTGTGCATGTTCCAACCTTTTTCAAACGCAAATTCACAAAAGAGTTTTGGCCTATTGGCTGGCCCAGATCACGCGGCCGATAAATTCAATATCCGATGCCTTGATCAGGGTTTCCTTGCGTTTCTGTCCGCCAAGATTGATGCCGAGAAAGTCCCCGGCCTTGTGGAAGAGCGTTCCGCATACCTGGCGCTTGTCTCTCGTTTCAATAATGACCCTGTCGCCGATCCGCACCGGAACCGTGGCCGAAACGATCAATTGGTCGCCGTGGCGGTACAGCGGAAGCATGCCGTTGCCATAAACGTTGATTGCCTTGGCATCCTGAACTGAAAGCAAATCCAAATCACCCCTCCGGCAATGATGATAGCTCCGCCCAATTCAAGGGACATAGGTAGCTCTACCTATTGGCCACGGGGGTGGACGGAGGCAGGGTGGAGCTGCCCCCACAGTCTGGGTAACCCGAACCCAGAAATACCAATCGGGCTATAAATGGACCGCGCATCAGTTCCCGCCAATCCCCTCTCCAAGATGGTGCGCGGTCCGATAATTTCAGGGCTTGGGAGGCAATTTGCAATAATAGCGATTCGTTGCTGAAATTATTCCGCCGGCAGCATTTGCAAGGACCTGATGCCCCTGTTCCAGGCGTTTTTATGAACGACCATTATGGGTGCGCTGCTGTACGAAGCGTCAATCAAACGCCGTAGTGCCTCAGCCCATCCAGAATGCCGGCGGCGTTAGCCTGTTCTGAAAAATACACATCCTTGGACTTTTTCAGAACGCCAACTTCCTTGCTGTAATTCCCCACGACTATGCCCCGCGAAAGCCCGCGCAGCATGTCGATGTCATTTCCGGAATCGCCGGCAGTAAGGACATGGGACATATCAATGCCAAACCGCCAGCTTACATAACGCAAGGCATGCCCCTTTGAGGCGCGAACCGGGAGAACATCAACACATCGATTTCGCGAGACAACGACCCTTGCCTGCAACGAGCTCTTTCGCAAGAGCGTTTTAATCGCGCGTGCCGCATTTGGCTGGGGCCGATCCAAATAGTAACTGATCTTGTCGTGGGTCTGGGCTTCGGGTTCCTGCGGTTCCAGCCAGTCGATCTGGCTAAGGAGAGCACGAATTTCATGGGGCCGCCAGCGAAACTGAATATGCCGGTGCCAGTGCGTATCCTGGTTGAATCTTCCAAAATTATAATCAATCCGCGTGCCCACCGAGGTAATCAGCAAGCTCGGATCGGGGAGCATGCTTTCCTCAATGAAAGCCCGGGCGCTCTGCAGATTGCGGCCAGTTGCAATCCCGAACAGTATATCGTCGCGGTCATTGATAAGGTCAGTCAGTTGCCTCATTGCGCGGTCATCACCCGTCAAAGTGTCGTCAATGTCGCAGACGAGATAATGCCTGGCGGTGGCGAACTGCTTTACCCGCTTTCGAACGGAGGGTGCTGCCCTCCGGTCGGGGGTGAATTGCTTCACCAAGCTCAGGTAGTTCCTGATGTGCCTCTGCCATGTGTAGTAACGCGTGACGTTCATTTTGCCAGCGGCTGAGAGGGCACGCCACCTGGCATGATCCTTAATGATGTCTGAAATGGCTTGGGCAGTCTCCTCGAAGTTTTCGGGATCGACAGTCAATCCGTGACCGCAATTTTTCAAGACATCACGCATCCCACCGGCACCCGAACTGACTACGGGCACGCCAGCCGCAGCGGCTTCAACCAGAGTCAACCCAAAATTCTCGTGCTTGGACAAAGCAAGAGAGACACCGCGGGTATTGCGGGCATGCTGATACAGGGCTGTGACAAGTTCTGTGCTATGAATTTTTGGGTAAGCGACGCTGCCATGGAGATCATAGAGATCAATCAGTTTGAACATTTCCAAGTACAAGTCACGCTGCGGCTGGCCGACAGATTCCAGATCGGTGCGCAGGCCAATGAAAAGGTGCAAATTGGCCACGTCCTTCAGGTTGGAACG
This sequence comes from Hyphomicrobiales bacterium, assembly GCA_038330285.1. Classification (GTDB taxonomy): domain Bacteria; phylum Pseudomonadota; class Alphaproteobacteria; order Rhizobiales; family Aestuariivirgaceae; genus Aestuariivirga. The sequence continues at coordinate 5,493 of JBBQNU010000099.1, read as the reverse complement.
GCCAAACGCATGGATTGCCGCAGCCGTATTCTTTTGCGCATCAGGCCTGGCAATGACAATCAACGCCGGCTTGTCGGGATCGGCCAGGAATTGTTTTCCAATACTCCTGAATTCCTTCAAGGTCGATGCAGATGGCCGGGCCCTGAGATTCTCAATTTCGCACCCGGGAGGCAAAATACGCATCCTATTCTTGTCATAGTGATCGTATTTGGCGTACTGGGTTTCCACTTCGTTGTTCGTGCTCGCAATCACCAGCTCGGCATTCTCCAGTGTTTCCTCCTCCGCCTCAATACGCTCGCGAAAATGAAATTTGCGTTCAGAGGCACGAGGACTCATTCCCTCGGACAGGATTCTCTCCCGCTTGAACCGCCCCAGCGAATGAGCCGTATAGAAGACAGGAATGCCGAGTATCTTCGCTATTCGCGTGGCTACAAAACCGCCGTCTGCGTAGTGTCCGTGAATGGCATCCGGCACTTCCCCTTGATCGCGAATATAACGAAGCGCGTTATCGATGAATTCCTGGAGGTATGGCCAGAGCTGCTCCTTCGGCAAATAACCTTCCGGGCCGCAGGGCAGGCGCACAATTCGCGACCGGTCGGCTACCACCTCGACATTTTCCGCGTAATCGGCGGAAAGACGGCTGTCATTTATCTTCCGGGTTAGAAGCTCCACGCGATGCACATCGCGAACTTTGCCCAACCGCCGCAAAAGCTCCAAAACATATTTGGTCTGCCCGCCTGTATCGGCATCCACGCCAATCTCCGGCGATACAGAACGAAAACGGCCATGAACGCTAACGTGAAGAAGATAGAGACCTCTTTGCGAAGGCGCGATTTTTTCGCTCAACTTCACGTGCGGTCCTTATTCTGCATTGTCATTGAAGCGGCCTCCTTTGATTACTGGTGATTACTGGCATTATCTCCTGGGCGCAGAATTGGGGCGTTGCCATAGACGCCGATTGCCCTGGCATCCTGAATTGAAAGCAAGTCCAAATTGTCCTTCCCCAACGCGGGCATGATAGCTCCGCCAAATTCCGGGGACATGGGTAGCTCTACCTATTGGCCACGGGGGCGCGCGGCGGCAGGGTGGAGTAGCTCCTGCAGTCTGGGTGACCCGAACCCAGAAATACCAATCGGGTAATAAATGGACCGCGCATCAGTTTCCGCGACCCTCTCAAAGACTGATGCGCGGTCCGACAACTTCGAGGCTTGCGAGGCAATATCCTAAGAAACTGTTGTCGAAAGTGCTTCCTGCAGCGCCATGCCGTATTGCCGGCCATCAATACGCAGGTAGCCTTCATTTGTGGTCCAGATCGGTATTGGATCCGATATTTCTCCCACAAAACTCCCGTCGGACCTGTGGTTCAGAAATGCCAGAAATACGGGAGCGCCTGCCCGTGTGCGGAGAAAGCGCCCACCATAAAATCTTCCCACCGAATCGCCTCCAAAGAAACTGTCTTCGACCAGTTCAAAGGGGCCGGTCGGCGATCTGGAACGAATATAGTGCGTGCCCGTCACGGTACCGGTTTTACCTGTAGCCAAATAGGTTGGTTCCATGTGCCGCGATGCATTGCTGAAAAGGCAATACCACCACCCGTCAAGTTCAAATATCTGGGGCACCTCCATCTCGCCGTAATAACCGATCCGAAACAGCGGCTTTTCGACTTTCCAAACCAAAAGATCCGGCGATGTGGCCTGCCCGATTACTCCGCCGCCGCCCGGAAGCCCGTCCTTCTCGCGCGCCGTAAATATCATCCGCCAGCCACAGCCGGCGGGATCCGAATAAACCCATGGATCGCGAAACGCCTGGTCGTGCCAGCGGGCGGTATCATAGGTCTCATAGAGATCGGGATCAATTTCAAGCAGCGGCCTTTTGCCGAGTTTCGTCCAGAGGAAGAGATCGTCAGAGACGGCCGCCCCAATACGCTGGTATTTTCTATTCTCCGATAGCATGGTGCCGGTATAGAACATCATCCATTTACCGTCCGGCCGCTTCACGACCGAGCCTGTCCAGGTTGTTCCGTCGTCCCAGTAAGGAGGCTCTGATGGCTTAAGTACTATTCCTTCGTACTTCCAATTCATCAGGTCTTGCGAGGTGGCGTGGCCGATCCGGGCGTGGGGATGGCGGAGATCGGCGTGATCACTGGTCTTGGGCGCGGTGAGGAAAAACAAATGAATTGTCTCCTCGTGCCATGCAAACCAGAAGTCCCATACATAGCTTCCGGGTATTTCAAAGGCCATTCCATTCCCTATAATTTCAGCCCAGGCATCGCTTTAGTTGAAGTTCAATGGGTCAAATGTTTGGTCAAATTAAGGATTGAATTCTGTAGGTAGTGGTACCCATAACGCGGCACGTCAGCTTTGCCTATAGTGCCCGTTGAGTTCCAACACTATGCGTTCACACCATCGTCCGTGCGAAACGGCAATATCTGGGGGAAGTGTGAATTTGACTTAAGTTCCGCCTGTCTTTTACAGGTGAAACCCCAGATTAATGGAGAGCTCTGCATGCATCCAGTGATCGCTTTCCTCGATTTCCGGCCAACCAAGCCGCCAAGTCCAATTCGCCGCGGAGTTCTCATCAGCGCCATTCTTGCAATTGCCATAACCAATACGCTGACGACAGCGGCCTTGGCCATGACCGCGCCCGCGAATACCATCGAGCCCCCCAACAAGCTGACATCAAAAATCGAAAGTTTGGAACGGGCGGCGGTGCGGCCGAGGTTCGCAAATGTCCGTCCAGGGCCAATTCAAATGCAGTTCAGCAGGCCGTCCTTATTTTCTCCCCGGTCAGCAAAACCAGACGACATGCCGATTGCCTACAGCGCCTATATCAAAGGCGATTATGGCACTGCTCTGCGGATCATTGAACCTTTGGCAGAAAAAGGCGACATCAGAGCCCAATACATACTTGGCTACATGCATGAGAGCGGACATGTCAAAATCCAGGACTTTGAGTTGGCTGCAAAATGGTACCGCAGGGCCGCTGAGCAAGGTGACGCGATTTCCGAAATCAGCCTGGGAATTTTGTACGAAAATGGCCAGGGTGTAGAAAAGAACTTCGTTGAGGCTGCAAGGCTTTATCGCAAAGCGGCGGACCGCGGCTCAGCGAGAGCCCATTTTAGACTGGGTGTGATGTACAGGTATGGCCAAGGCGTGCCATTGGACCTCGTCATGGCGCATGTGCACTTCAACATTGCCGCAGCTGGATTTACCGTTCGTCCGGCTCAAGTGCATCGCGAAAGCGTTGCCAAGGAAATGACTGCCGTTCAATTGGAGCTGGCACGGCAGATCGCAGCAGAATGGCTCGCTTTGCATCCACCTGCCTCCGCGCGTGTACCGTCAGGAAATGTCCTTGAATGAAAGTTCACAGTCATTTTGCCCAATGCTTGCACGATCCGGAGATTTCAGGGTTTGGACGGCAATATCGCGAGCAAATAACGGATGAGCTGGGGCAATGAAGTTGCCTGCATTTTGGCCAGAACGCTGGCGCGGTGATGATCCACGGTGCGCACGCTGATGGAAAATGTCGCGGCAATAGCAGCACTCGAGTAGCCTTCGGCCACCATTTCCGCCACGGATTTTTCACGGTCAGTCAACAGCCCATAGCGGGCCAGAAGGGACTTTTCATCAGGCCCGGAACTTGACGCATGCTTGCGCTGTTCGATGGCACTCCTGATGGAAGCAACCAGTTGTTCGTCGTCAACCGGCTTCTCGATAAAATCAAAGGCGCCGTTGCGCATGGCTTGCACCGCCATGGAAACATCGGCGTGGCCGGTTATCATGATGACTGGGAGGCCGGCGGCGGTTTGGGCCAGCATGCGCTGCAAGCCCAACCCATCCATGCCGGGCATGCGCACGTCCAGCACGACGCAATCCGGAGCCGATTTTTGTATCCGTTCCACCGCTTCGCGCGCGTGGCCGCATGTTGCGGTCCTGAACCCATAAGTGGCGAGAACCGAAGAGAGGGACTCGCGGACCGACTGCTCATCATCGACTATCAGGACACTGTGCTTCACTTGCCCCGCTCCAAACCGGCACGCAGGGGGAGCGTGAAGGCAAAGCGGGCGCCGCTGGAGACCGTTTCATCGTACCAGATGTTGCCGCCGTGGGAAGTTACGATGGTGTTGCTGAGCGAGAGCCCGAGGCCCAGGCCATTGTCCTTGGAGGATTTCAGGGGCTTGAACAACATGGCTTTCACCTCTGGCAGTATGCCTGCGCCCGAGTCCGTGACGGCTATCTCGACATAGCCGGGCCGGGAGTCGAGGGAGGCGTCAAGCGTGATGTTACGTGTCTTGCCCCGCCCTTCCAAAATGGATTCCTTGGCATTGCGCACGAGATTGAGAACGACCTGCTGGATCTGTGTGGCATTGCCCATCACCGGCGGAAGCTTTTCAGGCAGCCGCAATTCCCAGTTGATCTTCGAGGCGCTCAGTTCCGGCCCAATCAAATCAGAACAGGTCTGCAGCAGCTGCCGGAGATTCAGCTTTTCCTTCGTGCCATCGCCGCGCTCGAGGAATTTCCGCGTTTCCCTGATCAGGCCGGCGGCAACATCAACCTCCTTCACGGCAGCATCAATATCCGACTTGAGGTCCGCATGCTTCACCCTGCCCTTGTCGAGCTTGCGCCGCGCGGCGCGGATGAAGCCGCGGATCGATGTCAGGGGCTGGTTGATTTCATGGGCGAGGGCTGCGGCCATTTCGCTGGCAAGCGAAAGACGCGAGGCCTGCAGGAGCGCTGCTTGGCTGTCACGCAGGCGGGCGTGGCTTTCCTCCAGCTCCAGCGAAATGCGCCGGCGCTCGGATATGGTGGCCCCGAGGACAAGGCCAGTGACGGAAAGGGAAATCATCAGCACCTGGAGTTCGGTGGCGGTGGAGGGCTCGGACACGCGCCAGAGCAGAATGGCGATCATCGCGGTGTCGCTGAGGAGAATGGAATAGGCGGCACCCATGAAGCCGTCCCGGATGGCAAACACCAATACGGGGAGGAAAACCAGGTAGAAGAATTTGAACTTGTCGGTATCCTCAAGGCCGAAAACGATGACCGAGGTCAGCAGGATCGCCAGCGTGGCAATCCCGTGAAACGGAGTGAAGCCGGCAAAATAGCGGAGCCAGCCGCGCATCGGCGAAGCCACAAAGAAAAGCGGCACGATGGTGAGCACGCCGACAACATTTCCGACCGAAAGTGTCGTGGCATAATTGATCAGGTAGACCGGCCATATGTTCAATGCCAGGGCGGCGATGACGAGGCGGGCTATAGCCGAGGCCAATGTCACAACCGCGGCATAGATGATGAAGAGGACAATGCTCCCGGTCGTGGTTGTTTGAAGCGAGGGAAAGAAACTTCGCAAGGCAGCGGCGGAGCCTGTGAAAATCAAGGCATTGGCGGCGGCCGCGACAACTTCCCAGCCCCACGTGAGAATCGTGGGATTGGTCAATTTACTGGCCAGTGACGCAAGGAAGATAGCCGGAAGGCTTGACCAGCCCAGAACAATGCC
>JBBQNU010000098.1:0-12021 GCA_038330285.1 Hyphomicrobiales bacterium | reverse complement strand
GGCCTTCACGCCGGACGAGGCCTATGCGGCGGACGAGGCGTTTCTGACGAGCGCCTCAAATTTCGTGATGCCGATTGTCGAGATCGACAACAAGCGTGTGGGTGGCGGGCAACCAGGGCCGGTCACGCGCAAATTGCGGGACATGTTCCTGGAAGAAGCGATGAATTAATTTTGGTCAGGTTTGTTTGGGATAGAGATGAAGTACAAGGTCCGAGTATCGCCGACACTATTGGAAACCATGACACTGGCGGCTATCGAAGCCTATTGTTATGGCAATCTGCGCAAGCAGAAGAACACGGCGGTTGAAACCCTTGGCTATGTCTGGGGCTACCGCAAGCGCGAGAACGGCACCTCGATTTTCTATCTCGACCGCACGAGTGTGAGCATCTCGGCGGAGCGGCAATATCACAGCGTGACGCCGAACCTTGACGCGGCAAAGCTGAAGAACGAGGTGATGATGCGCTGGTCGCCGCATCTCACGCTGATGGGTGATTTTCACAGCCATCCCTACCGCAACCTGACCGAGGTCAATGACGAGGCCGGATATAATTTTTCGCCGGAAGATCTCAAGGAACTGAAGAGCAATGATTTTGTCTGGGAGCAGGCCAGCGACAATCCGGTCATCCTGGTGATCACGGTGTGCCGGCTGGGCCGGGTGCGCGACAGCGTGCAGGATAATTTCCGCAACAATACGGCGCGCTTCGCGGTGGGTGATTTCCAGTTCTGGCTGAATGCCGCGGTGGGCTATCTCGATGCGGACGGCAAGCGCGTGGTCACCGGCAACACCAACTCGGATGTCCATCTGAGTGTCGAAGGCTGGTATTACAACGAAGCGGGCGGGCGGGTGCGCTCGGCTAGCGCTGGGCGGACTCCCAAGCGGGGTTGATCCAGGGCTCCTGGTTCGAGGCCGGCAGGGGATCGCGGCCCAGGATGTGATCCGAGGCTTTCTCGCCAATCATCAGGGTGGGTGCGTTGAGGTTGCCGTTGGTGACTTGCGGGATGATGGAACTGTCGGCCACGCGCAGGCCCTGAATGCCAATGACCCGGCATTCATGATCGACAACGGCGGTGACGTCTTTTGACGAACCCATTTTGCAGGAGCCGCAAGGGTGATAGGCGCTTTCACAATGCTGGCGGATGAAGGCATCGATGTCCGCATCGGATTGCACGGCAATGCCGGGCTGGATTTCCCGCCCGGCGTATTTCTGCATGGCGGGCTGCTGGAACAATTCGCGGGTGAGGCGTATGCAGGCGCGGAACTCCTCCCAGTCATCGGGATGGGACATGTAGTTGAAGAGAATCTTTGGCGGGGCCTTGGGATCGCTGTTCCTGACACGGACATGGCCGCGCGACTTGCTGCGCATCGGCCCCACGTGAACCTGGAAGCCGTGGCCTTTGAACGCCACCTTGCCGTCATAACGCATGGCGGCGGGCAGGAAGTGATATTCGATGTCGGGATACTCAATGCCGGCCTTCGAGCGGATAAAGCCGCAGGATTCAAAATGATTGGTGGTTCCCAATCCTGTTTTGAACGACAGCCATTCCAGGCCGATCAGGGCCTTGGAGTAAAGATTGAGGCTTGAATAGAGAGTAACGGGCCTCTTGGACTCCATCTGGAAATAGATTTCGAGATGGTCATGCAGGTTTTCGCCCACGCCGGGCAGCACATGATTTACCGGAAGGCCGGCGGCTTTCAACACGTCGGGCGCGCCGATGCCGGAGAGCTGCAGGATTTTTGGCGAGTTGATGCTGGAGGCCGCGATGACAATCTCGCGCCGCGCCCTGGCGGTTACAACTTCGCCGCCCACTTCGTATTCAACCCCGGTGGCGCGTTTGCCCTCAAGGATGACACGGTGAACATAGGCGCGGGTCACCAGCTTGACATTGCGGCGGCGCAGCGCGGGTCTGAGATAGGCATTGGCGGCGGACCAGCGGAAACCCTTGTAGACGGTCATTTCCATGGGGCCGAAGCCCTCCTGCTGGTAGCCGTTGTAATCCGGGGTCACGGGGTAGCCCGCCTCGCGGCCCGCGTCGACAAAGGCCTGGTAGAGCGGATTCAACCGGCGGCCGCGTTTCACATGCATGGGGCCGTCGGTTCCGCGCCAGCCTTCCTCGCCGCCGTGGGAATTTTCCAGGCGCTTGAAATAGGGCAGCACATGGCGGTGGCCCCAGTCCTTGGCGCCCATTTCCTCCCAGGCGTCAAAGTCCCGGGCGTGGCCCCGGACATAGACCATGCCGTTGATCGAGGACGAGCCGCCCATGACCTTGCCGCGCGGCGTGGCCAATCTTCGCCCGCAGAGATGGGGCTCAGGCTCGGTTTCAAAACCCCAGTTATAGGCGTTCATGCTCATGGGGTAGGACAGGGCCGAAGGCATCTGGATGAAGGGGCCGCGGTCACTGCCGCCGAACTCGAGGACGAGAACAGTATGCTTGCCGTCTTCCGAAAGCCGGTGGGCCATGACCGATCCGGCGGAGCCGGAGCCTATGATGATAAAGTCGAATTCCTGCATGTTTCCCAGCTAATCCCCCGGCGGACGCCTTCCATGTGCACCCTATATACTGCCAGTGTTTGACAGGCAGCGACAGTTCTGGAACAACGCGCGGCAAGGGAATTCTACGGAAAATGACCAAAAATCTGATTGAGGGGGAGGAAGACGCGTTCATTCTGGTGAATGAGGCGGGCCCTTCGCCCTATGTTCTGGTGTGCGAGCATGCCAGCAACCGCCTGCCCAAAAAGCTGGGAAATCTTGGTCTTCCGGCCGATGACCTGCAAAAGCACATCGCCTGGGACATTGGCGCCGAAGGGGTTTCGCGGCTGCTCTCGCGCCTTTTGGATGCGCCTCTGGTTTTGCAGCGCTATTCGCGTCTGGCCTATGACTGCAACCGGCCGCCGGACTCTCCCGGCGCCATGCCGGAGATGAGTGAAACAACGGCCATTCCCGGCAACAGGGGCCTGAGTGCGGCGGACAAGCTGGCCCGTGTCGAGGCCATCTACTGGCCGTTTCACGAGCGGCTGGCCCGCATGCTGGACGCCCGCGCCTGCGAGGGCCGCGCCACAAGCCTGGTCACCATTCATAGTTTCACGAAACTCTACAAGGGCAAGGAGCGGGCGGTGGAGCTTGGCATCCTGTTTGACCGGGATGCGCGCATTGCCGACAGGCTGATCAAGGCCTTCCCGAAAGTGGACGTGCGACTTAATGAACCCTATGGGCCGAAGGATGGAGTGTTGCACACTCTCAACCTGCATGCGGCGCCGCGGGGGCTCAAATCCGTCATGATCGAAATTCGCAATGACTTCATCGCCAATGAACGCGGACAAAATGAATGGGCGCAGCGCCTGGCGATGCCGCTCATTCACGCGATAACAAAATAGGGAGACGAAAATGGCCAATGGGATGCTGACGCTCGAAGAACTGAAGAAGCAAGTCAAAGCCGGCATGATCGATACGGTGGTGGCGGCCTTCCCCGACATGCAGGGCCGCCTCATGGGCAAGCGCTTTGAGGCCAACTTCTTCGTCGATGGCGCCTATGAAGAAACCCACGGCTGCAACTATCTGCTGGCCGTTGACGTCGATATGGAGCCGGTGCCCGGCTACAAGGCAGCGAGCTGGGAAAAAGGCTATGGTGACTTCGTCATCAAGCCCGACCTCGCCACCATCCGCCTTTGTCCATGGCTGCAGAAGACCGCGCTGGTGCTGTGTGACCTGCTCGACCACCATGACCATTCGCCCATTCCGCATGCGCCACGCAATGTCTTGAAGCGTCAGCTCGAACGGCTGTCGGTCATGAAGATGAAAGCCTATTTCGCCTCCGAGCTTGAATTCTATGTCTTCGACCAGAGCTTCAAGGAAGCCCATGCGGGTGGCTACCGCACGCTCACAACACCGTCACACCTCAACGAAGATTATAACATCCTGCAAACCAGCAAAGACGAGAACCTGATGCGCGCCATCCGCAACGGTCTCCATGGTGCTGGAATCACGGTTGAGAACTCCAAGGGCGAAGCCTGGGCGGGCCAAGAGGAAATCAACGTGCGCTATGACGCGGCAGTGCCCATGGCCGACACCCATGTGTTCCTGAAACACGCCTGCAAGGAAATCGCCCTGGGGCTTGGCCAGTCGCTCACCTTCATGGCCAAGCCCAATTACGCATGGGCGGGAAGTTCGTCCCATATCCACCAATCCCTGTGGAGTGCCGATGGCAAGCAGCCGCTGTTCTTTGACAAGGGCGGCGACCACGGCATGTCAGACATGATGAAGCATTATGTGGCGGGCCAGCTCGCCCACGCCGACGAGATCACCTATTTCCTTGCGCCCTTTATCAACTCCTACAAGCGCTACATCGCCGGCACCTTTGCGCCCACCCGCGCCGTGTGGAGCTTTGACAACCGCACGGCGGGCTATCGTGTGTGCGGCGCGGATTCGAAAGCGATCCGTATTGAATGCCGCGTTGGCGGCTCTGACCTCAACCCCTATCTGGCTTTTGCGGCGCTGCTTGCGGCAGGTCTGGATGGTATTGAGAACAAAATGGCGTTGGAACCTGTTTTTGCGGGGGATGCCTACGACAAGTCCAAAAAGCTGCGCGAAATCCCCAAGACGCTCCGTGAAGCGACGGCGTTGCTCGACGGTTCAAAACTTCTCCGCAAGGCACTGGGCGACGATGTTGTCGATCACTACGTTCACACGGCGAAATGGGAGCAGTTTGAATATGACCGGCGCGTCACCGACTGGGAAGTGCGCCGCGGCTTTGAGCAGTATTGACACACACAAACACACACTATAAAATGTGTGTGTTTATTTGAGGTTATGCATGGGAAAGTATGAACCGCTCGGTCAATTCCTGAAAAGGCAGAAACGCGACCGCGTGAGGATGACATTTGCCGAAATCGAAAGCCTGATTGGTGCGAAGCTTCCAAAGTCATCCAAGTCGCATAGAGCCTGGTGGAGCAATAATCCGACGAACAATGTGATGACCAAGGAATGGCTCGATGCAGGCTTTGAGACCGAAGAGGTTGAACTGGCGGCGGAGCGTTTGGTCTTTCGCAAATCGGCCCCCGCGGTCGCCCCGGGAAAGGGTGAACGCTGGAAGTCAGTTTACGGTTGCATGAAGGGCATGGTCACTTTCGCCCCGGGCTATGACGCCGCATCGCCTGCGTTCAACCCCGAGGAATGGGATGAGATTGAGCAAGAGTGGCTGCGGAACTGGGATGAGCTCATGCGCCGGAAACCTGTATGAGGCTGCTGCTCGACACGTGCGCATTCATCTATCTTGCGACTGGCGGGATCATGCGGCCGGAAGCGGTGGAAGCTTTGGCAACCGCGCTGGATGCGGATGAAGTCGCGGCGAGCCCCGTGACCGCTTGGGAGCTTGGCAAGCTCGTTTCGCGGGGCCGGCTCAGATTGACCGACGACCCATTTCAGTTTTTCAACGGCCTTATCGCACGACCCGGGTTCAAATTATGCGAGCTGACGCCTGAAATTTTAGTAAAGTCATCGTTTTTGCCAGACTCGGCGCACAAAGATCCGATGGATCAAATCCTCATCGCGACTGCCCGCGCCTTGGGCTTGACTCTGGTTACCGATGACCGCGCCATCCTCGCCTATGGTGCGGAAGGCCACGTCAAAACACTTGCATGTTAAAAAAGGAAAAAGCATGACCATTCCAAACCGCAATTTCAGTTATCCCACGGCGCTCAAATATGGCGTGGGGCGCATCAAGGAGCTGGCCGATCTGTGCAAGGCCAATGGCATCATGCGTCCGCTGTTTGTCACCGATCCCGGCCTTGCCGGAATGCCGATGGTGAAGGCCATTGTGGCGGATGTGAAAAATGCCGGGCTGGCGATCGAGGTGTTTTCCGATGTGCGTCCCAATCCGATCGAGGCGAATATCATTGAGGGCATCAAGGCCTACAAGGCGGGGCGGCATGATGGCGTGATCGCCTTTGGCGGCGGCTCGGGACTTGATATCGGCAAGATGATTGCCCTCATGCACGGGCAGAGCATTTCGGTGTTCGATCTGGAAGACATCGGCGACTGGTGGACCCGGGCTGATGCGTCCAAGATTTCGCCCATCATCGCGGTGCCGACAACGGCGGGCACGGGCTCGGAAGTGGGCCGCGCCGGTGTGGTCACCCATCCCGTTACCCACGAGAAGAAAATCATTTTCCATCCGGCGATCATGCCGAAAGTGGCGATCCTCGATCCGGAACTGACAGTTGGCCTGCCTGCAAAACTGACGGCGGCCACGGGCATGGATGCGCTGGCCCATTGCCTGGAAGCCTATAGCGCACCGTTTTACCATCCGCTGTCAGCTGGCGTCGGGCTTGAAGGCATGCGCCTGGTGAAGGAAAACCTGGTGAAGGCGGTAAAGAAGGGTTCCGATCTCGATGCGCGCGGCAACATGCTGATGGCCTCCACCATGGGGGCCACGGCTTTCCAGCGCGGGCTTGGCGCCATTCATGCTCTATCGCATCCCTTTGGCGGGCTTTATGACGCTCACCACGGGCTGCTCAATGGCATCGTAATGCCTTATGTTTTGAAGGCCAACCGCAAAAAGATTGAAAAAGATATTGAGCGCGCCGCCGCCTATCTCGGCATCAAGGGCGGCTTCAACGGGTTCCTCAAATGGATTCTGGCGCTCCGTAAGGAGATCGGCATTCCGCACACGCTGAAAGACATTGGTATCGACACCAAGCGCCTTGATGAAGTTGCAGCCATGGCGATCAAGGATCCGTCGGCCGGCGGCAATCCCATCCAGTTCACGGAAAAGCAGTACAAGGCCTTGGCGAAGAAATGCGTGGTCGGCGATCTTTGACCGGCGCCGGGCGTTTTCTGACCTAAACCGCTTCTGAAATTCAGTCGCCGGGTTTTTCCTCGACGAAGACCTCGACGGTGGTTTCGCCGGCATTGAGGAAATCGAGAATGAGGTTGAAGCGGTCGCCTGTCTTCAGGGGCTGCTTCAAGCCGAGCAGGCGCAGGTGCCTTGCCGTTGGACGCATCGGCACGGGCTTTTTGGGGTCGAGCGCAATGGCGGCGAGCGGCGGGTCGTCATAGCGGTTGTTCAGGCGCAATTCGATCGAACTGCAAATTCCGGACCGCGCCGCCACAAGTTCATCATGCTTGCTGCCCTGATTGGCCAGGGGAAAAAACACCTGGGCCTCACTCTGCTGGCTGGGCAGGGCCCAGGCGTGGCCGATGGCAATGTCGCCATGGCGGAAGGAATGGGCCTGGGCCATTGCTGGCGCAAGAAAGGTAAGCAGGAAGGTTCTTCTGAGCATCGGGAAATCCTAGCGGCTTGGCAGGTTTTCGGGAATGTGACAGTATTGCTCCATGGCACGTGTGACTTTTACCACGAATTTGCGCAGGCATGTGGATTGCGCGACCGTCGAGGCCGAGGGCCAGACGGTGCGCAAAATTTTAAACAAAGTCTTTGAATCAAATGAGCGCTTACGGACCTATATCCTTGATGATCAGGCGGCGCTCCGCAAGCACATGACCATTCTGGTTGACGGCAAGCGGGTGAGCGATCTCGCAGGCTTGAGCGACGCGGTTCTGCCCAAGAGCGAAGTTTATGTCATGCAGGCCCTTTCAGGAGGTTAGGCGATGAGTAATTCCATTCTGGTTTCAACCCGCAAGGGCCTGTTTACGGTGAAGCGCGGCAGGGGCAGCTGGAGCGTCAGCGATGGCGACTTCATCGGTGACAATGTGACGTTGACTTTGCATGACCCGCGCGACGGCACGGATTATGCCGCACTCAACCATGGCCACTTTGGCATCAAGCTGCATCGGCGCGACAAGGGCCGCAAGACGTGGAAGGAAATCACCACGCCCGCCTATCCGGCAAAACCCGAAGGACTCAATGACCTTGATGGCTGGGGCAAGCCGGTGAACTGGACCACGCAACTGATCTGGGCCCTTGAGGCGGGCGGGCGTGATGAGCCGGGCGTCATCTGGTGCGGCACCATGCCGGGCGGGCTGTTCCGTTCGCGCGACCGGGGCACGACCTGGGAGATGATCGACACGTTGTGGCACATGCCGGACCGCAACAAATGGCTGGGCGGCGGGGCGGATATCCCGGGCATTCATTCGATCTGCGTTGATCCGCGCTCATCGAAAACCGTGCGGGTGGCCATTTCCTGTGGCGGCGTGTGGGTCACCCATGATGGCGGCGCCACCTGGGCGCAGACGGCTCATGGCATGAAGTTTGACCAGGGACCGCCGGAGCAAGCGGGCGATCCCCATACGCAGGACCCGCACATGATGGTGCAATGCAAGGCTGAGCCCGACAAGTTCTGGGTGCAGCATCACTGCGGCATTTTCAAATCGGTGGACAATGCCAGGAGCTGGACTGAGGTGAAGGCGAAGCCATCTACCTTCGGCTTTGGCGTGGCGGTTCATCCCGATGATGCGGACACGGCTTGGTTCGTTCCCGGCATCAAGGACGAGAAGCGCATTCCGGTTGATGGCGCATTGGTGGTGACGCGCACCCGCGATGGCGGCAAGACCTTCAAGAGCCTGAAAAAAGGCCTGCCGCAGAAGCACGCCTATGATTTGATTTTCCGCCACGGCCTGGCGATTGACGGGCCTGGTGAGCGCCTGACGATGGGCTCGACCACCGGCGGCGTCTGGGTCAGCGAGGATCAGGGCGACAGCTGGCAGAGCGTGAGCCACTCCCTGCCACCGGTTTACGCCGTGCGGTTTGCATAGAAATTAAAGCCCTCGCCATAATCCCATAAAACAATCCGTCTTCCCGACGGGAAGCTCTGCTTACTCCGTCATCCCCGCGAAAGCGGGGATCCAACTCAGCCGTCCACGTTGGATTCCCGCCTTCGCGGGAATGACGGAAATGGGAGGCGAACGCCGGAATGACGATCTGTATCTAAGTCAGCCTCCGCCAGGAATGTTTTTTCAGCGCCGCTGTAAACAAATCCGTTTCCCAGTTCTCAGCCAGCGCCTTGGCCATGAGCTGTTGCTGGGTTTGGGGGGCGAGGCCGCCGATGGGTGGGTCGCGGTCGAGGTTGGTGGGGAAGGCATAGCCTTCGGCGCAGGCGGCGATGGCGTATGAAATTTCGCCGGGGCTCAATTTCATTTTGCGGAGCGTGGGATAAAGAATGGCTGACATGGCGGCGCGGTCCATGCTTTCCATGGCGCGGCCATAGGCCGAGGACACCTGCAGCAGGTTTGCCATGCGCTTGATGTCCTTGGTGCGGTTATGGCCCGCCGCATGGAAGAGGGCGGGGCTGAGGAACACCGCATCGCCCTTGGCCAAGGGCAACTGGATGTAGTTCTTGTTGAAGTAGTCCTTGAACTCGGGCTTCCGCCAGGCAAAATAGCCGGGCACGAAATTCTGCGAATAGGGCAGATAGAGCGTGGGCCCGCTTTCCACCGGCATGTCGCAATGGGCAACGGCGCCTTGCAGGGTAAGCACCGGCGAAAGCTGGTGGGCATGCAGCGGGAAACGCTCGATCTCGGCTGCGGTCTGGAATCCCATGTGATAGTCGCGGTGCACGGACTGCGCTTCGCCGCCGGGGTTCACCACATTGAGCTGCGAGGTGATCTGGTAACCGGTGCCGAGCCAGCTTTCAGAAATGAGGGCGACGATTTCATTGGAGTAGTATTTGGCGAAGAGTTCGGTATCGCGCAGGCAAAGTTTTTCCAAGGCATTCCAGATGCGGTCGTTGGCGCCGGGCTTGGCGAAATGATCACCGCCGCCGGTCTTGGCCTCATGCTGTTCCCTGATCATGGCGTTGAACGTGTCGGTGGCTGCATCGAGCACGGTCTTGTCGGGGAAAGCATTCTTGAACATGAGAATGCCGGGGCCGGAATAGAGCGCCTCGGCCCATTCCGCCATGATGGCCTTGCGATGGTCGGGGTCCTTCGCGGCGGCGCGCACCGCATCTCCCTCATAGACCAGCACGTTGGATTGCACGGCGCTGGCGAGGGGATAATCGCTGAGGCTGGTTTCGCGGGCGATGAGCTTCACGAAATCATCAAGCTTGCAGCTTTCGGCGGTCATCCAGGTGCGGTCAGAACGGCGCTTGGCAATGCTGTCGGTTTTCATGGAGCAGACCTTTCAATGGAAGCCTATCTTAGCCGAAACAATTCCGCTTGGAAACGCATGGGAGGATTGCGGTTCAGTTCAGCTGCCAAATGGTGAAGTTCAGAAATGCCGCGAAGCTCACCCAGGCGAGGTAGGGCAGCATCAATACCCCGGCCAGTCTTGAGTGATTGAAAAATACCCATGTGGTGGCGGCGAGGGTTGCGAGCAAAGCCACGATATCGACGAGGGCCCAGCCCGGGTTGCGCGCCCCGAAAAACAGGAATGACCAAAGGCAATTCAGGGCGAGTTGGATAAAGAACAGACCAAGCGCAAGGCGAACACCGGAGCCGCGCGGGGCTTTTTTCCAGACGAGCCAGGCGGCAACGGCCATCATCACGTAAAGCGTGGTCCAGACGGGCGCGAAAATCCAGGCGGGCGGATTCCACGCTGGCTTGTTGATCGTCGGGTACCACTCCGCAACTGACTGAGACGTCACCCAGCCACCAAGCGCTCCTGTCAGGAGGCAAATTGCGATGAAGCCCGCGAGGCCGATCCATTGTCTGCTCACGTGCATCACATCATCCCCGCCGAACTGCCCAGGGACCCAAGGAATAGCAGCGTGCCGAGGCCGGCAATTGCAATGCCGCCGCCCAGGCGAAGGGCAAAAGCCAGCCAGTCCAGGGCTCTGCCGTCGGCTGAGGCCAGGCGCAGGGCGAGTTTCCTGGAATAGACGGCAATGGCGGCAATGGCCGAGACGGTGAGGAATGTGCCGATTGCCATGACAAGGGTTGAGGCCACGCCCGCCCAGTAAATCCCCAGGGCGTTGGCCAAAATCAGGACCAGAATGGCGCCGGTGCAGGGCCTGATGCCGACGGCGAAGGCCAGCGAAAAGGCCTTGGTCAGCGACCATTCACCCCGCACCTGTTTTGCCTCGGCCACGTGGGCATGGCCGCAATGCTCGTCATGCACGTGGTTATGGTGGTGATGGCCGTGGTCGTGATGGTCGTGATCATGATGATCGTGATGGGCCTTGGGGCGCAGGGCGGTCCAGATGAGATAAAGGCCCAGGCTGCCTATCATGGCGTAGCTGGCGCTTTCGAGGACGCCTGCCACATCGCGCGCAGCGCTGCTGGCGCTTGCAACGACGAGAAACAGGATGCTCACAAGGATGATGGCCACGAGGGCCTGAATGATCGAACTGAGAAAGGCGATGACGATGCCGCGCTTCAATTCATTTTCCGTGGCAAGCAGCCAGGCGGAGATGACGGTCTTGCCATGACCCGGCCCTGCCGCATGAAAAATGCCGTAGCCGAAGCTTAAAAACATCAAGGTCCAGGCGGCCGCGTAGGGACTGCGTGATTTGATCTGCCGGAGGGTGCCCGAAATGGAACCATAATAGGCCTGCTGTTGCTCGCGCACCCACAACACGGGATCATCCCAGAACGACACCATGATGGGCGAGCCGTCGGCATTGCGCGGCTGGACCAAGAGTTTCTTCTTGTCGATCTTGATTTCACTTGTTGGCTCAGTTGAAGTTTGCGCCATGGCGGGGGCCACAAAGAATCCCGCCAGCACAAAAATCATCAGCAGATTGCGCAGAAGCTGCCTCATGCTTTGCATGCGATGGACACGGCCTGGGCAAACATGGCGCCGAAGTCCTCGCTGACTTCCGGTTTCCAGTCCTTGCCTTTTTCGGACAGCATGGTGCGGGTCTGGTCCAGATCGGCATCGGTGGGCACGGGCTTCACCACCAGCTTGCAGGACTCCGGCATCTTGCCGACGATATCCACCGGATCATCGGCAATATAGTCGATGGCGATGAAGAATTCCGGATCATAGACCTTGAACACGAACTCAACCTTTTTCGGATCAAGCGGCGTTTCCAGGGGAACCTGAAGGTGGAGGGTGAGCTTGTTGTTGCTCCAGATCTGCCCGAAGTCCGTCACCTCGCCAATTTTCTGCTGTTCGCCGTTGGCGCGCATG
>JBBQNU010000097.1:0-12072 GCA_038330285.1 Hyphomicrobiales bacterium | reverse complement strand
GGCGCAAGCGGGCATCGTCAAGGACGCGGGCGATGATCCGGACGTGACGCATGGTTGCACGGTGATTGCCACGGTGCGCATGCGGGGCAAAGGCGTGACCTTCAAAGCCGGCAAAGGGGTTGGCACAGTGACCAAAGCTGGCCTTCCCATTGCCGTTGGCGAACCTGCCATCAATCCCGTCCCGCGCGAGATGATGCGCAAGGTCATTGAAGAGCAGGGCGGCGGCGATGTGGAGATTGAGATTTCCATTCCGGATGGCGAGGCCTTGGCGCAGAAAACCTGGAATCCCCGGCTTGGCATTGTGGGCGGGCTTTCCATTCTCGGCACGACCGGGATTGTTCATCCCTTTTCCTGCGCTGCGTGGATTGCCTCCATTCACCGGGGGGTTGATGTGGCGCGCGCCATGGGGCTCACACACATCGCGGGCTGCACGGGGTCAACATCTGAAGATGCGGTGCGGGCGCATTTCAACTTGCCGCTCGAAGCGATGATGGACATGGGTGATTTTGCCGGCGGGCTTTTGAAATATGTGCGCGAGCATCCCGTTGCCCGCGTCACCATCGGCGGCGGCTTTGGAAAAATCACCAAATTGGCGCAAGGGGCAATGGATTTGCATTCGGGGCGCAGCCAGGTTGATTTTGAATGGCTGGCGAAGTTCGCGCCCGCAAATCTTCACGAAGACGTGAAGTCTGCCAACACGGCACAACAGGTTTTGGACATGCTGGGTGTGGGGCTTGCAAGCCAGGTGGCAGGGAAAGCAAAGCTGGAGGTTGAAAAGATTTTGCGCGGCGCGGCCGTCACAGCGGACGTGATGATTGTCGACCGCGCGGGAAAGATTATCGCCCATGCCGAATAAGCGGATACTTGTTCTGGGCGGCACGTCCGATGCGAATGTCCTTGCCAAGGAACTTTTCAAATCCGGCTTTGATGTAGTGACTTCATTTGCCGGGGTGACGGAAAATCCGGTTCTTCCGGAAGGCGAAATCCGCGTTGGCGGGTTTGGCGGCGAAGACGGTTTGTTTGACTATCTCAAGGCGGAAGGGTTCGCGGCCCTGGCCGATGCCACGCATCCCTTCGCGGCGCAGATTTCGCGGCATGGGTTTAGCGCGGCGGAGCGCGCCGGCATTCCCTATCTGCGGCTGGAACGGGCGGCATGGACACCGTTGCCGGCGGATAACTGGATCAGTGTTCCGGACACTGAGACTGCCGTTGCGGCTTTGCCACATGGGGCGCGGGTGCTGCTCACCATCGGGCGCAAGGAAATCGCGGGTTTTCTGGCGCGGGATGATTTAAGCGGGGTGGCCCGCATGATAGAAAAGCCAAGCTTTGAATTACCTTTACAATGGGCCTTGGTGCTGGCACGGCCGCCTTTCAGTGTCGAGGCCGAGAGGGAGCTGTTGGCATTTCACAAAACTACCCACCTCGTTACAAAAAATGCCGGGGGTAAACTCACGGTGGCAAAGCTCATGGCGGCACGAGCCCAGCGAATCCCCGTGGTGATGATCGAGCGTCCGCAAAAACCGCCGGCGCCCGCATATGGTTCAGCCACCGCACTGGTTACAGCACTGGCCTGACACCCTACGCAACTTAAGGCACACCCGGCCCCAACCCTGCAATTCGGCTTGACCCCCCGGTCGTTTCCGGCTTGTCTAGGGACAGTGAGGTGATAACAAACAAAGACACCTCTAAAGGGAGACGAAGACGACAGTAACTGCGGAGGATCGCCGGTGATTTCCATCGAGAGAGCCATCAGGCGTGGTCCGCCAATTTCAAAAGGAAGGTAAGTTATGAAACGTAAATTTATAGGTTTGGCGTTCGCCGCCACTGCAAGCCTGTTTGCAGCATCCGCCGCCACAGCCGGGACGCTTGATGATGTGAAGGCCAAGGGCTTCGTCCAATGCGGCGTGAACACGAGTCTGATGGGATTCGGTTTTCCTGATGAGCAGAACAACTGGACCGGCATGGATGTCGATTTCTGCCGTGCCGTTGCTGCCGCTGTGTTCGGCGATGCGCAGAAAGTGAAGTTCACGCCGCTCACCGCCAAGGAGCGGTTTACGGCGCTGCAATCCGGCGAAGTCGATATCCTGTCGCGCAACACGACATGGACGATGAGCCGCGACACCTCGCTTGGCCTCAAGTTTGCCGGTGTCATGTATTATGACGGCCAGGGCTTCATGGTGAAGAGCGCTATGGGCGTCGATTCTGCCCTCAAGCTTTCCGGCGCTGCCGTGTGCGTTCAGACCGGCACGACGACGGAACTCAATCTCGCCGACTATTTCAAGGCGAACAAGATGGAATACAAGGTCGTTGCGTTCGAAAAGGAAGAGGAAGTTCTCGGCGCCTATGAGGATGGCCGCTGCGATGCCTACACGACAGACCAGTCGGGCATTTACGCCCAGCGCCTGAAGCTTGCCAATCCGGACGATCATGTCGTTCTGCCTGAGATCATTTCCAAGGAACCATTGGGACCATCGGTCCGCCAGGGCGACGATGCCTGGTTCAACGTGGTGAAGTGGACCTACTACGCCTTGCTGAACGCCGAAGAACTCGGCATCACCCAGGCCAATGTCGAGGAAATGAAGGGCTCGGCCAATCCGGAAATCAAGCGGGTTCTGGGTGTTCCCAATGCTGACGGCACCGCCGCGGGCTTTGGCACCGGCATCGGCGTGAGCGAGGATTGGGTTGCGCAGATCGTGAAAGGCGTGGGCAACTACGGCGAAATCTTCGAACGTAACGTGGGCGCCGCCACGCCGCTCAAAATTGCGCGCGGGGTTAATGCCCTGTGGAGCAAGGGCGGACTGCAATACGCACCGCCAATCCGTTGATCTGACTCAAAGGAGCCCGGCCAAGCGCCGGGCTCCATCTGTTTCGCGACAAGAAAAGACCGGAAAACCGGCGAATACTGGGGGAGGGACGCCAACGCGTTCTGCAGGCTAGGGTGATGTGGCATGTCCACGGCAATTGAAGTTTCCGAATCTCCGAAGGTTTCGTTCTGGAACGACCCAAAGATCCGTTCGGCCCTGGTGCAGATCATTATGGTGCTGGTCGTCGGCTTCTTTGTCTACGAAATTGTTGACAACACCATCACCAACCTCACCAAGCGCAACATCTCGACCGGGTTTGGCTTCCTCAACAAATCTGCCGGCTTCGATCTCATCCAGACGCTTGTCCCGTTTTCAAGTGAATCAAGCTATGGCCGCGCCCTGGTCGCCGGCTTCCTGAACACCTTGCTAATTTCGAGCCTCGGCATTCTATTTGCCACAATCCTCGGATTCATCATCGGCATCATGCGGCTGTCAAAAAACTGGCTGGTTTCGAGCATCGCAACGCTTTACATCGAATCCATACGCAACGTGCCGCTGCTGCTGCAGATGTTTGTCTGGTATGGCGTGGTGCTGAAGTCACTTCCGGGTCCGCGCCAGGCGGTCAACATCAACGACATGTTTTTCCTGTCAAACCGCGGCCTCAATATGCCGGACACAATTTTTGGCGACAGCGCCTGGCTGGGGCTTGTGGGCCTGGTCGCCGGAGTCGTCGGCGCAATTGTCCTGCGCAATTGGGCGCGCACGCGCCAGGCGGCAACCGGACAGCCTTTTCCTTATGTGCTGACCGGGATTGCGATGATCGTGCTATTGCCGTTTCTTGGACTGGTCGTGGCGGGCTGGCCCGTCACTTTCGATTATCCGGTGCTGGGCGGCTTCAACTTCACCGGCGGCACGGTGATCATTCCGGAATTCATGGCGCTGCTCGTGGCGCTCAGCATCTACACGGCCTCCTTCATTGCCGAAATCGTGCGGGCCGGCATTCAGGCGGTAAGCCATGGCCAGAGCGAGGCGGCCCACGCCCTTGGCATGCGGAGCGGCGTCACCACACGGCTGGTGGTCATTCCCCAGGCGATGCGCGTGATCATTCCGCCGCTTGCCAGCCAGTACCTGAACCTGACGAAAAATTCTTCGCTGGCGGTGGCCATCGGCTATCCCGACCTCGTGGCGACCGGCGGCACAGTCTTGAACCAAACGGGGCAGGCCATTGAAATCGTGATGATCTGGATGATTGTCTATCTCAGCCTCAGCCTGCTCACGTCCGCCTTTATGAACTGGTTCAACTCACGCATGAAGTTGGTGGAGCGTTGAGGATGAGCAGCGCCCCAAAAACATCCGCCTACCTGCGCACCGAGGACGCCCCGTTGCTGCCGGCGCCAATCTCAATGGTCGGTGTTCAAGGGTGGATCATCGCAAATCTTTTCCCAACCATCGGAAACGGCATCGTCAGCATTCTTGCCGGGGCGTTCCTGGCGTGGATCGGCTGGGGCGTTTTGGACTGGGCGATTTTCAGCGCCGTATGGTCGGGCGAGAACCGCGAGGTTTGCGCGGTCGAGGGGGCGGGAGCCTGCTGGCCTTTCGTTTACACAAGGTTTGCCCAGTGGATTTACGGTTTCTATCCGATTGACCAGCGCTGGCGGGTCAACATCTGCTTCCTCGTGGGCGCTGCGGCGCTGATACCAATGCTGATGCCGTCAATGCCGCACAAGAAATGGAACGCGCTGTTTCTCCTGATTGCCTACCCGCTGATCACCCTTATCCTGTTGACTGGCGGGCATTTCACCATGTCCGCGGCGGCATTTCTCAATGCTTTTATCATTCTGGCACTTGCCGCGACTTTCCTGCCGCTCGTCACCTTTGGCATCGAGGAGGGCATCCAATCCAACCGCATAGGCTTCGGGCTCGCGGGCATTGGCATCCTCGTCTGGCTGGCGTCATTTGTGATCGGCTCCAGCATTTGGCACACCGCGCTGGGCAGTTTTTCGCCCGGCAGCATTGGGGCGGCATTCTTCATTGGCGCTGGGGGCCTGCTCGGCATAGGCCAACTGGGCGGGGTGGGCAACGCAAGTGCGCAGGCGGTTTTGCGCAATTGGCTCATCGCCGCCGCCGTGCTTTTCGGCCTCATGCTAATCCTGAAGATGGATTTTGGGCTGGAAGAGGTTGAAACATCGCAGTGGGGCGGCTTGCTGGTGACACTGGTTGTCGCCATCACGGGCATCGTCGCCTCCCTGCCGCTTGGCATCCTGCTGGCACTCGGGCGCCGGTCAAAAATGCCGATCGTCAAGACCTTCTCGGTGATCTTCATTGAAGCCTGGCGCGGCGTTCCGCTGATCACGGTGCTTTTCATGGCCAGCGTCATGCTGCCGCTGTTCCTGCCCGAGGGCGTCAACTTCGACAAGCTGATGCGCGCCCTGATCGGAGTGGCGCTGTTTTCATCGGCCTACATGGCGGAAGTGGTGCGCGGCGGCTTGCAGGCAATTCCCAAGGGCCAGTATGAGGCGGCGCAAGCGCTTGGCCTGTCCTATTGGAAAGTGATGAGCCTTATCGTCTTGCCGCAAGCGTTGAAAATCGTCATTCCCGGAATCGTCAACAGTTTCATCAGCCTGTTCAAGGACACCACGCTGGTTTCGATCGTCGGGCTTTTCGATCTTCTGCAGATTGCCACGACAACTTCCAACGACGCCAAATGGGCTTCGCCGCAGACCGGATCGACGGCCTATTTCTCCGCCGCGCTGATATTCTGGATTTTCTGCTTCAGCATGTCGCGCTATTCGATTTTCATCGAGCGCAGGCTCAATACCGGACACAAGAGATAAGGGAGCGCCATGGCCGACGCCGTCAAGAATGTGCATGTGAGCGATGAGATCGCCATCCAGATCGTGGCCATGAACAAGTGGTACGGCGAGTTCCATGTGCTGCGCGACATCAACCTCACCGTCTACAAGGGTGAGCGTATCGTCATTTGCGGCCCGTCAGGGTCGGGCAAGTCTACGCTCATCCGCTGCATCAACCGGCTTGAGGAACACCAGAAGGGCGACATCCTCGTCGACGGCATTCCGCTCACCAATGATCTCAAGAAGATTGACGAGGTGCGGCGCGAGGTTGGCATGGTATTCCAGCACTTCAACCTGTTTCCGCATCTCACGGTGCTCGAGAACCTGACGCTGGCGCCCATCTGGGTGCGCAAGATGCCGAAGCGGGACGCGGAAGAGCTGGCAATGAAATATCTCACGCGCGTCAAGATTCCCGAGCAGGCCAAGAAATATCCGGGCCAGCTTTCCGGCGGGCAGCAGCAGCGCGTTGCCATTGCGCGCTCGCTGTGCATGAGTCCCAAGATCATGCTGTTTGACGAACCCACCTCGGCGCTTGATCCGGAAATGATCAAGGAAGTGCTCGAGGTCATGGTCGACCTCGCGCAGAGCGGCATGACCATGCTGTGCGTCACCCATGAAATGGGTTTTGCCCGGCAGGTGGCCAACCGGGTTATCTTCATGGACCAGGGCCAGATCATCGAGCAGAATTCGCCCAAGGAATTCTTCGAAAACCCCAAGAGCGAGCGGACCAAACTGTTCCTGAGCCAGATTTTGCATTAACCTCAAACCCTTGGCATGAACCCGGGCAAGCGGTAGGCTGGCATTTTTAAAGTCTGCTGGATTCGTGCTCATGAAAAAATTTCTTTTTGCGCTGCTTGCCACCGTGCTGTTTGCGACATTGGCTCATGCGACAACCCTTGAGGAAGTGAAGGCGCGTGGCAAATTGCTGTGTGGGGTCAATCCCGGCTTGCTGGGCTTTGCGGCCAAGGGCGATGACGGCAACTGGACGGGATTCGACGTGGACTTCTGCCATGCTGTTGCCGCGGCAGTGTTTGGTGATGCGGCGAAGGTGGAATATGTGGCCCTTACCGCGCAGGACCGCTTTGACAAGCTGGCGTCCGGCGCGGTCGATGTGCTGGCGCGCAACACTACGTGGACATTGGAACGCGAGACGAAATTTCCGCTGCGCTTTGTCGGCGTGAACTACATGGACGGGCAGGGCTTCCTGGTGAGCAAGGCGCTGGGGGTGAATTCTGTGTTCACCATGAGCCAGGCGGCCATCTGCTTTCTCGAAGGCACCACGACGGAAGCCAATGTGGCGGATTTTTTCCGCGAGCGGGAAATGGTTTTCACGCCGCTCAAATTCGGCACGATCGATGACGTCGTGGCGGCCTATGAGGCGGGGCAATGCGACAGCTACACGGCCGACCAATCGCAGCTCTATGCGATCCGGCTCAAGCTCAAGGCACCTGAAGACCATGTCATTCTTCCCGATGTCATTTCGAAGGAGCCGCTTGGCCCCATGGTGCGCCAGGGCGATGAGCAGTGGTTCAACATAGTCCGCTGGACCCTGTTCGCGTTGGTCAATGCGGAGGAACTGGATGTGAAGGCGGCCGGCGTTGATGACCTCAAAGCCAGCAGCAGGATACCGACCATCCGGCGCCTGCTTGGCCTTGAAGGCACATTCGGCGCGGATATGGGGCTCGACGCGGACTGGGCGGCGCGGGCCATCAAGGCCACGGGCAATTATTCGGAAATGTTCGAGCGCAATCTCGGCAAGGGTTCGAAGCTCGGCATCGAGCGCGGGATCAACGCGCTGTGGAACGCGGGCGGGCTGATGTATGTGCCGCCGGTGCGGTGATCTTAGATATTTATCATATGGGCGCGAAACCAGGCCGCCAGATCAGCTTCAGAAAGTGAGCCGTCGGCGAGCGCCAGGAATGTCCGCGCACGGTCTTCCTTGGCGGCAGTAATCTGATAGCCGTTGATCAGCAAGAAGGTGCGCGAGGCTACAAGAGCCGTCCGCTTGTTCCCATCGATAAAGGGATGATTGCGCGCAATTCCGTAGGCATAGGCTGCGGCCAAGTCAGCGGAATTGGGAGATTCATACGCATGCTTATTGAGCGGGCGCTGCAGGGCGGAATCCAGCAAGCCCATATCCCGGATGCCGGTTCCGCCGCCGTGCTCGGTAAGCTGGCGGGCGTGCATGGCCAAGACGGCCTCTTTTGGAAGCCATTTGATGTCAGACATTGATTGGCTTCCTACTGAGAGAGAATTCTAAGGACGTCGCGGTCTTCGCGCATCACGGTTTCCGCGGCTTCCATGACCTCGGCAAATTCGGCGCTGTAAGGGGTCAGCAAAACGCCGTCTGGCGTTTCCGTCAGGCAAAGCATATCGCCTTTGCCAACCCGAAGTTTGGCCAGCACTTCTTTCGGCAGAGTGACGCCTACCGAGTTTCCTACGGTGGTTACTTTAACGGTCGCCAGGGTGACGTGTTTCTTCATGATTGCCTCTATTATAACATAAGTTATAACATATAAAATTCACCTCCGCAAGGGGTTTAAGCTCAATCCCGCGCGATCAATACCTGTGGCTCCTGGGCGTAGGGGGTGAAGCCCATTTTCTGGTAGAGGGGGAGGGCCCGCGGACCGTCCAGGCTGTTGGTTTCAACGATAAGCTTGTCGGGCTCTTTCGCCCAGGCGGCGCGGATGGCTTCGGCTAGCAGCCATTTGCCGAGGCCGCGGCCCTGGAAAACCGGGATTATGCCGAAGTATTCGAGTTCCATGACGTTTTTTTTGCGCGGCACCAGCTCGAAATAACCGGCGGGCTGGCCGCCGGCATAGAGTACCCAGACCTCCACGCCTTCGGCATGAATGGCGGCGGTGAGTTCGGCATCGGTGAAATAGCGGCGGTCATACCAGTTGAAATTGCGGCCCACGGCGTCATAGAGAAAGCGGTAGAATTCCAGCGTGATGTTTTCCGCCCGCAGCAGCATGAGCTGCAGGTTTGAAGGGGCGGCCACGTGGTGAACGGATTCAGCCTTCATTTCCAGAAACGTGACGACAGTTTGCATTTCACGCATGTTCAGTCCCCGGTGACGACGGGTGTATCGATGGCCGAACCCCAATCGGTCCATGAGCCATCATAAAGCGCGTGGTCCCTCGCGTTCAGTATGGTGAGGCCGAGGGAGAGGACGGCGGCGGTGACACCAGAGCCGCAACTGGTGACCACGGGTTTGGCAATATCAATGCCGGCGTTTTCAAAAACCTTGGCCAATTCCGCTTCCGGTTTCAGGGTGCCGTCAGGATTGAGCAGTGTGGCGTAGTGAACATTCCTGGCGCCGGGCATGTGTCCGGGGCGCACCCCGGGGCGCGGTTCCACTTCTTCGCCGCGGAATCTTCCGGGTGAGCGCGCATCGGCCACTTGCAGGGCCTTCCGCATATCGGATTTGTCGCGCACCATCATGGACTGGAAGCGCGCGGTGAAATGGCGTTCCTGCGGCTTGATCGGCGGGCCATCTTCCAGCGGGCGGTTTTCGGCTTTCCACTTGGGCAGGCCGCCGTCGAGCACGGCCACGTCGTTGTGGCCGAAGACCTTGAACATCCACCAGACGCGGGCGGCTGAGAAAAGCCCCGCGCTGTCATAGCAGATGACTTTCTTGCCATCGCCGATGCCCATCTTGCGGACATGGCTGGCAAACTTCTCCGGCCTTGGCAGCATGTGGGGCAGGGGGCTTTCGGTATCGGAAATCAGATCGATGTCGAAGAACTGGGCGCCGGGAACGCGGGCTTCCAGGAACTCCGCCTTGGCATCGCGCTTGGCAGCGGGCATGTGCCATGAGCAATCGAGAATGGACACATCGGGCGAGGTCAAATGCTCGGCGAGCCAAGCTGTTGAAACGAGTTCCTGAGTCATGAGGTGATCCTGCTTATGCAAAGGCCAGGCGGATGCGCCGGTTGATCTTGCCCTTATTTTCAATTTTGGCGACGCGGATGGGACCGATCTCGGCGGTGGATTTCACATGGGTGCCGCCGCAGGGTTGCAAATCAATTTTGCCTTCGTCGCCGATCATCACCAGCCGCACCTTGCCGGTTCCCATGGGCGGCTTCACCGACATGGTGCGCACCAGATGCAGATTGGCTTCCATCTCCGCATCGCTGATCCAGCGGAAGGTGATCTTGTGGTCTTCAAGGACGAGCTGATTGATCCGTGCCGCCAGTTCTTCCTTGCCGGGGATATGGCCTTCGGGAATATCAAAATCAATGCGCCCGCCATCGTCTGAGATCGAACCGCCGGTCACCGGGAAGGGCACGCAGGCGCAGAGAAGATGCATCATGGTGTGGGCCCGCATGTTGCGGTAACGCGTATGCCAATCGAGAGCCAGCGTCACCGGGCTGCCAAGTGCCGGAAGATCATCGGTTGTTGCCGGCACATGGACCACATTTTTCATCTCGTCATAAATGGTCGTGGCGATCTCAATTGGTTTTCCGTTGACGGCCATCGTCCCCTTGTCGCCGGGCTGGCCGCCCGCCGCGGCATAGAAATTCGTTTTATCCAAAACGATGCCACCCCGCTCATTGATGCTTTGAACGATGGCATCGACGGATTTCAAATAAGCATCTTCGCGGAAGATCAACTCGGTCATTTTTAAACCGCTTCGAACACAGTCGGAACCTCGGGTGTTTCGGTCAGCCATTTGGGAACGGGCAGGCCCTTTTCGCGGAGGAATTCCGGATTGAAAAGTTTTGAGGCGTAGCGGGTGCCGTAGTCGCAGAGCATGGTGACGATGGTGTGGCCCGGCCCCATCTGCCTGGCGAGGCGAATGGCGCCCGCCACGTTCACGCCGGTGGAGCCGCCCATGCAGAGGCCTTCATGTTCCAGCAGGTCGAAAGCGGTGGGAATGGCTTCGCTGTCCGGGATCTGGAACGCGTCGTCGACTACGGCGCCTTCCAGATTCGCAGTTATGCGGCCCTGGCCGATGCCTTCGGTGATGGAGGAGCCTTCGGATTTCAGCTCGCCGGTTTTGTAGTAGCTATAGAGGGCCGCTCCCATGGGATCAGCCAGTACAACCTTTATATTTTTGTTCTTTGATTTCAAACCCATGCTGACGCCCGCTAAGGTTCCACCTGAACCCACGGCGGAGACAAAGGCATCAACCTTGCCATCGGTCTGGGCCCAGATTTCGGGGGCGGTGGTTTCGATGTGGGCTTGCCGGTTGGCCACATTGTCAAACTGGTTCGCCCACACGGCCCCCATGGCCTTGGCGAGGCGGCCTGAATATTTCACATAGTTGTTGGGGTTCTTGTAAGGCACGGCGGGCACTTCGACGAGTTCCGCGCCCAGTTGGCGGATGGCGTCCTTCTTCTCCTGGCTTTGGGTGACGGGAATGACAATCACTGTCCGAAAGCCCATGGCCCGGGCCACGACAGCCAAGCCAATGCCGGTGTTTCCGGCGGTTCCCTCGACAATGGTGCCGCCGGGCTTCAGGTGGCCCTTGGCGATGGCATCGCGGATAATGAACAGGGCGGCGCGGTCCTTCACCGACTGGCCGGGGTTCATGAACTCGGCCTTGCCCAAAATCGTGCAGCCCGTGAGTTCCGAGGCCCTTCTGAGGCGGATGAGGGGGGTATTGCCGATGGCGGCAACGACGTCGTTCTTGATATCCATGGAAAACTCCGAGCTTCGCCCTAGCAATGCCCGACATGGGCCGGGAGGTCAAATTGTCAGGCCAGTTGAAGGAAGGTTATAATCTGGCGCGCGGAGCAGAAAAAACAAGCCGGTCCCTTGCGGGACCGGCTTCTGAATTGGCTCCCCGACCTGGACTCGAACCAGGGACAATTCGATTAACAGTCGAATGCTCTACCAACTGAGCTATCGGGGAATATTGGTGCGGCGTATAGCAGAGGGCCTTACGGACTGAAAGACATTTTGTCGTTACCTTGCGGGGGCACCTGTGCAGGGCGCGATGTCGCACTATATAAGGGCCTGCTGAGTAGAAGGAATCAGGATGCCAAAGGTCAATTTCGCGGGTTACAAGGTTAATGTTCCGGGCCATCCGCTGCTACGTATGGGTTTCGGCGTGCTCCTGGTCTTCGGCGGGCTCCTCGGATTCCTGCCAGTTGTTGGCTTTTGGATGGTTCCCCTGGGCCTGATTGTGCTTTCGGTTGACTTCCCGCCGGTGCGGCGCTTCCGCCGAAATGCCACGGTCAAAATCGGCTACTGGCTGCACAAGCGCTGGCCCGGCCTTGCCCGGATCATCGGCTACGGCGCGCCGCGGGACGAAAAACTTTGAAATCTGGAGGCCTCGCCCAGAATCGAACTGGGGTGCAAGGATTTGCAGTCCTCTGCGTAACCACTCCGCCACGAGGCCTTCGGGCGGCTGTATAGGGGAGGAAAATCGCGGAAACAACCCAAACATAAAACATAATAAATTGCCG
>JBBQNU010000096.1:0-12173 GCA_038330285.1 Hyphomicrobiales bacterium | reverse complement strand
GCATATGCGGGAGCGCATCCGCACCCTTGGCCCCACGGTCAGGCTTGACCTCGGCAAGCAGGCCGAGGGCACGGCCGGCGCATTCGCCTTTAAGGAGGCTTGATCCATGTACCGCTATGATGAATTCGACCATCAATTCGTGCAGGAGCGCACCGCGCAATTCCGCGACCAGGCCAGCCGCCGTTTGAGTGGTGCGCTGACCGAAGACGAATTTCGCCCGCTGCGCCTGATGAACGGGCTTTATCTGCAGCTTCATGCCTATATGCTGCGCGTTGCCATTCCTTACGGCACCCTGTCATCCAAGCAGATGCGCCAGCTTGCCTACATCGCTGACAAGTGGGACCGCGGTTACGGCCATTTCACTACACGTCAGAACATTCAGTATAACTGGATCAAGCTTGAGGACACAGCAGACATTCTGGCGGCCCTGGCGGAAGTCGAGATGCACGCTATCCAGACTTCCGGCAATTGCATCCGCAACGTGACCACGGACCATTGGGCGGGAGCTGCTGCCGACGAAATATCTGATCCGCGGCCGGTTGGTGAATTGCTCCGGCAATGGTCGTCGCTGCATCCAGAATTTTCTTATTTGCCACGCAAGTTCAAGATCGCGGTGACCGGTGCGCCCAATGACCGGGCGGCGGTGAAGGTCCATGACATTGGATTGCGGCTGCACAAGAATGATGCGGGAGCTATCGGCTGGGAAGTCATGGTGGGCGGTGGCCAGGGCCGCACGCCGATGATCGCCGTCACGGTGCGCGACTTCCTGCCGGAAAAGGAATTGGTCGCTTATATCGAGGCCATCATGCGGGTCTACAATCTCTATGGCCGACGCGACAACAAATACAAGGCGCGCATCAAGATCCTGGTGCACGAAATCGGGGCGGAGAAATTCAAGGCGGAAGTCGAGGCGGAATATGCGCGCCGGCCGGAACAGACCACCCATGTCGAGGAAAAAGAACTGCAGCGGATTGCGGCCTATTTCGCCCCGCCGGTTTTTGAAAAGCTGTTGCGCTTTTCTCCGGCCTTCGAAGAAGCAAAGCTCTTGCATCCCGGCTTTGCCCGCTGGGCCCGCAACAACCTCGCAGCGCACAGGGTTGATGGCTATACTATCGTCAACATTTCGCTCAAGCCCGAAGGCGGCATCCCGGGCGACGCCACGGCCGATCAGATGCGCCTGATGGCGGACCTGGCCGAGCGCTATTCGCACGACGAGTTGCGGGTGAGCCATCCGCAGAACATCATTCTTCCCCATGTGAAGAAGGACGATGCGCTGGCTATCTGGCAGGCGCTGGTGCCGGCTGAACTGGCCACGGCGAATTACGGCCTTGTGGGTGATATCATCGCCTGCCCCGGCATGGATTATTGCTCGCTGGCGACGGCCCGCTCCATCCCGATCAGCCAGGCCATTTCGCGGAAATTCGCCGATCTGGACGTGCAGGAAAAAATCGGCCCGGTGAAGATCAACATCTCGGGCTGCATAAATGCCTGCGGCCATCACCATGTGGGCCATATCGGCATTCTCGGACTCGACAAGAAGGGCGAGGAATTTTACCAGATCACGCTTGGCGGCTCGTCAACCGAAAGCGCTTCGATCGGCTCCATCCTTGGACCGGGCTTTGCCGGACATGAAGTGGCCGATGCCATCGAAAAGATTCTCACCACCTATGTGAAGCTGCGCCAGCCGGGCGAGGAATTCCTCTACGCCTATCGCCGCCTGGGGCCGCAACCTTTCAAGGAGGCATTGTATGCCGCTGCTTAAGAATAATGCCTTCATCACCGATAGCTGGGTGCATCTCGGCGCTGAAGATCCTTTGCCGGACGGCGGCAATGTTTCCATTTCCTTTTCACGCCTGAAGAATGAGTGGGAAAGCCTGGCGAAGTTTCCGGGCCAGCTTGGCACGCTCTTGAGCAACACGGACCATGCGGAAGACGTGGCGCATTTCCTTCCGCATCTGGCGCTGGTCATCCTGCCATTTCCCGCATTTGTCGACGGCCGCGCCTATTCCATTGCCCGGCAAATCCGACTGCTGGGATACCGGGGCGAATTGCGCGCCACCGGCAATATTTTACCTGACCAGTTTCAATACATGGCCCAGGTAGGGTTCAGCAGCTTTGAAGTTTCCGAGCGTTTTCCGCTTGAAGTCTGGCAGCAGGCTTCAAAGCAAATGTCGCTGGCCTATCAGCGCGGCCTTTACCGCCGGGTGGGCGAAGCGGAGGTTTGGAGCGAGCGCCACGAGGAAGCCGCACCTGAGTCGACGCCATGGGAGGAACAACCCCATGCCGGATAATACTATCGATAATAGTGTCGTCGAAAGATATGCGGGCCTAGAGGGCCGGGACCTGATCAAGTCCATCCTGCGGGATTATCCGGGGAAGACGTCTTTGGTTTCATCATTCG
The DNA here is from genome assembly GCA_038330285.1 of Hyphomicrobiales bacterium. Taxonomy (GTDB): domain Bacteria; phylum Pseudomonadota; class Alphaproteobacteria; order Rhizobiales; family Aestuariivirgaceae; genus Aestuariivirga. Next base: position 9,772 of record JBBQNU010000096.1, on the reverse strand, counting down.
GTGCTGAGTCGGCCGTGCTGCTGCACATGGTTTCGGAAGTTGACCCGGACTTGCCGGTGATCTTTCTGGATACGGGAAAACTGTTCCAGGAGACGCTGGATTATCGCGACAAGCTGATTGTGGAACTTGGGCTCACAAATGTACGCTCGGTGAAGCCGGAGGCTTTTGATATTCTCGCCCAAGACGCCACCGGCCTCTTGCACCAGAACAGCACTGATGCCTGCTGCCATATCCGCAAGAGCGTGCCGCTCGAAAAGGCGCTGGCGGAATTTGATGTGGTGATTTCCGGACGTAAGCGTTTCCATGGCGCGGCCCGGGCTGACTTGGACTACGTCAGTATCGCTGATGACCGGCTGAAGGTTGAACCGCTTGCCGGGTTCTCGGCGCTCGATATCCAGTCCTATATGAACAGCCATCATTTGCCGTCGCATCCCCTCAAACTCAGGGGCTACCGCTCGATTGGCTGCGAACCCTGCACGTCGCTCGGCGGCACGGATGATGATCCGCGCGCCGGACGCTGGGCCGGAACCGACAAGACGGAATGCGGCATACATTTCACCGCCAATGGTCAAATTATCCGCACAGTTCAGCGTCAAGCTGTGAACGCTTGATCATAGACAGGTTTAGGGGAACCACCAGATGCATGAATTTTGGGCTTTTGCCCTTGTGGGGTTTTTCGCCCAGCTTGTTGACGGTGCCCTTGGCATGGGCTTTGGCGTTATCTCCGCTTCGGTGCTTTTGGCGCAGGGTGTGCCCCCTGCCCTTGCTTCAGCAAGCGTGAACGCGGCAAAGCTTCCAACGACGGGCACGGCCGCGCTCTCCCATTACCTGCACAAGAATCTCGATTGGCGCATTATCGTCATGCTGTGCGTATTCGGTGCACTGGGCGGCGTGATTGGTGCGACAGTGCTGACCAGCCTGAAGGGCAAGACATTGTTTGTCCTGATCAACATCTATCTATTGTTCATTGGTGGCCTGATCATCTACCGCGGCTTGCGGGACGTGGCGCCTCGCCTGTTTCCCAAGGGATTTACCCGGTTGATTGGTTTTGCTGGCGGCCTCATCGAAGGCATCGGCGGAAGCTGGGGGCCCATTGTGACTACCAGCCTGCTGGGGGCCGGAACCGAGTCCCGCTATGCCATTGGTTCCAGCAATTTCTCCGAATTCGTTGTCAGCATCGCTGTATTCTCAGCCTTTGTTGCGGCATTTGCCCTAGGGCATTGGGAAGGCGGCTCCGATTGGCACGCGGTGGCATGGCCTGTTGCGGGCCTTGTGCTTGGCGGAATTCCTGCCGCCGTGATGGGTGGCTATCTCTCAAAGATTGCACCGAAGCGACCGCTCACCATTGCCGTTGGCCTGCTGGCCATCAGCATTGGCATCTACCGCTTCGCGACGATGTAGTGTTTAAGCCTTCAAGGCCTGCTTGAGATCACCCACGAGATCATCAACATCCTCCAGACCCACAGAGAGCCGCAGGTTGCCGTCGGATATACCCATCATGGCGCGGGCTTCCGGGCCGATGTTGCGGTGGGTTGTCGTCGCCGGATGGGTGATCAGCGACTTTGCGTCACCGAGATTGTTGGAAATATCAATGATGCCAAGCTTGCGCAGCACATCGAAGGCCTTGGCCTTGCCGCCGGCCACATTGAATGAGACCATGGTGCCGCCCATTTTCATCTGGCCGCGGGCGAGCTTGACCTGCGCATGACTGTCATGGTGCGGGTAATAGACCTGTTCAACGCCATTTGTTGAAGCGAGCGCTTCGGCAATGGTTGCAGCGGAGCGGCTCTGGGCCTCAACACGCAATTTCAAAGTTTCCAGGCCCTTGAGCAACACCCAGGCGTTGAAGGGCGACAGGGTTGGCCCCGTATGGCGGAGAAATGGCTTCAGCAACTCTTCCTTGAATCTCTTGCTGCACAGGATCGTGCCGCCGAACACGCGGCCCTGACCGTCGGTGTGTTTTGTATTGGAGTAGAATACGATATCGGCGCCCTGCTCCATCGGCTTTTGCAGGATGGGCGTGGCAAAGACATTATCAACGATCACGACCGCGCCCGCCTTGTGGGCCACATCGCAAATCATCTGAATGTCGAGAACTTCCAGCAAGGGATTGGAGGGTGTTTCGAAGAAGATGCATTTGGTTTGCGGCTTCATCGCTTGCTTCCAGGCCTTGGCATCCGTGCCGTCAACGAGATCATAGGTCACGCCGAACTTGGGCAGGATAGCGGTGATGATCTGGTAATTGGAGCCGAAGAGCGAGCGCGAGGCCACGACATGGTCGCCAACCTTCAACTGGCAGGCCAGCGCCCCAAAGGCCGCCGACATGCCGGAGGCCACGGCGTAACAGGCTTCGGCGCCTTCCAACAGGCGCATACGCTCTTCCAGCATGGTGACCGTGGGATTGCCGTACCGGCCATAGACATAACCTTCCTCTTCGCCGGAAAAACGGCGCTCGGCAGTTTCCGGATCGTCATAAACATAGCCGGATGTGAGGTAGATTGCTTCCGAGGTTTCGCCATGGGGCGAACGGTCCAAACCGCCACGCACAAGTTTCGTGGCATCACCCCAGCCCGCGGGGTTCTGGCGTTTCTTATATTTTCCCATTAGCTTTGAACCCAGGGCAACCCGGCAGCTTTCCATCCGTTTGTCATGCCGCGGTGGCCGTCGGCATCCTTGTCACCCTCAAAGCCCTGGGCCACATTCCAGCAATTGCTGTAGCCGGCTTCAGTAAGGGCAGAAGCCGCCGATGAGGAGCGCGCGCCCGAACGGCAGATGCAGAGGATTTCCGCGTCCTTGGGCAGGCCCATCTGTTCGATCTCTTCAACAAACTTGGCGTTGACCTGCATGGCCGGAAACACCTGCCAGGCTAGGCGCACCAGCCTTTCGACAGCTGGAACGCCAACAAACGTCCATTCGGGCTGGGTGCGCACGTCCACCAGCACGGCGGAAGCGTTGCCCTGCAAGCGCTGGTAGGCTTCGGTGGGAGAGATGTTGCCTTTATGCATAAAACGACCCGTTCTTTATTTCAAACAATATGATAGTCGAAGGCAAGTGCCCGGGCAAAGGAAAACGGCAACGCCCACAGAACCTAAGCCACATGGTGAATAATTGGCATGGCGGCGTGAGACAGGCTGGCGCTTTCAGTTGCCGACAGGGGTGTGTTAGATGAATTCACCGCCCCTCTTTGGAGTTTCCCCGCATGTCGAAGTCCCTGCCTGCCCGTTGTGATGTCGTTATTATTGGCGGGGGCATCGTCGGCAACTCCATTGCATATCATCTTGGCAAGATTGGTATCACCAACACGGTTGTCCTTGAGCGCAAGCAGCTCACCTCAGGAACAACCTGGCACGCGGCAGGCCTTGTGGGGCAATTGCGCGCTTCCAAGAATCTTACCGAACTTGCGAAATACACCACCGGCCTGTTTGAAGGATTGGAAAAGGAAACCGGACAGGCCACCGGCTTCAAGCAAAATGGCTCGATCTCGATTGCTCTCACCGATGGGCGGATGGAGGAGCTGCTGCGCGGTGCCTCCATGGCCAAATGTTTTGGCCTCGCGGTTGATGTGGTCAGCACGGCCGAAATCAAGGAGCGTGTGCCGCACTACAACATGGATGGCGTCAAGGGCGGCGTGTTCCTGCCGAAGGATGGTCAGGTCAACCCCATTGATGTGACGCAAGCTTTGGCATCAGGTGCGCGGTCACGCGGCGCGAAGATTTTCGAGAATACGAAAGTGACGCGCATTCTGGTTGAGAAGGGCAAGGCCGTCGGCGTCGAAACCACCGAGGGCACGATCATGGCCGACAAGGTGGTGATTGCGTCGGGCATGTGGTCGCGCGAACTGGGTCGCAGCATTGGAGTGAACATTCCGCTCCATGCCTGCGAGCATTTCTATATCGTCTCTGAGCCCATCGCGGAACTGCCGCGCAACATGCCGGTGGTGCGGCTGCTCGATGAATGCACATATTACAAGGAAGACGCAGGCAAGCTCATGGTTGGCGCGTTCGAACCCAAGGCCAAGGCCTGGGGTGGTGGCAGCATCGATGACGAGCATGCCTTCGTTACGCTGCCGGAAGACATGGATCATTTCGAACCCATCCTCACCAGCGCCATCAACCGGGTGCCCTTGCTTGAAACGGCGGGCATCCAGTTGTTCTTCAATGGCCCCGAGAGTTTTTCGCCGGACAATCGCTATTATCTCGGCGAAGCACCGGAGGTAAAGAATTGCTACGTGGCAACTGGCTTCAACTCCATCGGCATTCAATCGTCGGGCGGCGCCGGCCTGGTGCTGTCGCAATGGATCAAGAATGGCTATCCGCCGATGGATGTGAACGGCATGGACATCCGCCGCATCCATCCCTTCCAGTCGGTGCGCAATTATGTGGGCGAGCGGGTCACGGAGACGCTTGGTCTGCTCTACGCCATGCATTGGCCTTACCGGCAGGCGGAAACGGCGCGTGGCGTGCGTCGTTCGCCCATTTATGAGCAAACGAAAAAGCTCGGCGCGGTCTTCGGCGAAGTGAATGGCTGGGAGCGGCCGAACTGGTATGCGCGCGATGGCGTGAAGCCGGAATATGAATACTCCTACGGCCGGCAGAACTGGTTTCCCTGCGCGGATTATGAAGCCAAGCAGTTGATGGCCAAGTGCGCCTTCTTTGATCAATCATCTTTTGCCAAATATTCGGTTGAAGGCCGCGATGCCTGCAAAGTTCTGAATAATATTAGCGCGAACAATATTGATGTGGAGCCGGGCCGCATTGTCTACACCCAATGGTGCAACGAGCGTGGTGGCATCGAGGCTGATCTCACGGTCACGCGGCTGGAAGAAAACAAGTTTCTGGTCGTGACAGGTGCCGTGCCGCAAATCCGTGACATGGCCTGGCTGAAGCGCCACACGCCGGATGATGCGCTGTGCGTTTCTACCGACATCACCTCCGGCCTGCCAATGGTTGCGGTGATGGGGCCGAACTCCCGCGCCCTGCTCCAGAAACTGTCGGGTGCCGACTTGTCCAATGCTGCTTTCCCTTTCGGCACGTCCAGGGATATTGAAATAGGTTATGCGCGGGTGCGGGCCTCCCGCATCACCTATGTGGGTGAGTTGGGTTGGGAACTGTATATCCCAACGGAATTTGTTGCCCATGTGTTTGAGCGGCTGACGGAAGCCGGCGCGGAATTTGGCCTGACGCCCGCCGGCATGCACACCATGAACAATTGCCGCACGGAAAAGGCCTATCGCCATTGGGGCCATGACATGAGCGATGAGGAAACACCCCTCGAGGCGGGCCTCGGTTTTGCGATTTCATGGGACAAGAAAGGCGGCTTCATCGGGCGCGAGGCATTGCTGAAACAAAAGGCGTTCCCTGTGCTTCCCAAGCGCATGGTCTGCATCGCGTTGGAGGACTCAAGTGTCACCGCGCCGATGATGTATCACGAGGAACCGATCTACCGGAATGGCGTGATCGTTGGCTCCACCACGTCAGGCGCCTGGGGCCACCGGGTCAATCTCTCCCTCGGCATGGGCTATGTGAGCAATACTGGCGGTGTGACCAAGGACTGGATAGACAGCGGCAAGTGGGAAGTCGAATTGGCCTGGAAGCGCTACGGTGCGAAGGTGCAGTTGCAGAGTTTTTATGATCCGAAGGGCGAACGCATCAAGGCCTAGTTCAACAGCGTCGAGCTTTCCCGTTTGCCTGAAACGATGCTCACGATCACATGGGGCGGGACTTCGAGGAGCCTTGCGCCGTTGTCCATCAGGAGGGCTGCGAATTGCCGTGCGGTGGCGATCACCTCATCCGCCTTGCCGCCGACAAGGGTGCCCGCACATAATGCGGCGCTGGCCTCGTCGCCATGCTGGAGGGCGGCGATCATGCCGACACAGAGGCATTCTTCACGGCAAAGATAGCGGCACTGGCAGGTCAGGCAGCGGATGGGTTCGGCGGATTTTTCGCGCATGGCCTTCACCCAGTCATGGAGGTGCGAAACCAAGACCCCGGCGTTGACCGCCCCCAGTTCCTCGGTAAAGAGCGACCAAGCCTGTTCCCAGCAGGCCACATCGCCGAATTCATAGCCGGACAGCCAATGGCGAAAGCCTTGGACAACTAGGCGTTCCCCTTTCCGGTCGAGATAACTCTGTCGATCCACTGTCAATTCCAATTCTTGAGTGTTTTACTCGGATATAGGCAAATAGGCCAATGGTCAACGGAAAATTTAATGTGATTGGCGATTTCAAGCTTTGTTAATGGGGCACTGCTCTATTGGACGTTTTAGCGGAACGCCCATGAACCTCCCCTCTCACCCAGTTTCCGAAGTTCGGCTCTCGGAGCTTCTGAGCGCTCTCAGCCACGCCCTCGACATTACTGAGGGCCAGCCTGAGGGGCATAGCCTGCGCTGTTGCTGGATCGGGCTTCAAATCGCCGAAGAGCTGGAACTGGATGAGTTGCAGATCTGGGAGCTGTATTACACACTGTTGCTGAAGGATTTGGGTTGCAGCAGCAATGCGGCGCGCATATGCGAACTCTATCTGGTCAATGACCTCCAGTTCAAAAGGGACTTCAAACTGATCGACGGGAGCCTGCCGCAGGCTTTGCGTTTTGTCCTGAGCCATACCGGATTGAAAGCGGGCCTTGCCGAGCGCTTCCGGGCTATCATCAACATTTTCCAGAAGGGCGGCGAGATTTCCACGGAACTCATCCAAACGCGGTGCCAGCGGGGCGCGGACATTGCCCGCAAGATGCGTTTCAGCGAAGCGGTTGCGGAAGGCATTGGCAATCTTGACGAACACTGGGACGGCAATGGCAAGCCCGCGCGCGTGGCCGGGAACGCCATTCCGCTTTATTCCCGTATCGCGCTGATTGCGCAGGTCGCTGACGTGTTCCAGAAGGCCGATGGCGAGGATGCGGCACGCAAGGAAATCAAAAACCGTTCGGGAACCTGGTTCGATCCGGAGCTTGCAGCGGTGTTTCACACGGTATCCGGGCGGCCATCATTCTGGGATTCATTGAACAGCCCTGATCTGCATGAGATCATCTATGATATTGAGCCTGCCCATCATGTGGTGGTTGTCGATGAAGACTATCTTGATGACATTGCCAGCGGCTTTGCCGAAGTGGTCGACTCGAAGAGCACCTTCACCAAGGGCCACAGTGAACGCGTGACACTGTTTGCCGACCTCATTGCGGCAGAACTCGGCTTTACGCCCGAGCGCCGGCGCTGGCTGAAACGCGCTGCGCTGTTGCATGACATCGGCAAGCTGGGCGTGAGCAATACGACTCTCGACAAGCCCAGCAAGCTTGATGCGGACGAATGGGTGGAGATGAAATATCATGCAGTGCAAACCGAGGCGATCCTGTCGCGAATTTCGGCCTTTAAGGAGCTTGCTAGCGTTTCCAGCGCGCATCACGAAAGGCTTGACGGCAAAGGCTATCCCAAGGGCTTGAAGGGCGATGAAATCATTCTGGAATCAAGAATATTGGCGGTTGCCGATATCTTCGATGCCCTTACCGCTGACCGCCCCTACCGCGCCGCCATGCCGGTTGCGAAGGCGCTTTCGATCATGGCCGAAGAGGTCGGCAAGGCAACCGACGGGATGTGTTTTGAGGCCCTGAAGAAAGCCCTGGAACGCTTCCATGCGGATATTGCAGCCTAGCGGGCGAATTCCTTGAAATCTCCGGCGCGGGTCTCAAGCGAGTCCCGCAGTTTCAGTTTGCGTGCCTGGGCCTTTGAGATCAGATCCACATGAGGGCTGGCATCAATTTCCTGCGCCATGGCCCAGCAATTCTCCTCTGAGGTCAGCCAGTAATCCGGATCGTATTTGCCGATATCGAAGGGTTTTGAAACCCGGCGCAAGGTCTTGTGCTTTTCCTTCACGTATTCATGGAAGTAGCTCATGGCGAGTTCGCGCGGGCTTGCGTAAACCGGATCGCGCCAGCGCAGCCAGATGGAATTGCTCTTGGAAATGGCGCCCCAATGTTTGTCCTGCTTGAACAGGGCCAGCACATGATCATCATCGCCGGAAGCCTGGAAATCCATCAGCAACGCAGGCTGGCCATGGAGCATCAGCGCCGCCGCAGCGATAAAGGCCGCCTCGATGCAGTGGCAGGAATTGTTCTGCAGGGCCTTGCGGGCGGACCGGCAGGTATCGCCCAGCGGCTCGAAATTGATCGGCATGCCGGTTAGAAAATCCTGTATCTTTTCAGGCGTGTTCAGCTTGCGGAAGATCGCTGTTTCCTCCCCCGTCAGGCTAATCGAGCGGGCAAGAGCGGCATCAAAGGCCATGAACTAGAGTCCGCCATCATTGCGGCCCACAGAAAAATCTCGTCGCGCCGCGAGAATGGAAACGGAATAGCCGGCGACAACGTCGATCAGCGACATGACCATGAGAAAGAAAAAAGCCGCAGTTCCGCAAAAAGGCACCAGCAAAAATTCAACCAATGCCACGATGAAGGTGGCGGTGGACAGCATGTGATCGAAGATGGTGCCCGCCCCCAGCCTTGCTGCCTTGATGATTTCGAAAAACAGGGCAACAAGGCCAGCCAAGATAAAAAAGTCGCTGACTTTCAAATAGAACTCGGCATCGGACGGCAGCACTCCGTCCCACACGAGTGACTCGGAATCCATCCATTGGCCAGTTAGCCCCAGAATATTGAAAGCGATAATGACGAGAGCTATCGCGGGGAACGACAGGATATAGCGCATGGCAGGATCTCCGGTTGGAGGCCCATTTAGACCAAGTGTTGCGATTCCCACAAAGCTGGGCTGCTTTAACCTTCAGCCACTTTGTTCTTTATTACGAACGACAAATAGCCTATATAGAACGGGTAGCAACCAAGATGAGGCTGTCATGACCCTGCAACTAGGCGATATCGCTCCCGATTTTGAAGCCGACACGACGGAAGGCAAGATCAAGTTCCACGACTATATTGAGGGTTCGTGGGCGGTTTTGGTCTCCCATCCCAAGGACTTTACCCCCGTGTGCACCACGGAGCTTGGCTCCATGGCGAAGCTTAAGCATGAATTTGACAAGCGCGGCGTGAAGCTGATCGGCATCTCGGTGGATTCCGTCGAGGACCACCATCGCTGGAAAGCCGACATCAAGGATGTCACCGGCGCCCAGGTGAATTACCCCATGATTGGCGACAGCAACCTGACGGTGGCCAAGCTCTACGGCATGATCCATCCCAACGCCTCAGGCGATGCCAAGGGCCGTACCGCGGCCGACAATTCCACCGTGCGAAACGTCTACATCATTGGGCCGGACAAGAAGATCAAGCTGCTTCTCACCTACCCCATGAGCACCGGGCGCAATTTCCAGGAGATTCTCCGGGTGATCGATTCCCTGCAATTGACCGCCACCAAGTCGGTGGCCACGCCCGCCGATTGGAAGCAGGGCGAGGATGTAATAATTCTGGCATCGGTATCGGATGACGCCGCCAAGGAGAAATTCCCGGCCGGCTGGAAAACCTTGAAGCCCTATCTGCGCCTAGTGGCGCAGCCGGGAAAATAAGTTCGTTTCGTTTAATCTCCCCCGCACCAACTTACCCCCGGAGCAACCCTCCGGGGTTTTTCTTTTTAGTTGCCGCTGGCCACGAAGCCGCTGTTGGAGGTGGACTGTTTGATCAGCGCCACCCATTGCAGCGGATTGGCGTGGGACTGGCGCTTCAGGAATTTGTACTTGGTGTCATTCCAGCGCGAGACTTTGTCAAAGCGGTTGTCCAAAACGTAGTCGCCAGCATCCGTGGTGACGGTGAGAATGGCATGGCCTTCATTTTTCTCATCC
>JBBQNU010000095.1:0-12292 GCA_038330285.1 Hyphomicrobiales bacterium | reverse complement strand
TTTGCTTTCGAAGGGCGTGAAAAGCGTGGATTTGCGCTTCCCGGGTCGGGTGATCGTAGGAATTGCCAAGATTGAGAAAACCACAGCGGAGAAGGCGAAGGTTAAGCTGAGCCAGAGCGAATAACAGGTCGGGGAAGTGTTGGGTAATGACAGTGGTTCAATTGCATGGAAAATCAGCGGGGCGCGGCGGACCGGCTTCTGACAGGCGCAGCATCATTGCCGCGCTGGACATCGGCTCATCCAAGATTTCCTGCCTGATCGGCGAGACCCTGCCGGCCAAGCATAAAATTCCAGGCGCTTCCGAGCAGAAGTCCCTGAAAATCCTGGGCCTTGGACACCAGGTTTCGCGCGGTGTGCGCAATGGTTCCGTGGTTGATGTCGATGAAGCCGAACGGGCGATCCGCCTCAGCGTTGATGCAGCCGAGCGCATGGCGCAACAAACGATATCCGAAGTTTATGTAAATGTGTCTGGCGGGCGTCCGCAATCGACCTGTTACATCGGGCAGATACCGCTTGAGGGAAATGGCGTAAGCCCGCGCGATGTAGATACGGTCATTTCCTCGGCAGTGGCACAGATCCCTCCGTCGCGGCGTACGGTGCTGCACGTGGCGCCGATCCAATACCAGCTTGATGACGTCAAAGGCATTTCGGCGCCGCTCGGGATGCACGGTGAAAGTCTGAGTGTTGAGCTGGGCGTCGTCTCGGCTGACTCGGCCCACTTGCGGAACCTGGCGCTGGCCATCGAACGGGCCCATCTTTCGGTGACGGGCTATGTCATTGCTCCTTATGCGGCGGGCAATTCGGTTATGGCGGAAGATGAAACGGTGCTCGGCACCATTCTCATTGAAATGGGCGGCGCCACCACCAGCATCGGCATTTTTCATGAGGGAAACCTGGTTTTTGCCGACAGTGTTCCGGTTGGCGGCATGCATGTCACCAATGACATCGCGCGCGGCATGTCGACATCGATTGCCCATGCGGAACGGATGAAAACCCTGTGGGGCAGTGCCCTTGCGACAAGCACCGATGACCGCGAGATGCTGTCCGTGCCCTTGCTGGGCGAGCGCGGCGTCGACACGGTACAGAAGGTTCCGCGCGCCATGCTGACAGGCATCATCCGGCCGCGCATCGATGAAATCTTCGAGCTCGTGGCCGAGCGCCTGAACACCTGTTCGGTGGTGCATTTGGGCGGGCAGCGGGTGGTGCTTTCCGGTGGTGCAAGCCAGTTAACCGGGGTGGCGGAGGTTGCAAGCCTCTGGCTGGACCGGCAGGTTCGCCTTGGCCTGCCCAAACCGGTGTCCGGAATGCCCGACGCCGGGCGAAATCCCGGATTTTCAGTGGCCGTTGGGCTTCTTTCCTATGGACTGAAGCCGGACCGGCACTGCGTTCTTCCGGCCCAGGCCGCGAAGAGCCTAGCCCAAGCCCAGCAGGGCTATGTCCGGCGCGTCGGGCGCTGGATTGCCGATAGCTTCTGAGCCAAAAAATATAATTTGGGGGCCGGAGAGCCATATTTTAACGTTTTCGCACTGTTTTGAGTCATTTTGAGGCATATTTTAAGCAAGATTGAGAGACTTGGTTAGCGGGCGTTAACCATTTGTTATTGTTTGAGTAAGAAAGATGACAGCTGGGAAAAACACTTCCGGAAGCAGTCATGACAATCAATCTGAACATTCCTAATCTTTCTGAACTCAAGCCCCGCATCACGGTTTTTGGGGTCGGCGGGGCTGGGGGCAACGCCGTTAACAACATGATTGAAAGCCGCCTTGAGGGCGTCGAGTTCGTTGTGGCAAACACGGATGCACAGGCGCTTTTGCAGAATTCGGCCACGCGCCGGGTGCAGATGGGCACGGCCCTCACGCAAGGCTTAGGCGCCGGATCACAACCGCAAATTGGTGCGGCCGCCGCAGAAGAAGCGCTTCCTGAAATTCTCGATTATCTCGCCGGGGCCCACATGGCCTTCATTACGGCGGGCATGGGCGGCGGTACGGGCACGGGTGCGGCGCCAGTTATCGCGCGCGCTGCAAAAGAGCAGGGCATCCTGACTGTAGGCGTAGTGACCAAGCCTTTCCATTTTGAAGGGGTACGACGCCTGCAGACCGCCGAGCGCGGCATTGAACAGCTCGCGCAATATGTTGATACGCTGATTGTTATCCCGAACCAGAACCTGTTCCGGGTAGCCAATGAAAAGACGACCTTTGCCGCGGCCTTCGCCATGGCGGACCAGGTGCTTTATTCCGGCGTTGCCTCGATCACCGAACTGATGACCAAGGAAGGCTTGATCAATCTCGATTTCGCCGACGTTCGCGCCATCATGAGCGAAATGGGCCGGGCCATGATGGGCACCGGCGAGGCCACCGGCGAAAAGCGCGCCATTGAAGCGGCCGAAGCCGCGATCTCCAATCCTTTGCTTGATGATGTGTCGATGCGCGGGGCGCGCGGCCTTCTGATTTCTATTTCGGGCGGACCAGACTTGACTCTCTATGAAGTGGATGAAGCAGCAACGCGTATTCGTGAAGAAGTGGATCCGGAAGCCAACATCATTCTGGGTGCAACGTTCGATGATTCACTGGAAGGAACCATGCGCGTGTCCGTGGTTGCCACGGGCCTTGCCCAGGAAACCTTGACAAGTTCCGATACGGCTGAAGCTGAAGGGGACATGCAGGAAGCTTCCGGCTCGTCCTTCGGCTACACCGGAAAGCAGCAAACGGCCATTCCGAAAGTTGTAAAGCCAGCTCCGATGGCGGCCCGGGCAAATCCAGTCGCCAACAGAATACCTGCTCCGCCAAAACCCGTAGTTGTCGAAGAAGAAATGGACGACGCGCACGAGACGCAGGCCTCCCCAAAACCGCGCGGCCAGCGCATTCCGGCCATTGAAGAATTCCCGCCCATTGCGCAAAAGCAGATTGCAGCCCAGCAAAACCGCATCGAGCAAATTGCCGAGCATGCGGCCCGCAAGAAAAAAGGCCTGTTCGAGCGCCTGGCCAATGTCGGGCTGGGACGCCGGGACGATCCCGCCCCCGTGGCGCGCGAGCCGGTCATGGCGGTCCGTTCCGAGCCAAAGGTGCAAGTCACCCGGCAGCAGGCCCGCCAGGCCCCGCCTGAGCCACAGGCCTATATTGATCCCAATCTGGATGATGACCAGCTGACCATTCCGGCCTTCCTGCGCCGTCAGGCAAACTGAGCAATTCCAACCTGATTTACCAAGCCCGGCGGTCACATTTCCGCCGGGTTTCGTGCTTCTAACGCTATCTGCTTCATGTTCCCGGCGCGATAGGCTAGAATGTGCTGAAATTCAGATATGAGAGTTAGTTGCGAATGGTTCTTGCCGTTGAAAATCGACCTGTTCAGGCCCTGCGTTTGTTGGGCATCGGGACAGTTGTTGTGCTTCTTGCCGGGTGTTCGACCGCGAGTGTGATCAAAGATGTTTTCGGCAATGATTCCACCCCAGCGGCTACGACCAGTATGGGATTGACCGGGGGCGCCATGAGCCCGGGCAGCGATGCTCCTGCAAGGGGTGATCCGGTCGCCGAGCTTTACAATTCCGGTCTCGAAAAGCTGAAATCAGGTTCCTACAAGGCCGCTGCCAAGAGCTTTGCCGAAGTTGAGCGCCAGCATCCCTATTCCAAGTGGGCCACCAAGGCCCTGCTGATGCAGGCCTTCGCCAATTACCAGAGCAACAAATATGATGATGCGATCAATGCCGCCAACCGGTTCATCACCTTGCATCCCGGCCACAAGGATTCGGCCTATGCCTATTACCTGACTGCGATTTCGCAATACGAGCAGATCAGCGATGTGCGCCGCGACCAGTCGCGGACGCAAAAAGCCCTGGAAGCGCTGGAAGAAGTGGGCAAACGTTTCCCGCAGTCGCCCTATGCGGCGGACGCGATGAAGAAAGCCGTAATGGCGCGTGACCATCTCGCCGCAAAGGAAATGGAAGTAGGGCGCTACTATCTCAACAAGGGTTCCTATCTTGCCGGCATCAACCGCTTCAAGAAAGTGGTGACGGATTACCAGACGACCAGTCAGGTGCCGGAAGCGCTGTATCGCCTGAGCGAAGGCTACATGGCCTTGGGCGTGGTTTCGGAAGCGCAAACGGCGGCGGCCGTGCTGGGGCAGAACTTCCCCAACAGCCAATGGTACAAGGACGCCTACACCCTTGTTTCAAGCGATGGCCAGCAGCCGGTTGAAAACAAAAAATCATGGATCAGCCGCATCTTCAACGGGTAAATTAGGGCCTCGCCCTCCGCCAAAAGACTCAGCTATAGTCCTCACATGCTGACTGCCCTTTCTATCCGCGATATTGTGCTCATCGAGAAACTCGACATCTCGCTGGAAAAAGGCCTGACGGTTTTAACCGGCGAAACGGGCGCGGGAAAATCCATTCTTCTCGATGCGCTGGGCCTGGCGCTTGGCGGGCGCGGTGATTCGGGTTTGGTGCGCCACGGGGCCGCGAAGGGTGTTGTCACCGCAGGATTTGTGCTGCCCAAGGCCCATGCGGCGCTGCGCCTTCTGGAAGAGCAAGGCATCGAGGCGGAAGGCGAGTTGGTAATCCGGCGCATCCAGAATGCCGATGGCCCGAGCCGCGCCACGATCAATGACCAGCCGGTAAGCTTGAACTTGCTGCGGCAGATCGCCGGAAGCCTCGCCGAAATTCATGGCCAGCATGCGGACCGCGCGCTGGTGGATGTGGCGAACCACCGACGCCTTGTCGATGCCTTTGGCGATCTGGAGGCGCAGGCCAACGAAGTTGGCAAGCTGTGGCAGGTGTTGAGCGATCTGACCAATGAGCTGGCTGAACACCGGGCCTTGATGGCGCGGGCGGAAGCCGAACGCGATTACATTGAACATGCGGTGGAAGAATTGCGGGTGCTTGATCCGCAACCCGACGAGGAACTGAAGCTTGCCAGCGCACGCCAGGTGATGATGCATGCGGAGCAATATGCGAGCGCGCTCAGCGAAGCTGAAAGTGTGCTGTCCGGCGACAGTGTCGAGGCGCGGTTGAATGCGGCGCTGCGCAAACTGGAGCGCCGGAAGGATACTGCTGGTGGAAGATTGGATCAGGCCTGCGCGGCGCTCGACAAGGTGCTCATTGAAATGAATGAGGCGAACCGGGCTCTGGCCGAAGCGCAACGCTCATTCTCATTCAATCCGGCGGATCTGGAAAAATCCGAGGAGCGGCTGTTTGCGTTGCGGGCGGCGGCGCGCAAGCACAAATGCACGGTTGATGATCTGGCCAAAACACGGGAACGGTTTGAAAAGGAACTGGCAACGCTCACCGATGGCGGCCAGCGCCTGGCGAAGCTTGAAGTGCAAGCCGCGGCGGCGCAGAAGGACTTTGATGCGGCGGCCGATCTGTTGAGTGCGGCGCGCAAGAAAGTTGCAAAGAATCTAGATAAGGCGGTGCTTGCCGAACTGCCGCCGCTCAAGCTGGAGAAGGCGCGGTTCGAAACTCTGATCACCAGCGATGCGGGAAAGCCCGGCGCGCACGGCATTGACCGGGTTGAATTCGTCGTGGCGGCAAATCCTGGAACGCCTTTGTCGCCGCTGATGAAAGTGGCCTCAGGCGGCGAGCTGGCGCGGTTCATGTTGGCCCTCAAAGTCATTCTTGCGGCCAAGGGCTCAGCCCCCACTTTGATTTTCGATGAAATCGATACGGGCGTTGGCGGGGCGGTAGCAGATGCCATCGGCGGGCGCCTGGCGCGCATGGCGCAGGGGCTACAGGTTTTGGCGGTCACCCATTCGCCGCAGGTTGCGGCGCGGGCCAGCGAACACATGCTGATTTCGAAGATGGAAGAAGTGGGCAGCCACCGCATGTTGACCCGGGTGCAATCGCTGTCCGACAAAAGCCGGCGCGAGGAAGTGGCGCGCATGCTTTCGGGCGCGCAGGTGACCGATGAGGCCCGCGCCCAGGCCGACCGCCTGCTGGCGGCCAAGGGCTGAGTCATGTCGGAGAAATCTCCTGACCAGTTGAGTTTGGCCGAGGCCAAGGCGGAGCTGAAGCGGCTTGCCACGGAAATTGCCGAACACGATGAGCGCTATCACGGGCAGGATGCGCCGACGATATCGGACGCGGCATATGACGCGCTGCGCAAGCGCAATGCGGCGCTTGAGGACCGCTTTCCGGAACTTGTATTGGCCAGTTCGCCCTCAAAGCGGGTGGGGGTGGCACCCCAGGAAAAATTTGGCAAGGTGCAGCACCGGGTGCCAATGCTGTCGCTCGGCAATGCTTTTGAGGACAGCGAAGTTGCGGAATTTCTCGGACGGGTGAGACGGTTTTTGAACCTGCCGGAAACCACCGAAATCGAAGTCACCGCCGAACCGAAGATCGATGGCCTTTCCATATCGCTGCGCTACGAGAATGGAAAGCTGGTGCAGGCGGCAACGCGCGGCGATGGGGCGGAAGGCGAAAACGTCACAGCAAATGTAAAGACAATTGGCGATGTGCCGGAAAAACTGACAGGCCAAGTCCCGGCCGTGCTGGAAGTGCGTGGCGAAATATACATGTCCCACAAGGACTTCGCAAAACTGAATGAGAAACAGGATCAGGAGGGCGAGAAGACCTTCGCCAACCCGCGCAATGCGGCGGCGGGCAGTTTGCGGCAGTTGGATCCGTCGATTACCGCTTCGAGACCGCTGCGGTTTTTTGCCTATGCCTGGGGCGAAGCGCCGGAGCTTCCGGGAGACACCCAGTGGGATGTGGTGACGGGATTCAAGAAGCTGGGTTTTCCGGTCAATCCGCTAATGAAGCTCTGCCGCTCGAGCGAGGAATTGCTGGCCCATTATCGCAGCATCGAGGAGCGCCGGGCCGACCTGGGCTATGACATCGACGGGGTTGTCTACAAAGTGAACCGGCTGGACTGGCAGGCGCGGCTGGGTTTTGTTTCGCGCAGCCCGCGCTGGGCCCTTGCCCACAAGTTTGCGGCGGAGAAGGCCACAACGGTTCTGGAAGGCATCGACATTCAGGTAGGCCGCACCGGGGCTTTGACGCCGGTGGCGCGGCTCAGGCCGGTGACTGTCGGTGGTGTGGTTGTCTCCAATGCTACGCTGCATAATGAGGATGAAATTGCCCGCAAGGATTTGCGCATCGGCGACACGGTCACGGTGCAGCGGGCCGGTGATGTCATCCCACAGATTGTTGCAGTGATCGTGGAGAAGCGCCTCCGCGGCGCGAAACCTTATGAGTTTCCAAAGGTTTGTCCTGCATGCGGCAGCCATGCGGAGCGTGAGGAGCGTGACACGGGCAAGACCGATGTGGTGCGGCGCTGCACGGGCGGGCTCATCTGCCCGGCGCAACGGGTGGAGCGCCTCAAGCATTTCGCCTCGCGCAACGCCTTCGATATCGAAGGGCTGGGAGACAAGATCATTGAGGAGTTCTATCACGACGGCCTCATTCAATCGCCGTCGGATATCTTCACCCTTGCGGCGCGCAATGAGCGCTCTCTGAAGAAACTGAAAGACCGCGAAGGCTGGGGCGAGGCCAGCGTCAAGAAGCTCTTTGACGCCATAGATCAGCGCCGCAGCATTGCCCTTGACCGCTTTATATTTGCTCTCGGCATTCGCCACGTGGGCGAAACCACGGCGCGGGTTCTGGCGCGGGCTTATGGGTCGGCGGAGATTTTCCGCGATCAGATGATGGCGGCGCTGCCTGAGTCAGAGGCTTGGAACGAACTTAATGCGATTGATGGGATCGGGTCCGTGGTGGCCGAAGCGATCACGCAGTTCTTCGGCGAGGGCCACAACATCGAGGTAGTCAACGAGTTGCTGAAGCATGTCACACCGGCGGCGCTCGCGGCCGTTGCCGCTTGGTCGCCGGTATCGGGAAAGACCGTGGTCTTTACCGGGGCACTGGAAATGATGACGCGCGAGGAAGCTAAATCCATGGCGGAGCGGCTTGGAGCGAAGGTGGCGGGCTCGGTTTCAAAGAAAACTGATCTGCTGGTGGCGGGTCCGGGGGCGGGCTCAAAACTCAAGGAAGCCGAGAAACACAAGGTCGAAGTCATTGACGAAGCCGAGTGGTTTCGCCGTGTGGGGGAGCCCAAATAGGCGCAATTCTGTACAAGCGTTTTCCTCGCGGCCTGCTAAATATGCCCCATGAAACTTCTTGCCCCCGACGATACGCTGGATGATTTGGCCGAGAATGATGAAACGTCATTCTGGCGCGTGAACCGGCATGAGTCCCTGGAATGCCTGGCGGCCACCTTCCGCACCCATGTGTTCCCGCCCCATACCCATGAAAGCTACGTGATCGGCGCGGTGGTGGGGGGCGTGAATGTTTACCGGATCAGCGGCTCGCTGCTGCGGGCAGGGCCGGGCGAACTGTGCTTCGTTCATCCCGGCGAGGTTCATGACGCGGTGCCGGAAGGCGACGGCTACAGCTACCGGATGATTTATCCCAAGCCGTCATTGCTGCAAAACATCGTGGAAATGGCGACGGGCAGGCGGGCCCATGCGCCGCAGTTCAACGGCCCTGTCATCAAGGACGAGTTGCTTGCCGCCCGCTACCTGCGGGCCCACGAAGCGCTTGAAGCAGGAGCGGAGCCGCTGGGCGTTGATGAGGCGCTGACCGCGGTGCTGCTCGACATGATTGACCGCCATGCCGGGGGCCTGGGTGCAGTAGGAGTTGCTGGCCGCGAGCCTCTCGCAGTGCGCCGCGCCAAAGATTATCTCGCGGCCCATGTTGACGAACAGGTGGAACTTGAACACCTGGCGCAGGCGGCGGGTCTCAGCCCCTTCCATCTCATCCGGGTGTTCCGCAAGGCTACGGGCATGACGCCGCACAACTGGCTGGTGGACCGGCGGGTGCATCTGGCTTGCAACCTGCTGCGGGCTGGCCTGAGCGCAACCCATGTGGCCGCGCAATGCGGGTTTTCCGATCAAAGCCACCTGACGCGCGTGTTCAAGTCGAGGCTCGGCATCACGCCCGGAAGGTTCCGCCTGAGCAAGGCCTGCGCATGAACTCTTCGATGCGGGAGTTCCGGCAAGGGGCTCTCGAAATTCTTCCCGTGCTCGTTGCAGCAACGCCAATTGGCCTGCTGTGGGGAACGCTTGCCGCAGGCAAGGGATTGTCTCCTTTGGAAGCGGGGCTGATGAGCGGCTCGGTCTTTGCGGGGGCTGCACAGTTTGTGGCCCTTGAGGTGTGGCGCGATCCCGTGCCCTGGATGCTGCTCACGGTCACGGCCCTTATCGTCAACATCCGGCATGTTCTCATGGGCGCGTCATTGTCTCGTCACATGCGCGGCATTGACAGGCGCTGGCATCCGCTGATGATGTTCCTGCTGGTGGATGAGAGTTGGGCGTTTTCGGAGCGCCGCGTGCAAACCAAGCCTTTGACGCTTGCCTATTATTTTGGCCTCGGATTGCCCATGTGGGTGTCGTGGACCACGGCCCCCACCATTGGCGCTGCAGTTGGCCGCTCTTTTGGCGATCCCGCCGCCATCGGATTGGATTTCGCTTTTTCAGCGCTGTTCATCAGCATCATTGCAGGCTTCTGGAAAGGGCCGCGCACCGGGGCGGTGCTGGCCGCCAGTGCCATTACGGCTGCACTCGTCAAGTTCGCGGTGCCGGGCGCCTGGTACATTGTCGCCGGCGGCCTTGCCGGCGTTGCCGTGGCGGCACTCCTCCATACGAATGAAGCACCATGAGCCTTGATCCCACATTTTCCTGGCAATTATCGGCATGGCGCTCGCGACTTACGTTACGCGGGTGAGCGGCCTTTATCTGATGCGCGGAGTGATGGTGAAGGGCAGACTGAAGGCGGCGCTTGATGCCATGCCGCCGGCCATACTGATGGCCGTTATCGCGCCGACGATTTTGACAACGGGCATTGCAGAAACCATTGCCGCGGCGCTCACAGCTACTGCCGCCTTTATGCGCCTGCCGTTTATTGCGACCATCCTGATTGGTGTAATTAGCGTTGTGCTGCTGAGGATGGTTCTTGGCTAGGCACCGCCTATCCCTCACCCTGAGGTGCCTTGGCGACAGCCAAGGCCTCGAAGGGCTGGTGGATGCGGATATACAGATCCTTCGAGGCTCGCGTTGCTCGCACCTCAGCATGAGGGGTCAGGAGAATGGGGTGCAGGCCCTTTTTAGCCAATCCAATTCAGCGCCCGACAAGTGATCGCCCACTTCCTTGAGAACGCGGGCGTGATAGGCGTCGAGCCAGTGCAGTTCGTCGCGTGTGAGCAGCTTCGTATCGATCATACGCCGTTCGATGGGGCAGAGCGTCAGCGTCTCAAAGCCCATCATGGGGCGCTCGCCGCCGTCGATGGCTTTGGCTTCGTGAATGAGCAGCAGGTTTTCAATGCGGATGCCGAAGTCATTCTGCTTGTAGAAGCCGGGCTCGTTGGAGAGGATCATGCCGGGTTCCAAGGCTATGCGGTCCGACTTGTTGATGCGGGCCGGGCCTTCATGCACGGAGAGATAGGAGCCAACGCCATGGCCCGTGCCGTGATCGTAATCCAGGCCGGCAGCCCACAGGCTTTGGCGGGCGAGCACATCGATTTGCGATCCGCAGGTGCCTTTGGGGAAACGGATGCGCGAGACATCAATCATGCCTTTCAGCACGCGGGTGAAGCGGTCGCGCATTTCCTCGGTTGGCTCACCGACGATAACGGTACGGGTAATGTCGGTGGTGCCGTCCTGATACTGGCCGCCGGAATCGATGAGGAAGATTTCATTGATCTTGAGCGGCAGGCAATCATCGGGGTTCACATGATAATGCGGAATGGCGGCGTTGGGGCCGGCGCCCGCAATGCTGTCAAACGAGAGATCAAGCAGCATGCCGGTGTCTTTGCGGAATTGCTCCAGCTTTTCCGCTACCGACCATTCCGTCAGGCCGCCTTGCGGTGCGGCACTTTCCAGCCAGCAGAGGAAGCGGGACATGGCAACGCCATCCCTCCGATGGGCGGCGCGGGCACCTTCCTGCTCGGTCTTGTTCTTTTTTGCCTTGGGCAGAACGCAGAGGTCAGTGGCGTTGATGATTTTTGCCTTGGCCAGCGCCAGTTTGATTTTTGCCGGAGCCCAATTGCCATCGATCTGAACGGCGGATTTTCCAAGGGCCTTCAAGGCCGATTCAAACTCGGCAGGTTTCCTGACGGTGACGGATTTCTTGAGATGGGCCTGCACATCTTCCGGCAGCTTTGCCTTGTCGATGAAGAGTTCGGCTTTGCCTTTCCGCTTCAGGATGGCATAGGCAAGGACAACGGGCGTGTAAGGCACGTCGTGGCCGCGGATATTGAAAACCCAGGCGACTGAGTCGGGCTGAGTGAGCACGGTGGCGTCGGCTCCGGCCTTGCCGAGCAGCTTTGAAATCATTGCCAACTTGTCGGCAACACTCTGGCCTGCAAACTGCAGGGGCTGAACCGAGAGGGAGGCGGTTGGCCGTTTGGGCTGATCTTCCCAAATCGCATCGATGGGATTGCTGGCAAGGGCCTGCAGCTTGGCCCCCGCCTTGGCGCAGGCCGCCGCGAAGCGCTCGGCCTGATCGGCGGTCAGCAGCCACGGGTCATAACCCAGGACCTCGCCCTTTTTCAGGTTTTCAGCGATCCAGGTGGCGGGCGGTTCGTCGACGAGATGGTGGGGAATGAAGAGGTTGGTATCGACCTGCTGGCGCACCTGGATGGTGTAGCGGCCATCAACGAAAATAGCTCCTCTTGTGCGGGTGAGGATGGCCATGCCCCAGGACCCGGCAAAACCGGTGAGCCAGCGCAACCTTTCGGCGTAGGCTGCCACATATTCACCCTGGAATTCGTCCTGCCGGGGGATGATCAGCCCCGTAAGTCCTTGTTTTTTGAAAAGCAGCCGAAGCGTGGTCACGCGGGATTTATGAGTCATTTCCGCAGCTTAATCCGCTGCCGCGATTCCAGCAAAAGGAAATACTTGCATCCTGCGTCAACTTGTTCCATATCATCTGGATCGAAAACTTGGGCCGGACGATTGGCCGCTCCGCTACCCGCTAGGGTTGCGCGCACGCAAGGACTCCTCCAACAATCGACTACACGGGTCTTTATGCGCTGCTTTTGCATTTCATCGAGGCCTCACTATAACCCAACTGAAGGACGATCCCATGAATACGGGTACTGTAAAGTGGTTTAATGAGCAAAAAGGCTACGGCTTTGTTCAACCGGACAACGGAAGCAAGGACGTATTTGTCCATATTTCCGCTGTAGAGCGCGCCGGTCTGCGCACTCTCAAGGAAGGCCAGAAGGTCTCCTTTGAAATCGTGACCGACAAGCGCACGGGCAAGAGCTCGGCTGGTAATCTGACTGCTGCTTAATCGCTAGCAAAACTT
>JBBQNU010000094.1:0-12369 GCA_038330285.1 Hyphomicrobiales bacterium | reverse complement strand
CACGAACTTCTTTTTCTTTATTTCGTCCACAAGGAATGCCTTCGTCAGGAATCAGAGAAGTCTGCTCTCCATTGGCAGAATCTGTTCCGGTGTACCAAAACCCGGCATAGCTTCAATACGTTTTTTCCAGGCCACGATATTGGGGTATGGCGTGAGATCAATCATGGCCTCGGGCGCGTAGCGCACGATGGCATAACTGCCAATATCGGCGATAGTCGGTTTCTTGCCGACAATCCATTCGGACTTTGCCAATTCATGTTCAATGACCGCCAAGGCCGCCTTGGCTTCGGTGTCATACATGGTGCGGACTTCATCGCCGAACTGGCGGAAACCGCGGTTGCGGGCCCGCAAGCGCAGCAATGGCACGGAGAGCTTGTCCCACTGCCAGAACAGCCACTCGCGCACCCGGATCTTTTCAATCGGGGTCTTGCCGTCAAACTTGTGAAGGGTCTCGGACAAATGTTCGAGGATCGCTGCGGACTGCACCAGGAAGAGCTGGCCGTCACGCAGGGCCGGAACCTGGCCATAGCGGTTCTTAACCAAATAGTCCGGCTGCTTGTGCTGGCCCTCGCGGAGGTTGACGTGGATGTAGGAAAAGGGATGACGGCACAGGGAGAGCATGAGCCCCACCGTGTAGGAAGGGCCGGAGGTCATGGTGCCATGGAGGGTAAAACGCTGCTTGTCGCCACTTGCGGCTACCGCCTTGATAGCCTTCTTAGGCTTTGATTTTACTGGCTTTTTTTTGGCAACAGCTTTTTTAGCCGCTTTCTTGGCTGATTTAGCCATCGGAGTATCCTCGCTTGTCCCACCTGCATAACAAATCTGCACACGGACTATAGCGGAAAATATTCGGAAACGGAAATACTATCTAAGAGGCTGAATTTACTTAGTTAATTCCAAGTTTTTGGCGGAGCATATCGTTAACGGCCTGGGGATTTGCCTTGCCGCCGGTGGACTTCATGACCTGGCCCACAAACCAGCCCAGCATGGAGGGTTTGGCCAAAACAGCGGCAATTTTGTCAGGATTCTGGGCAATTATCTCGTCCACGGCCTTTTCGATGGCACCGCTGTCGGTCACCTGTTTCAGGCCCCGGCTTTCGACAATCTCAGACGGCGAACCGCCCTCGGTCCAGACGATCTCGAAGACGTCCTTGGCTATTTTCCCCGAGATTGTGCCCGAGGTTATGAGATCCACGATTTCGCCAAGCTGGCGGGCGGAAACCGGCGTGGTTTCAATGGTTTTGCCTTCCTTGTTCAGGCGGCCAAAGAGCTCGTTGATGACCCAGTTTGCCGTGATCTTGCCGTCCCTGCCCTTGGCCGTCGCTTCAAAGAAGTCCGACCAGGCCCGTTCGGCGCTCAGTACGCTGGCATCATAGATCGACAGGCCATAGGCGCTCACGAAGCGGTTGCGTTTTTCATCGGGCAGTTCCGGCAGGCTGTTCTTGATCGCCGCCACCCAATCGTCGGTGAATTCAAGAGGCAGCAAATCTGGATCGGGGAAGTAGCGGTAATCATGAGCCTCTTCCTTGGAGCGCATGGAGCGGGTTTCGCCCTTCTTGGGGTCGTAAAGCCGGGTTTCCTGATCGATCGTGCCGCCATCCTCGAGAATGCCGATCTGGCGGCGGGCCTCGAATTCAATGGCCTGGCCCATGAAGCGCACCGAGTTCACATTCTTGATTTCACAGCGGGTGCCGAACTTGTCGCCGGGCTTGCGCACCGACACGTTGACGTCAGCGCGAAGCGAGCCCTGCTCCATGTTGCCGTCACAGGTGCCGAGGTAACGCATGATCTGGCGCAGCTTGGTCACATAGGCGCGCGCCTCATCGGAGGAGCGCATGTCAGGCTTCGAGACAATTTCCATCAGGGCGCAGCCGGAGCGGTTGAGATCAACGAAGCTCATGCTGGGGTGCTGGTCGTGAATGGATTTGCCGGCGTCCTGTTCGAGATGCAGGCGTTCAATGCCCACATCGACAGTCTTGCCGTCATCAAGGTCAATGGTGACGACACCTTCGCCCACGATGGGCTGCTTGTACTGGGAAATCTGGTAGCCCTGCGGCAAATCGGGGTAGAAATAGTTCTTCCGGTCGAAGATTGAATAATTGTTGATCTTGGCCTTCAGGCCAAGGCCGGTGCGCACCGCCTGTTCCACACAATACTCATTGATCACCGGCAACATGCCGGGCATGGCGGCATCGACAAGCGAGACGTGATCATTGGGCTCGCCGCCGAACTCAGCAGAAGCGCCGGAAAAGAGCTTGGATTTCGAGGTGACCTGGGCGTGGACTTCGAGGCCAATGATGATTTCCCAATCACCGGTTGCCCCTTTGATCCAGTCCTTCGATGCGGCCCCGCGCTTTTCAGAAATCATCAGTTTCACCCGTTAGTTGCGCGCCTTAGTACTGGTTTGGAGGCTCAGGTTCAAGCCCCGGGATTATCCATTTCACGGCCAATGGCGCGAAACAGCCAAACTGCTCCCAGAAACATCAAAGCCACGATTGCCATGAAACCATAGTCCTGCATTGTAAAATCGGCACCGGACTTTTGCCAAAGCGCCAGAACCAGGAAACCAAGGAGCAGAATTGCGGCGGCCAGGCTGGCGTAACGCATGGCCTTAAGGAGCAGCCTTTGCAGGGGAGACATGTCGCTCATTTGCTTTCTCTAGCCTGTCTTGGCATGTAGAGGGTTGTATTAACCCGACTGGACGCGGAAATGTCAAAAAAGAAGACCGATCTTACTTCATTGAAGCCCGAAACCAGACTGGTGGTGGCGGGCCGCGAATACGCGGAACACGGGATCGTCAATCCGGCGGTCTATCATGCCTCCACCATCACTTTCCCGACAGTGAAAGCCCTTCATGAACGTGACCAGCCCTATACTTATGGGCGGAAAGGCACACCAACATCGCGGGCGGTGGAAACGGCCATCGCGTCCCTTGAAGGCGGCCATGATTGCAAGATTTCTTCTTCAGGGCTTGCGGCCGTCACGACGACACTGCTGGCCTTCCTGAAAAATGGCGAGCATGTGCTCATCCCTGACACGGTTTATTATCCGGTGCGCCAGCTCTGTGATTCCATTCTCAAGGGATTGGGGATTGAGACGACCTATTATGATCCGCTTATCGGGCGCGGCATTGCCGGCCTGATCCGCGCCAATACCAAAGTTGTTTATTGCGAGAGCCCGGGCTCGCAAACGATGGAGGTGCAGGACATTCCGGCGATTGCGGAAGTTGCCCATGCCAAAAACTGCATCGTGATATTGGACAACACCTGGGCAGGCGGTTTTTATTTCAAAGCCTTTGCACATGGCTGTGATGTTTCGATTCAGGCGGCTACGAAATATATTGTTGGCCATTCGGACGCGATGCTGGGGTCCACGGTTTGCAATGAAAAAACCTGGGGACAGTTTAAGCAGGCATTCGAGACGATGGGGCAGTTTGCCGGTCCAGATGACATGTATCTGGCATTGCGGGGCCTTCGCACCATGAGCGTGCGGCTCGAACGGCACATGCGCAACGCCACGACCGTGGCGGAATGGCTGCGCGGGCGGAACGAGGTTGAAAGCATTCTCTACCCTGCCCTGAGCAATGCGCCGGGCCATGCGGTGTGGAAACGGGATTTCACCGGCGCCTCGGGGCTTTTTTCCATCGTGTTGAAACCTGTATCTGAACAGGCGCTTGCCGCCATGCTTGATGATTTAAGTCTCTTCGGCATGGGGTTTAGCTGGGGTGGATTCGAGAGCCTTGTTGTTCCCTTCAAACCGGTGCGGACCGCCACAACATGGACAGCCCCTGGCCCATGTCTGCGCTTCCATATTGGCCTTGAGAGCCCTGATGACCTGATTGATGATTTAAAACAAGGGTTTGAACGGCTCCAAAAAACTTCTTGAATTGCTGGATATAATTCCTATCTATGGCCTTTAAAGGAGTTTGGGATGAAATTGTTTTTCCGGATTTTTGTATTGATTTCAGTGCTTCTGGCGCTCACCGTCACAGCCTTCGCGCAGGCGGGCGATGATCCGGAGCTCATCTTCAAAAAGACCACCGTGTGGCGATTGCTGTCACCCGATGCCAAGCTTGCCACCTATGTGATTGACGATCCCCAAGTAGATGGCGTCGCCTGCTACTTTACGGTGCCCGAGATTGGCGGATGGTCGGGCTGGGCTGGATTTGCGGAAGAGCGTTCCGAGACGTCGCTGGCCTGCCGCCAGGTGGGTCCGGTGAAGCTAAAGGCCAAGTTCACGCAAGGCGAGGAAATCTACCGGCAGCGCCGCTCGCTCTTTTTTAAGAAAATGCAGATCGTGCGCGGCTGCGACGCCAAGCGGAATGTTCTGGTGTACTTGGCCTATACGGACAAGATCATCGAGGGCAGCCCGCAGAACTCAACCTCCACGGTTCCGATCATGCCTTGGGGACCGCTGCCCGCACCCAAATGCGGTGATTTTGTCACGCCGTAAATGGCCTGATTATCAATGGTAAGTGTGCGAGGCCGTGTCCTTGACGGTTTCGCACATGGGCATTGGCCAGCGCATTCCGAGCTTGTCGGCAAACACCAGCCAGGTTTCACCCAGGGACGTCCAGCGCAATTTGGTTTCCTGGTCGACGGCGAGCTGCGCATGTTGAAAGCAGCGCTCGGCCTGGGCGCGAAATGCCGCGAAGTTGTGACTATTGATTTTGGGAACGTCTGCCACGTCTCAAACTTCTCAGAAACTGAAGAACACGACAGGAGATCCGCACCTGCTATCGCTGTAACGATGCCCACATGACAAAATTATTTCAATTCGCTGAAAAAGTTATGCACTGATTTATTAGTTCGCGGTGGTGCGCGCACCTGGAAAGAACCTAATGGCGTTCCCGTCAGACCGGCTCTACTTGAAATTCCGCCACTGCACCTTGAGACGTGCAAGCGCTGCGGAAAACCGGTACAGGCCGGTGAACTCCGTGTACTTGGCGCACTTCGACCATTGGGTTTGATATGGCCGGGAGAATGTCACGCCTTGAGACATTGCGGCAATTTTTGCATAGAGCGGCAGCTTGCCTATTGGCTTTCCATCAACCCTCATCCGTCCAGAATAGCCTCCGCAAGCGGGTCGAGACGGGAGATACGGTATGGAAAGGCCTTCGGAGGTTATGACGGCAATGGCCTTGAAGTCATGCTTCTCAATCCTGCAATGCTTATGTTTTGAAACCACCCCAAAGGCATCCATACCTTCGCCAAGGCAAACGATGCGCCAGTTGGGAGCGACCCTGCTGATTGTGCCGCCGGCGTCCAGAATTGCCTGGTCAGAATTTCCGAAGAAGCCGGCGAACGAAGGTGTGGGCACCACGGTCAAGGCAATGATGAGAATCAAAAGGGCACCGGTTTTCTCGCCAATGTCTTGCCGGATCAGATTTCCCATTATTGTCTTACCTTTAGGAACAGTTCGAGCAGTGCGGAAATGGATTCTCACCCAGCCCGCGTCAGCGATAGTAGCGCCCCTCGGATAAGAGTTGCAAGATAATGCCGGGACTGACGCGAATTCCCATCTTGCCACCGGCGTTTCATTGCGCCAACCTCGTGGCAGATAAACAAAACAAAATCTCTGGGGACACATGAATCTCGGGCGGCTTGAGACGGTTGCAGTCATAGGTAACGGCATCATCGGCCACGGCATCGCGCAGATATTCGCCGCCGCCGGCAACAGGGTCATTTTGATTGGCCGAAATCAGGACTCCCTTGACCGGGCCATGAAGAAGATCGCCGCCAGTCTCGGCGATTTTGCGGTGCATGGGCTCATCGAGAAATCTTCATTACCGGCCACTCTCGCGCGAATTCGGACGTCGTTGCAGCTTGAGGATGCGGCAGCAGCTCAATTGGTCATCGAGGCGGTGACCGAAGACCTGCCGCTTAAGGTTGAACTCTTTGGGAAGCTGGATCAGATCTGTCCGCCGCCCGCCGTTCTGGGCTCATCAAGCGGGCAACCCGCCAGCGCACTCATCGCCAAGGTGGCACATCCGGAGCGGGTGATTGCCACACATTTCTGGTATCCGCCGCAGCTCATTCCCCTGGTTGAGGTCTGCGCCGGTCCAAAAACATCGCCGGATGTCACGCGGTGGGTTTGCGCAGTTCTTAAGCAGGCGGGCAAGGAACCGGCCATAATTGACAAGGAAATTCCGGGCTTTATCGGCAATCGCCTGCAATTTGCCATGCTGCGCGAGGCGTGGGCATTGTGGGCATCGGGTGCGGCAAGTGCCGAAGCCATCGACACGGTGGTGCGCAACAGTTTTGGCCGCCGCGTCGGCATCACGGGGCCACTCGAATCGGCGGATGCCGGCGGCCTCTACACCATGTATCATTTCGGCAAATCGCTTATGCCGCATCTGGATGCCAGCTCCGAACCACCCGCGGCAATCGCCGAACTGGTGGCCAAGGGCGCCAACGGGATTGCCAATGGCCGAGGCGTCCATGACTGGTCAAAACGCGATGGCGCCCAGCTCATTGCGGCGCGCATGGAAGAGCTGTTTCGCTGGCTGAAAGCGGACAAAGCGCGGGGGCAATGACGCGGTGGTGAGTGGCAGCCGAGTTCTGACCGAAAATTGTTCCTTCGATCCCTATTGGTGGCGGGCAGCGCCTCACAAGGAGGAACCAACCGGGACGCCTCCCCCTAGCGCCGACGTGGCGATTATCGGTTCCGGCATCACCGGGCTAGTAGCGGCGCTGCATTTGGCGCGGGGCGGCAGGCAGGTCACGGTATTCGAGGCACAGGAGCCGGGCTATGGCGCCAGCACGCGCAATGCGGGGTATGTGGGCCGCACCCTCAAGCACGGATTCGGCGAGCTGGTGGAGAGCCATGGCCTGCCCTTCGCCACGCAAATCTATGGCGAGTTGATGGAGGCCTTTCTGGCGGTGAAGGAGATAGTGGCGAGCGAAAACATCGCCTGCCACTATAGCCAGCAGGGGCGATTGCTGCTGGCGACGAGTTCAGCCATGTATGAGGCCATGGCCCGCGAGTTCGCTCTCAGGGAAAAACATTTGCGCGAGCCATTCGCCATGGTGAGCCGGGCCGAGCAGGCAAAAGAAATCGGCACCGGACGTTACTTCGGCGGGGTCAAGATCGAGGATCACGCAGGGCTTCATCCTGGTCTTTACCACCAGGGTTTACTCGATGCGGCGCGGGCCGCCGGTGTCATCATTGCTGCTCATACGCCGGTCCTCCGCATTGGCCGCGACGGCGCAGGTTTCATAGTGCAGACGCCACGGGCGCGCGTTGCGGCGCGGGACGTTATCGTTGCCACGAACGGCTATTCCGGCAATGCGTTTCCGTGGCTCAAGCGCCGGGTGATGCCGTTTGACGCTTATCAGACCGTGTCGGAACAGATGGATGCGGAGCGGGTGCGCCAGTTGCTGCCGGGAGACCGCACGTTCATCGACTGGAATTTCAATGTCGATTGGATCAGGCGTGCGCCGGGTGACCCTACGCGCATCATCTTCGGCGGCCTCACCGGAGGGCGCAACCAGGATCTTCGCATCATGGCCGAGCGGCTGCACATCCGGCTCATGCGGATCTTTCCCGAGCTTTCCAATCTCCGTTTCGACAATGTGTGGACCGGCAAGTGCAGCGGAACTTTCGACCTCTATCCGCACATCGGCCGCCATGAGGGCATTCATTTCGCTGTTGGCTATTGCTTCGCGGGCGTCCCCATGGGCACCCTGTTTGGGCAAAAACTGGCGCGGCGCATCCTCGGCCGGAAAGGCGGGGAGAGCGCCTTCGACCGCCCCATGCCATCCAACCCGCTCTATTGGGGAAACCCGTGGTTCGTGCCTTACGCCATCGATTGGATGAGTCGGCACGACCGATAGCACAAGGTGATTAACTGCAAACGTTACCGATGTTAAATCGGCACGGGAATGCGCGGGAAGCGCAATTACCTCTTATCAAAACCCTTGATCCGTTGCTAACGTTCATGGCGCGCCCCTGACCCTAGAGGACCATGGCCCCATGCCGTCTGCCACCCTGCCCGCTGTTATGCCAGCCAGTACCATGAGCGAGGAGCTTGGCACGCTCGTGCGTACCTTGCAGGCGCACAGTCCCGACGCGGCCGGCCGCCTGCTCAATGGGGTTGCTCCTTCCGTTGCCTTCGAAGCGCTGGTGCAACTCAATCAGGGTTTCGTGCAGGACATTCTGACCACGTTGGAGCCGGCGCTGCGCCAGGCCATACTCCGTGCCGCAACACCTGAGCTGGCACAGCAATGGCAACGCAATCAGGGCTTCGCGCCCGACACCATCGGCCGCATGATGGAGCCCGCCCAGTCGGTGCTCGCACCGGGTTTGAACGTGGGTGAGGCGATCGAAGCCTTGCGCAAGCTGCTGCAGAACGTGATGGTCACCTATGGCTATGTCGTGGACGGCGCCGGCAGGTTGCTTGGCCTGGTGACGATGCGGGATCTCTTGTTCAACAGCCACCAGACGCTGCTCACCGACATCATGCTGCGCGATGTGTTCGCCTTTCGCGCCAGCATGGCGCAATCGGAGGCGATGCCGCTCACGCTGGCGCGCCACTATCCGGTGTACCCAGTGTGCGCCGATGACGGCACGCTTCTCGGCCTGGTGCGTGGCCAAACGCTGTTCGAGGCCAAGGCATTCGAGATCACGGCGCAGGCTGGCAGCATGGTGGGTGTGGAAAAGGAGGAACGCATTTCCACGCCCCTGTGGCGCGCCTTCCGTTTCCGCCACCCATGGCTCCAACTCAATCTTCTGACCGCCTTTCTGGCGGGCGCCGTGGTGGCGCTGTTCCAGGGCACAATTGATCAGCTTGTCATATTGGCTGCTTTCCTGCCGGTGCTGGCCGGGCAATCGGGCAATACTGGTTGCCAAGCGCTGGCCGTAACACTGCGTGGAATCACGCTGGGCGAAATCAAGGACGGCGACGGGATGAAGCTGGTGACCAAGGAGGGCGTTCTGGGCGCCTTGAATGGCGGGCCTGTGGGCCTCATCGCGGGCGTGGCTATGTATGTCACGGCGACGGGGCAGCAATCACCTGATGCGCTTATGCTTTCCATCGTGGTGTTCCTCGCGATGATTGGCTCGTGCACGGTGAGTGGCATCTGCGGCGCCCTTGTGCCGCTGACGCTCAAGCGCTATGGCGCCGATCCCGCCACCGCATCGAGCATCTTCCTGACTACCGCTACCGACATCTTCAGCATGGGTTTGCTGCTGGGGCTCGCCACATTGATGGTGTGGTCATTCTGAGCGCCTTCAACATAGTTGTACTAACAAACGGCCTTGGACCAACCGTTAAATTTTTAGGTTTTGCAGCAAGGAAATTTTAACCGACTTAACCTCATCCCATTTTATTTTTGGAACAAATGGTAGAGACTTGATGCACCATGTTAAACGCCAGAGTCTCCACAGATCACCGCAAACATCCCCGGCACCGGGTGTTCAAAGAAGCCAAGATCGTATCTTCGGCTTTCAGGGGCGCCATCAATGTGACAATCCGGGATTTGAGCGTTGGCGGGGCGCGCATTGATATCCCTCCCTTCATCGATATCCCGGAAAAATTCGACCTTTTGGTTGTCTCGGAAAACCTGTTGTACCCGGCGGTTGCCCGGTGGAGCGGCGGCGTATCACTTGGGATTGAGTTCGCCGGCGAGCCGCATCATCCCAAAGTGCTCCAGTTCAACAAACCGCACCCGCAATAGGCTGCGGGGACGCAATTTTAGCTCATTGAAAGACTTGGCGACCTGAAGCCGTTGCTTTCCACCTGTCAGGCAAGCACTGAACCGGGCCCGATTCCATGATGCCAAAAAATCCCCGCGGCCTGTCAGCTGCGAACTTAAGACGCTTCAGCTTGCACAGTGGCAATAAGCGCTTCGGCAGCCACTTTCCAGGCATTGAACTGCGATATCCGCAACTCGCGGGTGAGGCCTTCGGCGCGCGACTTTGCGGCGCGCGGTGAGGAGAAATGCCAGGTGTTGCCGCCGCCATTGATCTCAAGGGCGTAAAGTTTTCCGGTATTGATATCCCGTATGGCATCGATGCCCTGCAGTGGTATGCGCGGATAGGCCTGCGACACACGTTGGGCAAATTCTAGAACTTCCGGTTCGAACTCCTGCGAGCGCTTATCATTGCCGGAATAAATCGGGGGAAGTTTGGAATGGTTTGTCGCGACAATCGAGCTTTCTATGGCAAGATCATCGGCTTCGAGATCGGGGCGAAGGATCGGGCACATGTTTTTCACGCAGTGCAAGGGCCGGCCGAGGAGCGTTAATATGCGCCAGCTCGTGGGAATTTTGCCTGTATCGATGAAGGTTTGCACCAGCCGTGGCGTCCGGTTGCCAAGAACCGACCAAATTTCGCCTGCCCGGCACAGGCGCTCCAGGCGGCGGGTCCGCATCATCCTGATATCCTCGCCACCGCTTATCAGAGTGAAAGGCAGCGTCTTCAAGACAACAAACTCCCCCCATTTCTCCTCTGTGTAGCTTTGTTTTTCGTCGAGCTTTGCGGTCAGGGGCGTGGCTATTCCAAGGGCTTTGAAGCGTTCGAATTGGTCAAACTTCTTGACAAATTGCGCCTGCATTACCCCGCCGCGGGCCGGAATGAATTCACCCAGTCCCGTGCCGATGCCAATGGTCAGGGAAGGCCACTGCCATTTATGGAAAGGTACAGCTTCAGGCTTGTCACGGGGAGTAAGAATATGGATAGCGATTGTAGGGTCAAGGCGTTGGATTTCCCGCGCGATTTCCAGGAAATCGTCAAAACCTGCGAGGTCCGGATTCATTACCAGGACGAGCAGACGCTCGGTTCTATTTGCGGGGCCTGCAAGCATCTGTCATCTGTTACCATACCACGCGTTGGTCTGCCCAGTGCCAGCCACCGGCTTGCGGATGGAGAAGAGCGGTTTGCCCACTTCTCCCAAAATGCTCACGTGCAGCCGGGGATGCAGCGTTTTGGAGCGTGGCGTAACGCTGTGAATTGAACGCGCCGTGTTGATGAAGAACACCAGGGTATTGGCTTTGTACTTGATCGTATCGAAATCGCCGATGGAGCCTGCGAGCAGGTGGTTGCCACTGTCATATTCCGCGGCGGCAATATCCGGTGAGGAGGTGTGGACAACGAAATCACCGCCCTTGCTGTCATCAGCCGGCAACCGCATGTAGAGGAGCCCTCCATACAAAGATACTTCCCGGTCCAAATGCGGCCCGCGGGAGCTCGTCTCCTCCCTGATCACAGGCGAGCAGTAGACAGGGATGCAATCCAGGGAAACGTCACGCGGGCCATCGACAAAGCGCATCGCGGTGGACATCGAACGCGGAGCCAGTGCCGGATATTCGGCGACAATGGCATCCTCAAATACGCGAAGGACATCCTGGAAGAACTCATTCGACGTGTGAAATTTCACGAACTCTTTCCAGAGCTGGTGGACGTTCGGCTCCTGAACAGCGCGGTGGCCTCTCAGCCAGAAATATTTGTTGTTGCCTGGCTCGTTGCCGTCGAGGAATATCCCGGACTCCGGGAACGTGGCGGACAATGCTGCAAACAATGCCGGGTCCAGGGCATTCTCAATTACCACATGGGGAAACGGATGCAGGCGCACCATGTCAGGGGTGGCTTTTGCGAGAACCGATAATTCGTAGGCCGGATGCGAATTCGTGACTGATATATCAGAAGTTTGCATCTGACCGTCTCCAATCCACCAAGCAGATGCCTTTCTCCAATGAGTAGCAATAGGTCCGCCAAAGAGTCAAGTTGGGTTCTCTCGTCAGTGCTTGTATTCTCGTGGGAGAATTCCCCGCGCATCAAAGTGATCCTGCATATGGCCTCACATGCGATCCACAATCGACCTGCTCTACCTATGTGAAAAACTTGGCGACCTCGGCTGGATTCGAACCAGCGACCTAGTGCTTAGAAGGCACTTGCTCTAGTCCAACTGAGCTACGAGGTCGTATGTTGGCTCCTCAATGGGTCCAGTTGTCAGACCGGCCCCATTTGAAATTATCGGAATAGGACTTCTTGTGCAGGCGCACGGGAGGTTCGGTTGCCACGACATAGGCCAGGCCATTCTTCGTGGCATAGGCGATGGCCAGTTCCTTCGTTTCGAAGCTGAGTCTGAGCTGCTGGCGTGTATCGCCCGAAGAGGTCCAGCCCATCAGGGGGTCGGTGGTGCGCGGCGCGTCCGATTCAAATTCGAGCAGCCAGCTTTCCGACTTGCCCTTGCCCGATTGCATGGCGCTGCGGGAAGGCTTGTAAATGCGTGCGACCATGGCCGTCCTGCCCTCTTCACTGTCAAATTCCTGAATGGTCGGGGCGGCGGGATTCGAACTCGCGACCCCCTGCGCCCAAGGCAGGTGCGCTACCAGACTGCGCTACGCCCCGACATTTCAGACTTTATGA
>JBBQNU010000093.1:0-12660 GCA_038330285.1 Hyphomicrobiales bacterium | reverse complement strand
TGCGGTTGTGAGTTTTGACACTGGTTTATCCCATGCTATGAGCAGCCCATTATGAGCACATATAAATCCGACTTTCTTAACAGCCTTTCAACCCGGGGCTACATTCACCAATGTTCCGATGCGGCAGGCCTTGATGGGCTTGCCGCCAAGGGTGACGTCACAGCTTATATCGGTTTTGACTGCACGGCAAAATCGCTGCATGTGGGCTCATTGGTGCAGATCATGCTGCTGCACTGGGCCCAGGAACTGGGGCAGAAAGCCATCGCGCTTATGGGCGGCGGCACGACGCGGGTGGGCGATCCTTCGGGACGCGACGAGAGCCGCAAACTGCTCACGCTTGAGGATATCGAAGACAACAAGCGCGGCATCCAGCAGGTTTTCGCCAAGTTCCTGCGCTTTGGTTCCGGGCCAAAAGACGCCCTGATGATCGACAATGCCGAGTGGCTCACAAAGCTGAACTATCTCGAAATGCTGCGCGACATTGGCCGGCACTTTTCGGTGAACCGCATGCTGGCGATGGATTCAGTCAAGCTGCGGCTGGAGCGTGAACACGAGCTTTCGTTCATCGAGTTTAACTACATGGTTCTGCAGGCCTATGACTTTGCAGAGCTGGCCCGGCGCTATGGCTGCAATTTGCAGATGGGCGGCTCGGACCAGTGGGGCAATATCATCAACGGCATCGACCTTGGCCGGCGGATGGGCACGCACCAGCTTTTTGCGCTTACCACGCCACTCATCACGCTCGCCTCGGGGGCGAAGATGGGCAAGACTGCGAGCGGGGCCGTTTGGCTCAATGCGGACATGCTGTCGCCCTACGGCTACTGGCAATTCTGGCGCAATACGGAAGACGCCGATGTGGGGCGCTTCCTCAAGCTTTTCACCACGCTTCCTTTGGCCGAAATCGCAAAGCTGGAAGCCCTTGGCGGTTCGGAAATCAACATTGCGAAAAAGACTTTGGCCGACATGGCGACGGCCATGCTGCACGGGCAAGAAGCTGCCAAAGACGCATCCGAGACAGCACGTAAAACCTTTGAAGAAGGCGAAAGTGCTGCCGGCCTGCCCACCCTTGAACTTGATTTAGCAGCAGGGGTTGGGGTCCTTCAGGCAGCGGTGCTGGCGGGATTTGCATCATCCAATAGCGAGGCGCGCCGCTCCATCCAGGGTGGAGCAATCCGCGTGAATGACTTGGCGGTCACCGACGAGAAAATGCAGCTCACCCTCAAGAGCCTCAACGGTGAAGGCGTGATAAAATTGTCGATGGGGAAAAAGAAGCACGCCCTGATCAAGCCGAAGCAAGGCTGATCAATTTGATTCCTTGACCTTCTGCTTGGCGGGTGGACCCGAGCCATCGAATTCAAATATCTTGCGCAGAATGCCGGGGGCAATGGCTGACAAGGGGTTGAACTGGATTTTCGGGTTGGCCATGGACCCACCCATGGCAAAGGTCAGGCCAAATATCCCCTGGCCTTTGCCGCCCGTGAAAATTTCACCCAGCAACGGAATGTTTCCAACAGCGGCATTGATGCCATAGGCGGGGATGATGGTTCCGGTGATATCAATGGCGCCATCGGCCTTGCGGATCAGGCCTTCGGCAGAGGCCCCAAGCTCGTTACCCTTGAGCAGTGAATCGCCGAGCCGGATGAATTTCGCATCAGTGGTGAAGGGCAAGGTAAGCCTCGTGAACGAAAGCCCTTCGCGGCGCGGGCCGGATTTTTTCGATTTGCCGCGGCTGTCAATATCGGCAAGGGCTGCTTCGTTGCGGACATCAAAATCCCGCAGAACAAGACGGCCATTCTGAATGATGGAATTGCCGCCATTTGCCAGAAAGGCAGAAAATTCAAGGCTGCCTCCGGCCACCTTCGAATAGAGGTTCGAGGCGCGCAGCGCGGCGCCACCGTCAGCGCTGGTGATCTGCAATTGGCGGCCGGTGGCATCGGGACGCACGCGGATTGCGAGCGGCCTTTCGGAGAGGAATTTTCCCTCGATATCGGCATTGGCGACCAGGCTGTTGCGCACCCCAATAGTGGCGGTAACTCCGGTAATCACTTCGCCGCGGTTGGCGATGACCCGGTCAAAGGCCGCATTGACGGTGAGGTTCTGGCGCGGCGCGGACCTGTTGGAGGAACCCGCGTCCTTGGCGAAAATGGATTTAATGAAAGGGCGGGCGTCAAATGATTTTCCGCTGATGTCGATAGCCTGGCCTTCGCCGGCAGGCACCATTGTCAGGATGAAGTTGTTCTCGTCGCTGAGCCAGACTTGCGAAAACTTCGCGGATTTCAATCCGCCGTCGGCCGTCAGAAACACGTCGCCCTTCAGGCTCAGGCTTTGCCCCTTGATGACAAGGTTTTCAACTTTCCTCCCGGCTTCGTTGCCCGCCAGATAGGTGAAGCTTGCCGTGGTGTTTGCGGTTGGCGGCCTTCGCCAGCTTATGGCGTTGATAAACATCTCGGCTTTTGCAAGGTCGGCCCTAACCTTGATGCTGGCGTTCTTCTCTCCCACGCCGTTTATCTCGGCCTGGACCTTAACCGGCCCGTGCAAATAATCGCCAAGCTTAATGCCGAGCTTTTCGCGCGCCTTGTCGTCAAGCTCCGTGTCGATGGAAGCGGTTGCCCTGGAATCCGGCCCGGCGGGACGCTCCCAGGAAATCTTGGAGGGGAAGCCGTTTATCTTGACCGGCCCGGTTGCGGAAATGCCTTCTCGGTCGAACGCTACGATGAGCGATCCCTCCGACAAGTCCACATTAGGAATGACCTGCTTGATGCTGGCATCGGTTACACTGATCCTGGCGGCGGTCTGGATCTGGTCACGCGGCAGATCCTTTACCAGGGGCATTGAGAAATCGATCTTGGCTTCGGCCTGCCCGCCGATGCTGGGCGGAACAAAATTGGCATTCTTCAAGAGATTGAGATCAGGCAGGGCCGCAAGCTCCAAAAGGTTTGGAGCGCTTGCCGAGAGATTGAGCGCAAATACGGCGGGCACGGCATTCGTCAAAAGCTTTTCAGCCTTGAAGGTGGTTTGGCTCACCTGCACGGTTCCATTCGACGGCAAAATCACCTTGCCGGACTCAATGGTCAGTTCAAAACTGTCACCCTGCAGGCGGGCATGCCCAGCGGCGCCCAACAGCGGCGGCAGTGACTTGAAGTAAGTGGAGGTGACACCGGCCACGGAAAACTGGAAGTCGATATCTTCATTGGGCAGCACCTTCTGGCGCAGGGCTTCGGCCAGGCCATTCACCGGAATATCAACATTGAAAGCGCCTTCGGTAATACGCCCGGATTGAACATTGTCGGTCACCCATTTCCGGGATTTTGGAACAACGATGGGGGGCCACAGCTTTTTGAGAAAGTCGGCGGAGAGATCGCGCACCCGGCCGCTCAACCTGATGCCCGCTGATTCATCACCGCCGGTTATGGTGCCGCGCAAGCGAACTCCGGCGTTGCCCGACATTACCACCAGGTCCTCGATATCCATGACTGCGCCTTCGACCGAGGCCTTACCGAGGAATTCAATGCGGTCAACGAGGACCGGGTTTTTCACCGTGCCTTGCGTATCAACGCTGACGTTGGTTGCCTTGAGGTCAATCTTGAGATCGGTGAGGCGGCCATCGCCGGCCCGCACCGGATCAAGACGCCCGGTGAGTTCAGCCCGCGAGCCGCCCACGAGAATGATCGAGTCGATAATCTTGAAACCCCCGGTGGGCGTGTCGTAATCAACCCGGAGTGCCCCCTCATCAATCACGATGGGCTGGGCGATATAGCCCGGCAGGCCCACAACCCCGGCGGCGGCGGCAAATTCCGCTGAGGCGCTGGTGATGACGCCGGCATCGCTGATTTCGATTTCGGCGTGGCCTGACAGCGGCACGTCGACCTTAGCAAACTGGGCCAGGGCAAATATCTCATCGGAAACATTTGCCGGAACCAGATCCTCGATGCGGGCGCTCACCGCAAAGGAACGGGCCTCGGTGCGGTAGGTCGCCGACAGTTCAGTGCGCCACGGGGTTCCGCCGCTGGCCACGGAGGCGTTGGCAAACACAACAAAACCATAGGGCATTTTCTTGAAGGTTAAATCCGCCTGCGGGGCAAACCAATTGGCCTGGTTTGCCTCATCAAAAAGCTGGATGGAGGCGCCGCTTATGCGGATGTCCTCCAGCGACGTTTCGGTTTCGCCGCCATTGCCGGACAAGACATCGATCAATGATTTTGCCGTTGCTTCCGGCAAAACCGCGGTCTGCTCTTCACGGCTGGCCTTGGAGTCGCCGATATCGGCGGTGGCGCCATCCAGGGTGGCTGATTCGTTTTCCGCCGCGGCGGGCGTGCCAAATCCCAGCACCAGGCCACCATCAAGCTGGCGTTTGACCAGGATGCGCGTGCCAATGAGCTCAAGGCTGCGCGGCACGAGAGAACCAAAGAAGAGTGACGAACCTTCGAAGCTGATGGCGGCGCGCTGCGATTTCGCAATCAAATTGCCTGATTTATCAAGCAGCACGAGGTCTCTCAGGCGAAAGTGGGGAACATTGGTCTTGCTGTCCATTTCAAAGACAGCCCCGGCCACATCAACGGTCATTCCCGAAAGTGATTTGTTGATCTCCCCTTCGATCCGTTCGGTCATGAAATCCAGGGAAACCGGACCCTGTGACAGGCGCCAAAAAAAGGCTGCCCCGACGATGACCAGAATTGCGGTGACCGAAAGCAAAACAAGCACTGTTATTTTAGCCAGCCGATGGCGCAATTCTTAACTGCCCTAGTTTATCAACCTAAATACCGTCTATTCCAAACAGAATCAGCCAATTAGAACCAGCATTATAGCACTTGCGGCGCAATCCTAGCGCCATTGGCCAGTAAAGATAGGCCAAACAATGGCAGCCTTTGGAGGCCCTTAAACAGCGCCTGCAGACTCCTTAACAGCACATTGGACTTGCGTTCGACGGCAAAAGTGGCATCTTTGGGAGTTCGAGGCCAATTTCTGAATAGTGCAGCGTGTTAATGGTTGGGACCAGAATGATGGCAAATCGTCATCAGGCTAAAAGCGGATGGTCTATGAAACGGCGTTCGCCGCTTCTCGGGCTTTTGCAGACCCGCCAGATTTACGTGCGCAGCAAGAGCGATGTGCAATTCATCACCGTTTCGCCGATTTCACAAATTTCCCTGCTCATCATTTTCCTGATCGGCTTCCTGTGGATGGCCTTTGCCAGCGTCAACATCGTCTTCAAGGACCAGTTGCTGGAACTCAAGCAGCAAAAGCTGTTCGAGGCGCGGCTGGATTATGAGAACCGCCTGTCGGAGCTCCGGGCCTCGGTGGAGCGGGTCAATGACCGGCTGCTGCTTGACCAAAAGAGCTATCTGCAAAAAGTTGACGAGGTGAAAGCCGAGTTTAACAGTCTGGCGGCGCAGCAGAAAATCATGGAAAATTTTTTCAAGGAGGGCTGGTTTCCGCTGAAGCAAAACGCGGCTCCCATCACTCCCCCAAAACTTCAGGTGGAAGGAGCGCTGGACGGCACTTTCTCGGAACGCTACGCGGCTGATTTTCAATCCCGCCTTGAAGTCGTCAAGCCACTCGATGAAATGAACGGCGGCTTCGCCGATTTGCACGACCAGCAATTGGCGCTGCTCAAAGAGGCGCAAGCCTATTCCCGGAAGAAGCTTGAAACGACGAGCCATCTGCTCACCCGGCTGGGCATCCAGCCTCCCCCGACCATTACTCCTGCGAAGGGGGATGCTGCGGCCCTGGGAATGGGCGGGCCATTTCTCAGTGTGCCCGAGCAAACCCAGCGCGAATCTGAAATTTCCGAGGGCATCGAGAGCGTGCACGCCACATTGGAGCAGGAGAGCAAGGTGCGCAATGCGGTGGCGGATTTGCCCTTGGTTAAACCCATGGCGGCGATCACCGGAATTTCCAGTTCGTTTGGGTATCGGAGGGACCCCTTGCGGCTGTCGCTTGCCTTCCATGGTGGCATTGATTTTAAATCAAATTATGCGGAACCGGTTCTGGCCACGTCGAACGGCAAGGTCACCTGGGCCGGCCCCCACGGACCCTACGGTAACCTTGTTGAAATCTTTCATGACAACGGCGTCTCAACCCGGTATGGTCATCTCAAGTCCGTTAACGTTTCGCTTGGCCAGAAAATCAGCCGCGGCGACCTGATTGGCTGGATGGGCAGCACGGGGCGAAGTACGGGGCCTCATTTACACTACGAAACTCGTGTAAATGGTCGTGTGATTGATCCTCAAAATTTTTGGCGAACACAAAATGATCTTCAAGCGCTCGAAAACATCAATTAACGGAACCGAGCCCCCCTCCAATTCGGGGCCATCAATCGTCGCCCAGGATGTGACCATTGAGGGCAACATCACGGCGGCCGGCGAGCTTCATATTGACGGCACGGTGTTTGGTTCGGTACGGGCAAAATCCTGCGTTGTCGACATGAATGGATTTGTCCAGGGTGAACTGGTGGCCGAGGAAATCTTTATCCGCGGCCGGGTGATGGGGCCAATCCGCGGCCTCCACGTCAACCTTTACGCGGGCGCGCAGGTTGAAGGCGATATCCTTAACGAAACCATCTCAATCGAGAATGGCGCCAACATTTACGGGATGATCAGCCGGGCGGAAAATCCACTGGCTGACGGGCAAGTGCACCAGGCGCCGCCGCTGGTTGACGACAAGGCGCGCCCTGCCCCCAATCTGGCCATCGGCCAGGCCAATTACTTCGCCGAAAACCCCGACGAGACCTTCCGACCCCTCAAGGTCGTCAGGCCGGTTTAACTCCGGCACTAATCGATGTCTTCTATGACGCCGGAATCCAGTCCCTGAAGACGTTTGGCCAGTGAGGCCTGGATGAAATCGTCAAGGCCGCCATCGAGCACGGCAGCGGGATTGGTACTGGTAAAGCCGGTGCGCAAATCCTTGATCAACTGATAGGGCTGCAGAACGTAGGAGCGGATCTGGTGGCCCCAGCCAATATCGGTTTTCTTGGCGTTGACCGCGTCGATCTTCTCCTGCTGCAATTGCAATTCCCGCTCGTAAAGCCGGGCCTTCAGCATTTTCCATGCGGTGGCGCGGTTTTTGTGCTGGGAGCGTTCGGCCTGGCAGGCCACGACAATGCCGGTGGGCTGGTGGGTGATGCGCACGGCTGAGTCGGTTGTGTTGACGTGCTGCCCGCCAGCGCCCGAGGCGCGGTAGGTGTCGATCTTGCAATCGCTTTCATTGATCTGGATATCGATATTGTCATCGATCACTGGATAGGCCCAAACCGAGGCAAATGACGTGTGCCTTCTGGCATTTGAATCATAGGGCGAAA
The DNA here is from genome assembly GCA_038330285.1 of Hyphomicrobiales bacterium. Lineage (GTDB taxonomy): Bacteria > Pseudomonadota > Alphaproteobacteria > Rhizobiales > Aestuariivirgaceae > Aestuariivirga. Next base: position 5,366 of record JBBQNU010000093.1, on the reverse strand, counting down.
TGCGCACCAGGCGATGGACGCCGGATTCGGTTTTCAATTTTCCGTAGGCGTTGTGGCCCTTGATTTCGATGGTGCAGGACTTGATGCCCGCCTCTTCCCCGTTATGCTCATCAAGCACCGAGACCTTGAACTTGTTCTGGTTGGCCCAGCGCGTATACATGCGCATCAGCATGGACGCCCAGTCCTGGCTTTCGGTGCCGCCGGCACCGGCGTTAATCTGCAGGTAGCTGTCATTGCCATCAGCTTCGCCGGAGAGAAGTGTTTCGAGTTCCTGTTCCGCGACCTCGACCTGCAACTTGGTCAGCGCCTTTTCGGCTTCGACAACAATGGCATGGTCGCCCTCCAGTTCACCGAGTGCGATCAGGCCCACATTGTCTTCTATGGTTTGTTCAAGGCGCAGGACGGCGGATATGCGGGCGTCCAAATCCTGGCGCTTGCGCATCACCTCCTGGGCTTTTTGCGGATCGTTCCAGAGTGTGGGATCTTCGGACTTGGCGTTCAGTTCGGCGAGCTGGCGGATGGCTGAATCCCAGTCAAAGATGCCTCCTTAGCAATCCAATGGACTGCTTCATCTCTTCCACGAGTTTGACAATTTCGGCACGCATAAATGGCTAACTTTCAGTTTTGATTGTGGTGGCTCAATAGAGGCCGCCGGTGCCTGTCGTCAACCCGCCATCTTCCACGGGCTGTTCACTGTCGGCGGGCGGCACGAGTTGCTGGCCCGCGCCATAGATGGACTCGCTTGAGACGGCGGCCAAGTCCTCACCGATGATTTTGGTCGAGTCGGCGGGCTCTTCGCCAGGCTTGAAGGCTTCCAGGATAACGCCCTCGTCGCCAAAGACCGCCCTCTGCCCCGTGTTGGCATCAATGGGAATGAGCTCAACGGCGCGCGGCACGCGGAAGGGCGTGGCGGGCTGTTCACGCAAGGCAAGGCGCATGAAGTCGGCTACAATGGGGGCGGCCAGTTCGCCGCCGGTGCGGCCTTTGCCCATGGGCTTGGGATTGTCGTAACCCACGTAAACACCCACGGCGAGGTCGGGCGTGTAGCCGATGAACCAAGCATCTTTTTCCTCGTTCGACGTGCCTGTCTTGCCGGCCACGGGCTTGCCGACGATTTGAAGTTTCTTGCCGGTTCCGCGCTGGACAACGCCTTCCATCATCGAAGTTATCTGGTAGGCCGTGTAGGGACTCATGACCTGTTCACGCACGTCCATGAGCTCGGGCTCGGCACTGTTATCCGAATAGGTTTCCTGCTGGCAGAAGCTGCAATCCCTCTTGTCGAAGCGGAAAATCGTGCGGCCATAGCGGTCCTGCACGCGGTCAATGAGGGTTGCCTGAACCTTCTTGCCGCCATTTGCAAATATGCTGTAGGCGGTGGTCATTTTCATCAGCGTCGTTTCGCCGGCACCAAGCGCCATGGACAGCTGCAAGGGCATTTTCTCGTAGAGGCCGAGGCGTTGGGCAAGGTCCACGATCTTGGTCATGCCGAGATCATCGGCAAGCCGCACGGTCATCACGTTCCGGGACTGCTCAATGCCGCGACGCAGCGTCGATGGGCCAAAAAACTTGTCCTGGTAATTCTTCGGCTTCCAGACTTCGCCATTGGGCATGTTATATTCAACGGGAGCATCCAGCACGACTGAGGACGGCGTGTAGCCATTGTCGAGGGCCGCGGCGTAAGCAATCGGCTTGAAGGCCGAACCCGGCTGCCGCATTGCCTGGACAGCGCGATTGAACTGGCTGTTGCCGTAGGAAAATCCGCCTACCAGTGACAGGACGCGTCCCGTATGGGGGTCCATGGCAATGAGGGCACCTTCCACGTCGGGCATTTGCACGAGATGCCATTGTCCGTCATCGCTGCTCGGCGCCACGTAGATAACATCGCCGACAGCCAGCACATCGGTAGCTTTTTCGATTTTCGGACCGAGTTTCTTGCCATCAACATAAGCCCGGGCCCAGCCCATGAGCGCTACTGGAACAACACCGGTTTCGCGCGCAGCTTCCGACTTGCCATCGGGCAATAGTTTCGGCTGGAGGCCGATGGTTGCCTGCTGTTCATTCACCTCCGTGACAACGGCCAGGCGCCAGGGTGCGACATCGGCGGGGGCCCGGGGCTTATCGAGCAGGAGGCCCCAGTCACCCTGAACTTCCACTTTCCTGACAGGCCCGCGGAAACCACGCTTGCGGTCAAAGGCGATCAGGCCTCTCGCCAGGGCTTGCCTGGCATAGATTTGAAGTTTTGGATCGAGCGTGGTGCGCACCGAAAGGCCACCCTTGCCGAGCTTGTCCTTGCCATACATCTGGGCCAGTTCGCGGCGCACTTCCTCGGCAAAAGATTCAGCGGCAAAGAGCTGGGCCCCAAAGGGCCGCGGGTTGACGACCAACGGCTTCTTGGTGGCTTCATCAAATTCGGCTTGGGTGATGTAGTCATTATCAAGCATCTGGAGGAGAACCCAGTTGCGCCGCTCAATGGCGCGGTCCTTATGCTTAAAGGGATGGTAGTTGTTGGGTCCCTTGGGCAAAGCCGCGAGATAGGCCATCTCATCCAATGAAAGCTCATTCAGCGATTTGCCAAAATAGTTCAGCGAGGCGGCGGCGATGCCATAGGAATTCAGGCCGAGGAAGATTTCATTCAGATAGAGTTCGAGAATTTGGTCCTTCGAGAATGCCGCTTCGATGCGCTGGACGATAATGGCTTCGCGCAGCTTGCGTTCGATTGTCTGCTCATTGTTGAGAAGAAAGTTCTTGGCCACCTGCTGGGTAATGGTGGAGGCGCCGACGATTTGTCCCTTGCCGGTCAGCTTGACCTGGACGTAGCGAATGCCTGCTGCCGCGATGCCGCGCCAGTCGAGGCCGCCATGGGTGTAGAAAGTTTTGTCTTCCGCCGAGATATAGGCCTGGATCAGGCGCTTGGGCACGGAATTGATAGGCACGAACAGGCGGCGTTCATCGGCATATTCGGCAAGCAGCGAACCGTCTGCGGCATGAATGCGCGACATTACCGGGGGCTCGTAAGAGGCAAGCTGCTTGTAATCCGGAAGGCCCTTGGCCACATCCCAAATCACGTAAACCAAGGCCCCGGACAGGCCTAAGAAAACCATGAACCCGGCTCCGAAGAGCCATCCTAAAAATCTTAACATCGCTGGTTTACTGATCCGATTCCGTCACTTCGTCCTACTGGCGATAGCACATGCCATAGGAGACTTGCTAGGCTTGGAATATGGCCAAGGCTAGGCAGGATAAATTGGCCGAATTAACTGATTTGCGCGATGCCAAAGGCTTTGCGGAAGCCTTGCTCCCCTGCCCGCGTAATGGCCAACGCGCGAGTGCCGTCCTGGCGCATCACCCAGTTCAAGTCCAATGTCCGGTGCAGCAGGGCTGCACCCACGGCGCCGGCAATATGGAAGCGCCTTTCGCTCCAATCGAGGCAAGGCCGGCAGAAGACCCGCTTGGACTGTCTGGCGGTGGCGATATCTATGCCGAATTTCTCGAGGAACACTTTGCCGGCGTCCGTCACGTGGCCGCCGTCACCCTCAAACTCGATCTGCCCGCGCTCCACCATTGCATCGGTGACGCTTACGGCGAGATGGCCGGCCATGTGATCATAACATCCTCGGGCCACGCGCATGGCGGCATCGCGCGGGCCGGTGCGAATGGTGCGTCCGGCATGCCTGATGTTCTGGGATGAGGCCACCTGCTGCAAGCCTTCGAGCATGCGGGCGATTTCGGATGAGGCCAGCGAATGGTAATGATGGCGGCCATGCTGTTCCATCGTGATGAGGCCGGCGGCGATCAATTTGGAAAGATGGCCGCTGGCGGTTTGCGGGGCTATTCCGGCGCGTGCCGCCAGTTCCTTTGCTGTGAGTGCCCGGCGGTCCATCAAGGCTTCCAGCATGTTGGCCCGGGCTGGGTCTCCGACAAGAGCGCCAATTTCCGCTACACTTACGATATGAACCATCTGCAGTCTCCGGCGTTTTGGTAGCATATCAAACGACGGAAATGCTACGCCTGTCACCGTAGCATTTGAGCAGTCGCCGGGCCTAGAAAACACGAAGGAGATATCCAATGTCGGACCAAAAACAAAAAGCAATTGCATTCCGAGCCCTGCATACGAGGTCCGGGGCTTTTGTAATTCCCAATCCATGGGATGCGGGCACGGCGAAAATGCTGACAAAGTTGGGATTCGAAGCTCTGGCCACAACAAGCGCGGGACTGGCGTTTTCGCTTGGCCGCAGTGATGGGGCTGCCGGTCGTGAAGAAACGCTGGTTAACGCGAAGGCCATTGTTCAGGCGACCCTCCTTCCGGTTGCGGCGGACCTGGAAAATGGCTTCGGAAAGGCGCCTGAGAAAGCCGCTGAAACAATCCGGCTTGCTATCGGCGTTGGCCTCGCGGGCGGTTCGATTGAGGATGCGAGCGGTGACAGCGCCAAACCAATTTATGATTTTAATCTGGCGGTTGAGCGCATTGCTGCGGTGGTGGAAGCGGTGCGCGCGCAGGACATTCCCTTCGTGCTGACGGCGCGGGCCGAGAATTTTCTTCATGGGCGGTCGGATCTGGATGACACCATCAAGCGTCTGCAAGCGTTTGAAAAAGCCGGGGCCGATGTGCTGTATGCGCCGGGCCTGCCAAGCCTGAAGGCCATCAAGGAGGTTTGCGCGGCGGTCAGCCGCCCGGTGAATGTGCTTGCGGGCGCCACCTTTACGCTTAAGCAATTGGAGGATGCAGGCGTGAAGCGAGTGAGCGTTGGTTCCGCCTTGAACCTGTCGGCACTTGCGGCATTCGATAAGTCTGCCCGCGAGATTAAAGACTTCGGCACCTTCAATTTTGCCAAGGACGCCTTCCCATACGGTGAAATCAACAAACTCATGAAATGAAGAGCCGCAATGACCGTCACAGTTCAAATCCGTTATGTAATTGATCCCTTCCAGCGCGATGCATTCGAACGCTACGCGCAGGCCTGGGGCCGCATCATTCCGCGCTGCGGCGGTGACCTGCTGGGTTATTTCATGCCTCATGAAGGCACTAACAATATCGCCTGGGCCATGATTTCATGCGACAGCCTGGCGGCTTATGAGGGCTACCGGAAGCAGCTTCATGTGGATGAGGAAAGCCTTGCCAATTTTGCCTTCGCGCAGCGTGAGCGCTTCATTCTCTCTGAAGAGCGTACGTTCTTGCGGCCCGTCGCAGCCTAAGCAGAGATTCGCTGAGTGGCCAACGGATTAGGTTTTCGTGAAGCGTTGATGATCTTGATGTCCTGATTGATTGCGGCTTCCAGTGCGTTTGCATCGGCGAATGTCCGGTGAGCGAGATGATGGGCTTTGAGGGTTTTCCAGTCGCGCTCGATGTCGTTCAATTCGGGCGCGTA
>JBBQNU010000092.1:0-12779 GCA_038330285.1 Hyphomicrobiales bacterium | reverse complement strand
AGCTCAATTGGCGGTGGAGGCCACTTCGGTGGCGAAATAGGCGTCCATGGCAGTGGCAAAGGCCTTGGCAATTTTTATCTGCCAGGCCGCCGAGGTCAGCAATTTCTCGTCGGACTTGCTGGAGAGAAAACCGAGTTCAAGCAGAACCGATGGAACATCCGGTGCTTTCAAAACCATGAAGCCAGCCGAACGCAAAGGCTTGCCGGTCATCAGGGTCAATGGCTTCAGATGGCTCACCGCTTTCTTGGAAAAAAACATGGCGTGGTTTTTCGACTCGCGCTGGGCTAGATCAATCAGGATATCGGTGATTTCCTCGGTCTCCGTTTCAAGATCCAGGCCACCAATGATGTCGGCACGGTTTTCGCGCTTGGCTAAGGCTTCAGCTTCAGCGTCCGAGGCCTTGTCGGATAGCGTGTAGAGCGTGACACCACGGGCATCCTTGCCCCTGACTGTATCAGCGTGAATTGCGAGGAACAGGTCAGCGTTCTTATCCCTTGCGACGGTCACGCGATTTTTCAGGCTGATAAAACGGTCATCACTGCGGGTCATTATGACTTCATACTTCCCGGTGGCCAGCAGGGCCTTGCGCAGAACGTTGGCGAAAGAGAGGACCACGTCTTTTTCCTTCGTGCCCGCCCGGCTTATGGCGCCCGGATCAATGCCGCCGTGGCCAGGATCGAGGACAATGATTTTCTTGCTGCGCTTGTTCAGCAGGATGATTTTTTTCCCGCCTCCGGGCGCAAGGGGCTCAGCCGACAGGGCGGCTATGTCCTGCTGGATTTTCGCCTGTTCTGAATTGTAGGATTTGACAAAGGCATTCTCAGTGGTTTTCACGAGATCAACCACAAGGCGCGCCGGCTGGCCGGGCTGCGGGTCAACCAGAAACGATTTTTCAATCAGAACGGGACCATGCGTATCGATAACGATGCGGGATTTCCCCTCTTCCACCAGGCCGTAACGGTACTGGGATACCAGGCCGCGCACCTTGTGGCCGATGCCGGGCGGCAGATCAAAAGTTACATCCGGCAGATCAATGACCACCCGGTAAGGATCGGGAAGAACGTAAACGCTGTAGCTCACGGTCTTGGAAATGTCCGCCACAAAGCGGGTGCGGTTTTCGTCGCCGCCAACGCGGGTACCGGTGGCAACCGCATCTCCCGCCGCAAAAGTTGGCTGCAAGCTTATGAAAAACATCGTTAAAATGCATACAAGCGAAGTCAAGAGGAGGCGCAAACAGCGTCCCAATCTTCTCCTTTCCAAAGCGCTGTGCTGTGCAATCATCGTGTGCTGGCCCAATCGCGGAAAGGTTCGCGGGGCCGTGGTTAACCGAAGGTTTCCGGGAGGGCATTTAGCCAAACACGTACAAGCGACCTTGCAATTCCGGGTCCTTCTCCCTAAAGGTAAGGAGTCTCTTCGGCAGACTCGATTTAATCGTTTGGGTTGCAAGAGCAAAAATTTCGCGGCTGAGAGGTCCGGAGAACCGCATGGTTCACCCCTTCATGCGGCGTCTAGGTGAGGTTCCCAAGTCGGGAGCCTTGTGGGCTTCACGGGCAAAGGACAATCCGCCCGGGCATGCCCCTGAGTTTAACCGTTCAGGCCATGGTGGCTTGAGCAAAGATCAATGAGGGCCATGATTCAGGACTTTTCGATTGCGCCTCCAGCCGCTGGATACACAGCCAGTGCGGAGCCGTTCGCATCGCAAAACGCCGTGACATGGATCAGGCCCCTTTCGCGCAGGCTGGCCCGTCGGGCCGTCTGGTTTCTCAAGTCCGGACATGGGACCTTCGAAGCCTCACCGCCAGCTGCCGCAGAGGATAAAAGACCATGGGCAGCAAAATGCTCGTCGATGCCACGCATGCCGAGGAAACACGCGTTGTCGTGGTTCGCGGAAACCGCATCGAGGAATTCGACTTTGAAAGCGCTGCCCGCAAGCAGCTAAAAGGCAACATCTACTTGGCCAAGGTGACGCGCGTTGAGCCGTCACTGCAGGCGGCTTTTGTGGAATATGGCGGCAACCGCCATGGCTTCCTGGCCTTCTCGGAAATCCATCCCGACTATTACCAGATCCCCGTGGCTGACCGTCAGGCCCTGCTTCGCGAGCAGGAGGAAGACGACGCCGAGGAACATGAAGACGACAATGATCATGATGATGATGACGATAATCATCATGATGACAACAATCATGAGGCCGAAACATCAGGCGAGGCACAGGCCTTGCAGGCTTCAGAGGAGCCGCAGCTAGCATCAGACGTTGCAGACGCAGAAGTCGACGAGAACGAAGATCCGGTCGAAGAAGACACTGGTTCCGATTCCGAAGTGCATACCCAGGAAGCGCCGGCTATTGGCGAAGTTGGGGTTGGCGTGGAAACCGTGGAAGAAGACGCGGAAAGCCAGAAGGTTGAATCGATCGGGGCGGAAGATGCCCTGGAAGAAGTTCCAAAACGCCAGCGCCGTGCGCCGCGCCGCCAGTACAAAATTCAGGAAGTCATCAAGCGGCGCCAGATCATCCTGGTGCAGGTGGTCAAGGAAGAACGTGGCAACAAGGGTGCAGCGCTCACAACATATCTGTCGCTCTCCGGACGCTATTGCGTTCTCATGCCCAACACGGCACGGGGTGGCGGCATTTCCCGCAAGATTACCGATGCCGGCGACCGCCGGCGCCTCAAGGAAGTTGCCCGTGATGTGGAAGTTCCGCAGGGCATGGGGGTAATTGTCCGCACGGCTGGTGCACAGCGCACCCGGCCCGAAATCAAGCGTGATTTTGATTATCTCATGCGCCTTTGGGAAAATGTGCGTGACCTGACGCTTCATTCAACGGCCCCTGCCCTTGTCTATGAGGAAGGAAGCCTGATCAAGCGCTCGATCCGCGATCTCTACACCAAGGACGTGGACGAAGTGTTTGTTGAAGGCGAAGCGGCATACCGCGAAGCAAAAGACTTCATGAAGATGCTCATGCCATCGCATGCCAAGAACGTGAAGCTCTACAAGGACACGCGCCCGCTCTTTTCCAAGCACCAGACGGAAACGCAGCTTGACGCGCTCTATTCGCCGACCGTGACGCTGCCATCCGGCGGCTATATCGTGATGAACCAGACGGAAGCTTTGGTTTCCGTCGACATCAACTCGGGCAAGGCGACGCGCGAACACAATATCGAAGACACTGCACTGAAGACCAACCTGGAAGCCTGCGATGAAATCGCCCGGCAGTTGCGGCTGCGCGACCTTGCCGGCCTCGTGGTCATCGACTTCATCGACATGGAAGAAAACCGCAATAACCGTGCGGTTGAGCGGCGCCTGAAGGATGCCCTCAAGAATGACCGGGCCCGCATCCAGGTGGGCCGGATCAGCCATTTCGGCCTCATGGAAATGTCGCGGCAAAGGCTGCGGCCCGGGCTGCTCGAAGGGTCGTCGCGGCCCTGTCCGCATTGCGAAGGGCGCGGCATTGTGCGCTCCATTTCGTCGTGCGGGCTTTCGGTCCTGCGCGCCATTGAGGAACACCTGATCAGCCGCAAGGCCGAGCACCTCACGGTGAAGTGCACGCGCGAAGTTGCCTTCTACGTTCTCAACGAGAAGCGCGACAATCTTCTGGCGATTGAACAGAACTACGGAATTTCCGTCTTCATCGTGCCAAGCGACGAGGTCAAGGGATCGCAGGCGGTCATCGAGCGGGCCAGCGATCGGATCGTTGCGGCGCGCAAGATCCAAATCGTCCCCGTCAAGATGGATGCCTACATCGAAGACGCCGAGGAAGAGGAAATCGAAGCCGAAGTTGAGGCCGAGGAAGAGACTGAAGAGGTTCAAGCCGAGTCTTCGTCTGAAGCTGAGAGCACGGAAGAAGGTTCCGATATGCAGCGCGGCAGAAGGCGTCGGCGTGGTCGCCGGGGGGGCCGGCGCGGCGGACGCGATGAACCACGGGATAGAATTGCCGGCGAGGCGGACGGCGAAGCCGATTCACCACGACAGCCAGATGAAAGCGATGATGACATTCGCGATGATGCCGCCTCTCCCGCCGAGGCGGAGGCAGGCGCGGCTTCCGATGAACCCACAGAAAAAGAAGGCCCCGAGCGCGGCCCTTCGCGGAGGCGTGACCGCTGGGGACGCAACAGAAACGGGCGCAACAAGAATGGACGCAATGGCGCCGAAGCTGAAAGCAATGGCAATGGCCATGTCCAACCCCATGCGGCCAGCCCCGTTGAAACGCGCGAGCCCCAGCCGGAACGGCAGGCGGCACCGATCATCGCCATCCAGGAAATTGTCGCTCCGCCCGTGGAGCAACGCAAGTGGCAACCGCCAGCGGCAACGGTGACAGCCGCCGAAGTGGTCAAGCCCAAGGCTGGCTGGTGGAGCAAACGGGGCTAAGATCCCGAGCCTCAAACTCGCCGTAATTGACATAGAAACACCCTCTTCCCAATGCGGTGGGTTTCCAGCCGGGGTTCCGCCTATCGAGTGAAGCATGATTCGTAAGTTAACAGCGGTTTGCCTTGCCATCTCGGTCGCTTTCTCGGGTCTGGCGGCCGATGGCATGGCCCAAACCAAGAAAAAGCCCCGGGGGCCATCGCTTCCGCTGATTCGAGATGCGGAAATCGAAGGGCTGTTGCGGCTTTATTCAAAACCGATTTTCAAGGCAGCGGGCCTCAACCCTTCGGCGGTGCGCGTCTACATCATCAACAATGACAAGATCAACGCCTTCGTGGCCGGCGGCCAGCGCCTGTTCATTCATACCGGTCTATTGACCCGAACCAAAACGCCCAACGAGATCATCGGCGTTCTGGCCCATGAAACGGGCCACATCGCCGGCGGCCATCTGGCCCGCATGGGCATTGAACTGAGCCGGGCCAGCGTGCAATCCATTATTGGCACCTTAATTGGTGTGGCAGCCGCTGTCGGCGGGGCCGCCGCGGGGCAGAAGGGCGCGGCGCAGGCGGGACAGGGAATCATGATGGGATCCCAAGGCATGGCCCAGCGGAATCTGCTCTCCTACCAGCGCGGCATGGAAGCGTCTGCTGACCAGGCTGCCCTGAAATACCTCAAAGCGACGGGGCAATCGTCAAAAGGGATGCTGACGCTTTTCCAATTGCTCGCCAATGAATCGCTGGCATCGCTGGAAAATGCCGATCCCTACCTGCTTTCACATCCCATGCCGCTCGAAAGAATCCGGAACCTTGAGCTTGAAGCCAAAAAGTCCCCTTTTTTTGAAAAAGATGATGCGCCCCAGCTGATGTTGCGCCATCAACTGATGCAGGCCAAGCTGGCAGGCTTCATGCAATCGCCGCAGTTTGTTTTCCAGCGCTATCCTTCATCGGACAAAAGCCTGCCCGCGCGCTATGCCCGCTCCATTTCGATGTTCCGCAAGGGTGACATGAAGAACGCGATCCCGATCATCGACAGCCTCATCAGGGATGTGCCGGAGGATCCGTATTTCTGGGAACTTAAGGGCCAGGCCCTGCTTGAAGGCGGCACGCCAGCAAAGGCGCTTGCCCCGCTCAGACAGGCCAACACGCTGTTGCCAAACAGCGGGCTCATACAAATTCTTTACGCGCAGGCCCTGATTGCCACGGAAAACCGCGCCAACATCAAGCAGGCGCTGAACCTGTTGACGCTGGCCAAGAAGACCGAGGCAGATTCCGTTGACATCTACAAGTATTCCGCACTGGCCTATGGCTATTTGAATGACCTGCCGCGGGCCGAATTGGCAACGGCGGAAACGGCGATGATGCAAGGCGACACTGCGCTGGCATCGGAAAAGGCAAAGCGCGTGATCGGTCAGTTTAAACACGGCTCGCCGGAATGGATCAAAGCCAACGACATCCTGAATTTTGCCAACAAGAGCCGGGATTGACCTGAAACAAGTCTTTCAGGCAAATAGACTGGAAACATAAGGATTTACCATGCACGCGACGCTCAGGACATTCTTGCTTTCGATTTTGCTGCTGTGGGGCGTTGGCTCCAGCGTGAACGCCGCCGAATTCAGCGACAGCCAGCGCAAGGAAATGGAAGCCATCATCAAGGATTATCTGCTGGCCAATCCTGACCTGCTCCGTGAAATGGGCCAGCGTCTGGAACAGCAGGAAAAACTGGCGGAAGACCAGCAACGGAAAGGCGCCCTGGTTTCCAATGCGGACCAGATATTCCGTGACGGGACGGATTTTGTGGTTGGAAATCCCAACGGCAAGGTCACCATGGTTGAGTTTTTCGACTACAATTGCGGCTGGTGCAAAAAGGGGTTTCCCGAGGTTCTGTCCTTGATCGAAGAGGACAAGGATCTGAAATTTGTGATGAAGGAATTCCCGATATTCGGAGGCGATTCCGATTATGCGGCCCAGGCAGCAATTGCCGCCAACAAGCAGGGTAAATACTGGGCCCTGCATGTGGCGATGATGGGTCACGAGGGGAAAATCACGAAAGAAACCGTCGATGAACTTGCCGCGGCGCAGGGCCTGGACATGGCGCAACTCAAAAAAGACATGGAGAGCCCCGAGACGGCCGGCATTCTGGAGCGCAACCGGGCCCTTGCACAATCGCTTGCGATCAATGGCACGCCGGCCTTCATTATTGATGACAGGCTGGTTCCCGGCTACTTGCCGAAGGCCGAGCTTGCCAGCGCCATCAATGATGTGCGCGCCAAAGGCGGCTGTTCACTCTGCTGATGCCAAGCGCTTCCCTGCCCGGCAGTGACCGCCTATAACATATCAACAGCATAGATTCTGATGGCAGGGCGATGAAACCGATCTATATTTTAAACGGACCCAACCTGAACCTCCTCGGCTTGCGCGAGCCTGCGGTCTATGGCCAGGAAACCATCGGCGACCTGGAAATGCGCTGCGCGGCCAAGGCCAAGTCTCTTGGACAGCTGATTGTTTTCCGGCAAACCAACACGGAAGGCGAGCTGATCGGCTGGATTCATGAGGCGCAAAGCAAGGCTGCCGGCATTATCATCAATGGCGCTGCCTATACGCACACATCGGTGGCGCTTCATGATGCGCTGAAGGCGGCGAACATCCCTACTATTGAAGTTCACCTGTCTAATGTCTATGCCCGCGAGCCATTCCGCCATCACAGCTATATTTCTCCAGTTGCCCACGGGGTGATTTGCGGCTTTGGTGGGCAGAGTTATGAGTTGGCCCTCGACGGGATCGTGCAAATCTTAAAAACAAGCGGAAAGGGGTAACAGAATGCCCTCGAAAAAAACGCCAGCAACGCGTGGCCAGGCAAAGCCTGCCAGCCCGGAACTGGATTTGATCCGGACCCTGGCAGACATTTTGAATGAAACAGGGCTTTCTGAAATCGAATTGGAGCAAAAGGGGTCGCGGGTCCGCGTGTCCCGGACCATGACGGCGGTTGCGACGGTGCAGCACCAGGCTCCTCCCGCCCATCATGCGCCAGCACCCGTTGCCGCCCCCATTGTCACCAAGGCTCATGACGCGGACCATGCGGGAACCGTGAAGTCTCCCATGGTGGGAACCATCTACATGGCCTCGGCCCCCGGCAACCCGAATTTCATCGAGATCGGCTCAGAGGTCAAACAGGGCCAGACCCTGCTGATTATCGAAGCCATGAAGACCATGAACCAGATTCCTTCGCCGGTATCGGGCAAGGTCATTCGCATCCATGTTGATAATGGCGATCCGGTCGAGTATGGCGCGGCCCTTGTGACGATTGAGTGAGTGATGTTTGACAAGATTCTCATCGCCAACCGGGGCGAGATCGCGCTTCGGGTGCTGCGGGCCTGCCGCGAGCTGGGCATCCAGACGGTTGCTGTCCACTCCACCGCGGACGCCGATGCCATGCATGTGCGGCTGGCGGATGAAAGCGTCTGCATTGGGCCGCCGCCGGCGCGCGACAGCTATCTCAACATTCCGGCCATTGTGTCGGCCTGCGAGATCACCGGGGCCGAAGCGGTGCATCCCGGCTACGGCTTTCTTTCAGAGAATGCGAAATTCGCGGAAATCCTCACGGAACACGGAATAAAATTCATCGGCCCCTCGGCTGAAAACATCCGTACCATGGGCGACAAGATTGAAGCCAAGCGGACCGCCAAAGCGCTGGGCATTCCGGTGGTTCCGGGTTCCGATGGCGGCGTTTCAAATGTCGATGAGGGCAAACGCATTGCCCGCGAGATCGGTTATCCCGTCATCATCAAGGCAACAGCCGGCGGCGGCGGGCGCGGGATGAAGGTAGCCCGCAATGACGCCGAGATGGAAAATGCCCTGAGCACGGCGCAGACCGAGGCCAAGGCGGCCTTTGGCAATGAAGAAGTTTACATCGAGAAATACCTGGTGCTGCCGCGGCATATTGAAATCCAAGTGCTGGGCGACGGGCAAGGCAATGCCGTGCATCTGGGCGAGCGTGACTGCTCGCTGCAGCGCCGCCACCAGAAAATCTGGGAAGAAGCCCACTCGCCTGCCCTGAACTCGGCGCAGCGCGATCAAATCGGAGCGCGTGTTGCCAAAGCCATGGCTGACATTTCCTATGAAGGGGTTGGCACCATCGAATTCCTCTATGAAAACGGCGAATTCTATTTCATCGAAATGAACACGCGGCTGCAGGTGGAGCATCCGGTGACCGAGATGATCACCGGCCTTGACCTGGTGCAGGAGCAAATCCGCGTGGCCAGCGGCGCAAAGCTGCAATACGCGCAGAGTGACATCACCTTTTCGGGCCATGCCATCGAATGCCGCATCAATGCGGAAAACGCCAAAACCTTTGTGCCCTCCCCGGGCCGGGTGGATGCCGTTCATTTTCCTGGCGGCCTTGGGGTTCGCGTTGATTCAGCCCTTTACGCCGGCTACCGCATCCCGCCCTATTACGACAGCCTCATTGGCAAATTGATTGTTTTTGGCAAGACGCGCACCGAGTGCATGATGCGTTTGAAGCGGGCCATGGGCGAGTTCGTGATAGAAGGGGTTGAAACGACAATTCCCCTGTTCCAGCGTTTGTTGACGGAACCCGACATCATAGACGGGCACTATGACATTCACTGGCTGGAGAATTATCTTGCGCGAGATGCCTAGTGACAACCATAACCCCAAAAATTCTGCTGCAGGCCTATGCCGTCGGGATTTTTCCGATGGCGGAGACGGCCGAGGATAACGCGCTTTACTGGGTGGAGCCCGAGGAGCGCGGGATCATTCCCTTGCGGGGCTTGCGCATATCCCATTCGCTGCGGAAGCAGGTACGCCGGCAAACCTTCGAGATCCGCATCGATTCGGCTTTTTCCGATGTCATCGAAGCCTGCGCCGCAAAAACTAAAACCCGCAAGCTGACCTGGATCAACACCCGCATCCGCACGCTCTATAATCAGCTCCACAAAATGGGCCACTGCCATTCAGTGGAATGCTGGCGCGACGGCAAGCTGGCAGGCGGGCTCTACGGTGTGAAGATCGGCGCGGCATTTTTTGGCGAGAGCATGTTTTCGCGGGAGACCGATGCCAGCAAGGTTGCCCTGGTGCATCTGGTGGCACGGCTCAATGCGGGCGGCTTCCAACTTCTGGACGCCCAGTTCATGAACCCGCATCTCAAGACTCTCGGGGCCATTGTCATGTCGAAGGCCGATTACAAGGAACTGTTGCCCACGGCCATCATAGCGCCGGCGGACTTCAACCGCTTCACGGACGACAATGATCCGGCCCGCGTGCTGGAACTGGCATCACCGCTCTAGTCCAGCGGTTCGCCTTCTTCGATCTGCTCTTGCAAGGTTGAGAGATCGGGAATCTCTTCAACGGCAGGCGGCGGGGCGGCGGGATCGCGGCAGTTGATCAGCCAGACGTCGTAGATGGGATGCTCGACCGCATTGAGCCCCGGGCTTTGGGCAAACATCCAGCCGGAAAAAATCCGTTTCAACGAATCATCGAGTTGCACTTCATCGACTTCGACAAAGGATGTGGTCTTGGGTTCCTCGGTGGCCGGGCGGGAATAGCACACATCAGCCTTCACAATGAGGCCGCCGAATTGCTTGGCTTCGCCAACCTTTGTTTCGAATGTGGTGGTTATACCGGTTATCTTGTCCAGACCGGTGAAGACCGCAATGGGATTGGCGATGCGGTCGGCGTAGGCGGCGCAGGGCAGCATAATGGCTGTGAGCGCAGACAAGACAGCAAGTCGAAGCATTCCTACTGCGCCTGATCCGGAGCTTCAGGAGTTGCGGGAGCCGCAGGAGCTTGCGGTGTTTCGGCGGGTTTGGCACCGGACTTGTCAAACATGGCCTGGCTGATCAGCGACCAGATATCAACGGCCCCTTGAGTATAATTGATGACGCCGCCTGCGGCCAGTTTTGTATCAGAGCCGCCGGGTTCCAGCGAAATGAATTTTGAGCCCAGCAGGCCTTCCGAGGTCACTTTGGCTGAAGTGTCGTCGGTGAGTTGGACGGCCGGATCAATGCTCATGGTCACGAGGGCCTGAAAACTTTCCGGATTGAGCGATTGGGCGGTCACCGTGCCGATCTTGATGCCGGCCATGCGAATGTCGCTGCCGACATTCACGCCTTCGACATTGTCGAACTCGGCGCTGATGAGATAGCCATCACTTTTTTGGCCCATGCCCGGCGTATTGTAGGCAAATGTCAAAAAGGCCCCGGCGATCACGATGACCACGGCCCCGATAAGCGTTTCAACCGTTGAATTGTTCATGGCAGTTCGATCCTGATTCTAGGCGCATCTGAGATTTACGAGAATAGCAGAAACAACTGGGAAAATATGGCGCATTGAGGCCAAAGACTATTCCGGCCGCCAGGCCTGATATCGGGGATCGGATTTTTTCGGACGCGTCGCGCCAATAATGCTGCCGGGCGGGCGATAGGCGCCAGCCGAGCCCGTGAGATTGGGCTGGTGCGGCAATTGCCAGTCACGGTCCGGGGCATCGGAGGCGGAAGGCACCTTATCAACCCGATGATGCATCCAGCCATGCCAGCCCGGTGGAATGCTTGAGGCTTCCGAGTAGCCGTTGAAGATCACCCAGCGGCGTTCGGCAATGGAATCAGGCATGGCGGATTTGGCGCGGTAGTAGTGGTTGCCCGCCTGATCGGTTCCGACATGCTCGCCCTTGCGCCAGGTGAAAAAGCGGGTGCCCAGTGTCTGGCCGCTCCACCAGGTAAAAAACTGTTTCAGAAAATGCATTATTGGTCCTGCTGAAAGCCTCAGAATTTGCCCGGAATATGGCCCAATGCAGGGCATTCGTAAAGCTGGCAAATCGCGCTCATGGCAGGGTGATCAAACGCACCTCGCCGCCATCGCCGGGGCGCTGTTCGGTGACCGTCCTGGTGTTTGACGGCAGGGCCATGTAGTTCTCAAGCTGGGCCACTTGCTCGGCATTTGCAGCCAGGAGGGTTGGAACGACATAGGCCCGCAGGCTTTTGCGCAGGCTTTCCTGGGTGAGGCTGATGAGGAAGATCGGGGTTGCGCTGGAGGATTTCAGAATGGCGTTGGTCTTGTAGGCCCGCATGACAAGGCGCCGGTTTGGTTCACCATTCAGGTCCAGGGTCATGGTCAATTTCGCCTTGAGGCCCAAGTGAAGTGCTGGACGGGGCGCAACTCCAACCAGAACCGCATTTGGATTGAGATAGGGAATGATTTCGCGCCATGTCCATTTCGGCGAATAGACCCAGTTCTGGCTTTCGAGAATTTTCTGCAAATCCTCAAGCGAGCCGGCCCATTGCATGATAAACGGTTCTTCCGGTCTGCCTGCAAGGTCAATGCGGCGTTCGGGCAGCTTCTGCCACGCAGTGGTTTCCCATTCAGCGGGCGTGATGGAATAGGTCCGTTCGGGTGCAGCGTAAAATTTTTCGGCCCTATCGAAATTGTTTGAAATGTTCAGACCGCCCACCACCACAAAAGCAATGAAGGTTGCGCCGAGCAATCCCAGCGGCATGATGCGGCGCGGCGGAATGGCTTCGATGGCAACGCCAAAGGCTGCCACCATGACACCGCCGAAGATCACGCCGCCCATGACGTCGGATAGCCAGTGGACCCCGAGATAGATCCTGGAATAGGCAATGGTAATCACAATGAGCCCGCAAATGGAATAGACCAGCGACCGGCTCCAGCGGTTCATGGCATGGCTTGCCAGCACCGCCAGAACGCCAAAGGTGATGGCCGCCATGGTGGCGTGGCCTGACGGGAAGCTGAAGGCATCGGCTCCGGTATAGAGTTCAATGGGCCGGGGCCGGTGAATGCCGTATTTGAGAAGCAAGGCGAAAAGTTTTCCGGCAATAAATACCGCCGTTGAGGCAATGGCCGCCCGCCAAGCCTTGCGCCACGCGAGCCAGCCGACAATCGTGGCCATCATGGCGGTGAGGACAAAGCCATCGCCCAGCATGGTCAGCGGAATCATCAACTCATCGGCAGGCGCATTCCGGATTTCCCGCATGAGGTTGAAAACCGAAATGTCGGTGTTGGGAATGGCGTTGAGGGCCACCATTCTGCTCAGCAGGACGAGGAAGGCTATCAACCCGAGCAGCAAGGCAGCGATGAAGAATATGATCAGCAGCGAGCGCGGGTTTTCAGGTGAAATAGCGCGGCCGAAACGATGCAGGGAACGGCTGTTGCGGGTTTTTGCCCAGTTCGAAATGCGCTGCAGAATATGATCGAGGTGGGGCGAAACGCCGGCGGCAAAAAGCCTGATGACCCAGCCGGCCACCGCAAGGATAGCCAGCAGCGCAAGCAGCACAAGACCCAGGTGGCCGCTGAGTTCACCCGCCAGGGCCAGCCCCTGCCCGATCAGAACGCCAGGTATCACGTGCGCGGCGGTCCAGACGATGCCCGATGAAATGTTGACGGTGACAAAAT
>JBBQNU010000091.1:0-12937 GCA_038330285.1 Hyphomicrobiales bacterium | reverse complement strand
TCCGGGGGCTTTTCAAAATAGAAGAAAAACTGCTTTCGGTTAAACCGACTGAGCAAGACAAGACGGAAATTCAGAGAGAGGTGGCCTGATGGATATAGCATCAGTAAATAGCGCGGCATCAGCAAGCTCCTCGAGCGCGGCTGACAAGGCCAAGCTCAACTATGATTCGTTCCTGCGGCTGCTGGTTGCGGAAATGAAGAACCAGGACCCCACCGAGCCCAAGGATACATCGCAGTATCTCTCACAGCTCGCCTCGTTCTCGGCGGTGGAGCAGGGGGTCAACACCAACAAGAAGCTCGACTCACTCATGACCGCAATGCAGCTTTCCCAAGCTGACTCGCTCATCGGGCATACGGTCAGCGGATCCGACGGCTTCCTGCTGGGCACCATCAAGTCGGTTGAGATCGGTCAAACCGTATCAACAGCCATTCTCGAAGACGGCAAACGCGTTGTACTTGACGCTGGCGTGACGATTGGCTGAGTCATGAACGAAGTTGATGCGCTGGAGCTTGTGCAAGCCGCCATCTGGACCATAATCGTGGCATCCGGGCCGGCAGTGGGCCTCGCCATGGTGCTAGGCATCGCCATTGCGCTCCTGCAGGCCGTCACCCAAATCCAGGAAGTCACCCTCACATTTGTGCCCAAAATACTGGCGGTCTTTGCGGCCATGTTGCTGACGGCACCATTTGTCGCCTCGCAAATCTATACCTTTACCGAGCTTATTTTCCAGAGGATTGCCCAGGGGTTCTGAAGAAACCACGGCATTGGAGCGTGATCAGTCTACATTCCAAAAAAATGATCGTCATTCCGGCGCACGCCGGAATCTGGCGGCAGTTTTCTTCCTGAACGGGATTCCGGCTTTCGCCGGAATGACGGCGGAAAGGACCCGATCCAACTAAACTGATCACGCACTAGTCAACTTCGGACAAGTCCCATCTGCGATGAATTCAGGGATTGGAGAAGCTGATTAATGACCACCCTGGCAATTCGCGAAGCAAACCTGATGCAGTTGAAGACCGGGCGTGACTTCGGTTTCGCCATTTGCATCGTCATCATTCTTACCGCCTTCTTCCTCCCGATTCCGGCCTTTCTGATCGATGTTGGCCTGGCCTTCTCGATCGCCCTGTCGGTGCTCATCCTGATGGTGGCACTTTGGATCCCCAAGCCCCTCGATTTTTCCGCATTCCCCACGGTGCTGCTCCTGGCAACTCTGCTCAGGCTGGCGTTGAACGTGGCGACTACGCGTTTGATCCTGTCGCACGGCCACGAAGGCTATAATTCGGCCGGACACGTGGTTGGCGCTTTTTCCCGCTTCGTCATGAGCGGCGACTTTGTGATTGGCGTGATCGTTTTCGTGATTTTGCTCACGGTGAATTTTCTGGTCATCACCAAGGGTTCGACGCGCATTGCCGAAGTGGGCGCCCGGTTTACCCTCGACGCCATTCCCGGCAAGCAGATGGCCATTGATGCTGATCTTTCAGCGGGGCTTATCGATGAAAACGAAGCCCGGCGCCGCCGCCTGGAACTCGAGCAGGAAAGCTCGTTTTTTGGCGCCATGGACGGCGCTTCAAAATTCGTCCGGGGTGACGCCATTGCCGGCCTGATCATTACTGCAGTGAACGTCTTCGGGGGAATCGTCATCGGTGTGACGCGCCATGATCTGAGCTTCAGCGGGGCTGCTGACGTCTATACCAAGCTCTCCATTGGCGATGGCCTGGTATCGCAAATCCCGGCGCTCATCGTCTCGCTGGCCGCGGGCCTTCTGGTCTCGAAGGGCGGAAACAAGGGTTCTGCCCAGGAAGCCATCGTAAGCCAGCTCGGCGCCTATCCGCGGGCCCTTGTCGTTGCATCCTCATTGATGGGAATCATGGCTGTTATGCCCGGCCTTCCCTTCATTCCATTTGCCTGTCTCTCGGCGGCCATGGCGCTGGCGGCCTATACCATCCCCAAAAAACGCAGCATGAATCAACAAATTCTGGAAAAGGAAAAGCAGGAAGTCGAGAGCCGGAAGCAGGAGGAGGACCGGAACTCGGTCAAGGAAATCCTCCGGACCAGCGAGATTGAACTTTGCCTGGGCAAGCAGCTGGCAACGACAATGCTGGTGGCACACGGCGAACTGGCACACCGGGTTTCCAAAATGCGCCGGAAATTCGCCCAGCAATACGGGTTTGTCGTCCCCGAAATCCAGCTCAGCGATGATTTTACCATTCCGCCGAAGTCCTACAGAATCAAGATTCATGGAACGGCGATTGCCTCCTTCGAACTCCGGATCGGCGAGGTCATGGTCATTCCGGGTGAGCTCGGAAATCCCGATTTGCCTTATGATGAAGCGCGTGAACCGGCCTTTGGAATGGACTCCATTTGGGTGCAGGAGGTCTTTGCGAGTGAATTGAAGCGTTCCGGCTACAGCCCCATCGACGGCATGTCCATTCTGCTTACCCATCTGAGCGAACTCATCCGGAACAACCTGTCGCATCTCCTGTCCTACAAGGACATGCGCGCGCTGATGGACCGGCTGGAGCCCGAATACAAGAAACTGCTCGACGAGACCTGCCCGTCGCTCATTTCATTTTCCGGATTCCAGGCCATCCTCAAGCTCCTGCTTGCCGAACGGGTGTCGATCCGGAACATTCACCTCATTCTCGAGGCCGTGGCGGAAATAGCACCGCATGCACGCAAGCCCGAGGCCATCGTCGAGCATGTCCGGATGCGCATCTCGCAGCAGATTTGCGGGGACCTGTCCCAGGACGGGACCCTCAAGGTTATCCGGCTGGGCAGCCGCTGGGACCTGGCGTTCCATCAAAGCCTCAAGCGCGACAACAAGGGCGAAATCATCGAATTCGATATTGATCCACGCCTGATCGAACAATTTGCAACGGATGCTACAAAGGCGCTCAAGCCGCATTTGGACAAGGGTTACCGCATGGCCCTGGTGACGGCTCCGGAGGCCCGGCCTTACGTCCGCATGATCATCGACCGGCTTTTCCCCAACCTGCCGGTGCTTTCCCATATTGAGATTGCACGTGGCGTTCAGATAGATCCGCTCGGCGTCATTTCATGATCCCAGCCGTCTCGGAAGCGGTGTTCGTGGGCGTGCTTGTTCTCTGCCGGGTGGGCAGCTGCATGATGCTGCTGCCAGGATTCGGCAGCCAGAGAATTCCCATGCAGTTCCGGGCGCTTCTGGCGGTGGCAGTTTCGCTGACGCTCTTGCCGATGTTATATGATCTTGGGGCTGAGGCGGCCAAGCAGGCGGGCGAGCCCGGAAGGCCGCTGCTGCTGGGCGGCGAAATACTGAACGGGCTGACCATCGGATTGCTGGCGCGGCTTTTCATGGTGGCGCTTTCCTTTTCGGCGACAATCCTGACCAACATCATCGGGCTTGCCCCCACGCCGGGGGTGCCCATCGATGATACGGAGCCCGCTCCGCCGCTGGTGAACCTGATCAGCCTCACCGCGACGATGCTGGTTTTTGCCACCAATCTGCATCACGAGCTCATTCGCTCGCTGATCGCGTCCTATGGGGCGCTGAAAATTTCCAGTCCCATAGACATGGGGTGGTATCTTGACCAGATTCTGGAAAGGTTGGGGCAAACGTCATCGCTTGCGCTCCGGCTCTGCGGGCCCTTCATTGTCTATGCGATCATCGTGAACCTTGCGATCGGCTTTGCCAACAAGTTCACCCCGCAAATCTCGATTTACTTCATCACGACGGGAATGGTAGCGGCCGGCGGTTTCTTCCTGCTCTATTTCACGATTGACGACTGGTTCGGCCTCTTCCTGCAGGACTTTTTAGCCTGGCTGAGGTGAGGAGAAGATTGTGCCAGAGAGATTGAAAAGACTGAGCCGGCTGCGTGACTCCTGGGCGCAGCGCAAGAAATCGACGGAATACCGGATCGCCGCCATAGCAACGGAGCTTTCCCGCGCCAGCGCGGAAGAGGTGCACCTGACCAAGGGCGTGGACAGCGGCACGGGCCCCTTGAGCCTGTTTCCCGACCTGTCGACGCGGCGGCTGCTGGCGATTGATGACGAGAAGAAAAAGCTGGCAACCAAGATGGAATCGGCAAAGGCGACCCACCGCCAGGATTCAATGAATTTGCGGCGCTGCGAGATTTTTCAGGAGCGGCACAGGCTTCTCCTGCGGCAAAAGGACGAGGTGGCTGCGCTGGAAGCGACTATTGAGGTGCTGCTCCAGCGAAGGCCGTGAAATTCACAGTGTGATCAACCTTTCCTTCTCCCCTTGGGGGAGAAGGCGGGGCCCAAGCGAAGCTTGGGAGGATGAGGGGGAGCAGGTGATGCAATTGCAAAAACCGGCGCCCCCTCACCTTCCCAACACTTGCGTGTTGGGCCCCTTCCTCTCCCCCCAGGGGCGAGGAAAACTAAAGAGTAAGTTTGCCACAAGCGATGGCTGGGAACATGGCCGGAGGTGAATTCTGAGGTAATCCCTATGGCCATCTCAATTGTGTCTGATCTCGTGCTGGATGTTGTCAAGGCAGCCAACCCGGAGCGCGCCGGGATTGCCCAGGCAGGATTGCAGCGGGGGCCGGCGGCCACAGATTCTGGCAGGGCGTTTGCCGATGCCGAAAACACGGTCAAGCGCAATCCGGGCATTGGCCGTTTTCTCGCAACAGACATTGTGGGGGACGTCATAAACGCGGCCGACCCCGCAAAACTCCAGACCAGCATTGCCAAGCTTGGCGGGTCACCTGATCCTGCCGGTGTTGATATGGCAAGTCTGGTGTTGAACACCAACGAAACGGGGGCCGCCAAGGCTGCAAATCCCAAGGCCAAGGCCTATGAGCAATTCGAGGCCTCGGTTCTGCGCAATTTCGTCGAAGAGATGCTGCCGAAAACAGCGGAGAATGTTTATGGCGAAGGGACCGCCGGAAATATCTGGCACTCGATGCAGGCCGATTTCATGAGCCAGGAACTGGCAAAAACGGGCGGCATTGGCATCGCCGCCACTCTGGCAAGGCTGGATGAGGCGAGAGCCCGCAGCCAGGCCGACGTGAGCCTCAATGAAATTACCCCCAAGGCCGGGGGCGCCAGCGGCTCACTCAGCAATGCAAGCGAATGGCCGTATTTCAGCTGGTCGAAGATCGGAGTGCTTGAATCATGATTGACCTTAATCGTGAGATAGCAATGCTTCAGGCAAAAACTGCCGCGCCCAGCATCAACCAGCTGCGCGATGTCATTGGCCGCCTCGTTGCAACGATCGATGAAGAAAACCATGTTCTCGCCGAACGGCGCGAGCTGTCGCTTGACCCGCTGATCTACAAGAAAAGCCAATTGCTGCTTGAGCTCACGCGGGCGCAGAAAAGCTGCAGCGCGGATTTCATCAGGCTCAATCTTGCCGGGGAGATCCGCCAGCTCAAATCCCTCATGGACGCCAACCAGCAGATGCTTTCCGTCCACCTCGCGGCGGCACGGGATGTGTCGGACACCATTCTCGATGTGCTGCGCCATAATGAATCTGACGGCACCTACGCGGGGACGGCCCAAATGGGCCGTGGCATCCAGTGATCAAGACGCTGCTCATCGGTCTCTGGGTCTGCATTGTGGCACTCGGTTCAAGCTATTTCTTTGTGCAGATGAACAACAGCAGTGCCGCCCATGTTGCGCCGGCGGAAGAGGCCGAGGTTATCGAGTTCATCAAGACCGACATGGTGAGTGTTCCCGTCATCAAGGAAGGCAAGGTTCAGGGCTATCTCGTGGCGCAAATGTCCTTTGCGGTGAACAAGACCGCGACGGCGAAGCTGGCGTTTGAGCCGACGCCGTATCTTGTCGATGTTGCCTACCGGGCGCTCTATGAAAATTCGGCCATCGATTTCGCGCAGTTGCAGCCGCAGGACCTGACGCTGCTGGCCAAGAAAATCGCGGAAGGGGCCAATGCAAAGCTGGGCGGCGAGGTGGTCAAGGATGTTCTCATGAACGAGATTAATTATGTGCCGCGCGATGAAGTGCGCACCAACTGGGTCCGGAAAAAATCGTAAGGCCGCTCACTCCGTTGTCAGGCGTCACAGCCGGCGATAGCCAGCGGGCCGAGTTGATCGCCAGGATTCTGAGCAAGTCCTCCAACGGGACCGCCGGCCCGGTGCGCGGCGAATTGCTGTCCACGCTTCTCAGCGACACGGCAAACCTCACGCAGTTCATCCGGTATTCCGGGCTCTCCGAAGAGGTGGGCGCGGCGCTGCTGCGCGACGCCATGAGCGCCACCGCGAGACCCGCGCAGCTTTCGCCGCGATCCATGGGCGAGATCACTGACATGCTCTCCAGGGTTCGGCCAACGACGGCAGGGGTTGATGCTTCCTATGGGGACGCCACCAGCTTCGGTGAAACCGGGTCGGGGCCATCGCATCTGGCCGAAAATTCTTTAAATGGGAAATTTGGGGGCCTGCAATTTGTGCCGTTCTCACCGGGCCAGGTGGATTTCGACAGGACAATTGATAATGTGTGGTCAGATTCAAACAAAGGCGAGGCTCCGGAAGAAGCATTTAATTTGATTGGTGTGCCACCCCAAAAATCCCATTGGGAAGGCGTCCGGCTGACACGTGAGGTATTTTACCTGATCCTGGCAAGCCTGGCGGGGGCGATCCTGCTGGGGATATTTGTGTTTGTGAGATGAAGCTTCAATCAATTTCTGTCACCCCGACGCAAGTCGGGGCCCAGACTTTCAGCGATCACGCATGTTCCAAGTCTGGGTCCCGGCTTTCGCCGGGATGACAGAAGATATTAATCCGTAGACGGATGATTTATGTTTCAGCTTGTATCCGGCTTCATCGCCTCCCAGGCGAGCCAGTGGCAGTTGGCTAGGATTTCATCGACTTCGTGAATTTTTCTCCTGCGGTGGCCGGGCGGTGGACCTGGCCGGAGCGGCGATTTGAACTTCGGGCTTTTCATGGCCTCCCGCCTCACCCGCCAGCGGGCCATACGCCGGGCCTGGCGCGGCAGATCATCCAGCGCCAGCTTGAGGGCCTGGAGTCTCCGCGCAAGACGTTCGGCATTGACGAGGCCATCGGGCGACGGCGCGGGAACGGGCGCAGGTTGAGGCGCTGACCACAGGGAGTCCACCCGGGAATCGTCTCCGAAAAAAAGGATACGTGGCGGATGCTTCGCGTATTTTACGCGGGGCTGGCTCAGCTCCGGGAAAACCACGCGCTTATCGCAGAGCCGGAAGGAGGGACTGGAAGGCCCGCTGCCCTTTCCGATTATGTGCCCCTTGGGCATGGGACGCGAGGGCGCCACCTTCAACACCAACCCCCGGGCCGCAACAACAATGAGGCGGCGAACGGCGGATTCGGCGGGCCTCAGCACAGCCAGCACGGCGCTGTGCAGGGACCAGGGAATCCGCGAAGCCGCATCTATGCCATCAAGCCCCAGCAGGGCGAAAAGCACTTCAATAATATCTTTCAGCGCCTTGCTGTTGCGTTTGATGACCAAGTCCCAGTCCACGGTAGTTCCTATTCTTCTAAGAACAAAACAGGAACATATGAACTCAATAGGAATAGATTGTCAAGGGACCTTCGTATCTTTTTTGGGAAGGCCGAGTTCGCACCGATTCTGTGTTCGGTTTACGTCAGGGGGCGAGGCGCAGACCATGTCCCACTTTGCAGTGGTCTTGACGTTCGCATCACTGCTAATCCTTCAATTTACAACCCGCAATTGGAACAATTCACTGAGTATTTTTTCTACTGCTCCCGAACCCGCCAGTGAACTTACCGGTAAGCCTTTGCCCTCGTTAGGGAACTCAGCAATCTCCCTATTTGGATCATCGTCAGCGTAGACGACTCTGTAGTCTACTTTTTCGATATGATCATATCGATGAAAATCAATCATTGGCCATTCGTCTGAATGCCATGGCTCGATATAACCTAGAACCTTCCACCGTCCACTATGCAGATAGAGTGCACTGCACATTAGAATGGTTGCCGCATCGACTGCTCTAAGACCATAAGCATTTGCTTCCTTGTTTGGTTCCTCGAAATATGGTCCGAAAAAATAGCTGAGCAGAATGTTTGCTTTACCACGCCTAGGCGGTGACCTTCGTGCAAAAACTCCGATTGCAAATTGGCTATTGATTAGTGGTGCAACAAAGCATGTCCCCTGATCGCCAATTTCCTTTGGTTTAGTTGCCATTGTAATTTTCCATGCAGGTTCTTGCCGAGCTTTCATACATGTCACGGTCTGGTCGGCGAATTTTCCAAATGGCAGCCAGCGATGCGTTGGCCTGTGAGGTATTCGTCGATGAGCTGGTGATAGCGCGTGGCGCCGAAGCTTGGGAAGTGGCCGCCGTGGATGACTGAGACGGGAAGATTGCGGAGTCGGTCCATCGTTGTCGCGTAGTCTTCGCGGTTGGAATGATAGGCGTCGTCGATCAGGGGGCCGTCGTAGACGATGTCGCCAGAGAGGAATATGCCGCTGGCTTTTTCGAAGAGGCCGATGCCGCCGGGGGAATGGCCGGGGGTGTGGATGACTTCGAAATGCCGGTTGCCGAGATCGATGACATCGCCGTGGGCCAGCAGGCGCTGGGCCGGGGCGGGGCGTATCCGGTAGCGTGATGTTTCCCAGCCTTCAGGCAGGCGGTCGAACATCTCGTCGGTGGCGTAGCGGTCAGCGACCGTCCACTCATTGCGCGGGTCGGCGAGAATTTCCGCCTCGGCTTGATGCACGCAGCGATCGGGAAATTCATGGTGGCAGCCGATGTGGTCAAAATGTGTGTGGCTGGCCACGCAGAGCAGGGGCCGTTCGGCCACCAGCCGCACAGACGCACGCAGGCTGAAATGGCCAAGGCCCGTATCGAAGAGAAGGTCACGGTCGCGGCCCCGGACATGCCACATGTTGCAGCGGAAGAAGGGCTTGATCCACGGTTCGTGTATCAGCGTGACATCATCGGCCATGCGGATGGTTTCATACCAGTCATCGGCCTTGATGCGGGTCATGGCTATTTCGTCAGCATGAGCAGGTTTTCGATATGGCAGCAGGGGGTGACCGTGTCGCCCACCGCCACCTCGTGTGTGGCCGGAATTTTGGCAATGAAAGTCGGCCCCGACAGGGTGTTGGACGTGGCCACCACGCGCTTGAAACTTCCCTGGAAAATGACGGCGGTGACCTCGGCGCTGCCGAAGGTGATGCTGCGCGAGTCGCGGATGAGGCGCAGGTGTTCTGGCCGGATGGCGAATGTGACCTTTGCGCCTTCATCGGCGGTGGCGATGATGGGCAGGGTGCCGAAGAGAGTATTCACCAAAATGGCGTTGCCGGTGACGCTTGCGACTTCGCCGGAAATGAGGGTGCTTTCGCCCATGAAGGTGGCTGAGAAGCGCGTGGCGGGTTTGGCGTAAACCCGTTCCGGGGTTCCTTCATCCTCGATGCGGCCCTGGTTCATGACCACGCAATGGTCGGCCAGCGCCATGGCCTCTTCCTGGTCATGGGTGACATGGACGAAGGCGGTGCCCACCTGCTTCTGGATGATCTTCAATTCGTCCTGCATCTGGCGGCGGAGCTTGAGATCGAGCGCCCCCAGGGGTTCATCGAGAAGCAGCACGGCGGGCTTGACCACAAGGGCGCGGGCAAGGGCGACGCGCTGGCGCTGGCCGCCGGAAAGCTGGTGGGGTTTCTTCCTGAAGGCATCGGGCAGGCCGACGATGACCAGCGCTTCCTGGGCCAGGCGATCACGCTCGCTTTTGATGACGCCCTTCATGCGCAGGCCAAAGCCCACATTGTTGCCCACGCTCATGTGGGGAAACAGGGCGTAATCCTGGAACACGGTGGTTGTCGGGCGCTTGGCGGGCGGCATCATGGTGCAATTTTGCCCACGGATCAGCACGCTGCCTTTGCGGGGCACGAGAAAGCCGCCGAGGATCGAGAGCAGCGTGGTTTTGCCCGAGCCGGATGGCCCGAGGAGAACCGTGTAGCTGCCGGGATTGATGGTGAGCGACACGTCATGGAGCACTGCCGTCCGGCCGAAGCTGTGGGAGATATTCTTCATCTCGACGAGCGCTTCGGTCATGCGGGTCTCCGGCGTAGCAGAATGAGTTCAAAGACGATGGCGGCCACCACGGAGACGGCAAAAACCAGGGAGCCCACGGCATTGGTTTTGGGATTGAGGCCGGAGCGCAGCAGGTTCCAGATTTCAACGGGAAGGGTTGTGTCGAAACGGGTGAGGAGGAAGGAGATCACGAATTCATCCCAGGAGAAGGTCATGGAGAGGAAGAGGCTGGCGAAGATGGCGGGCCACATGATGGGCAGGGTGACCAGCCAGAGGACGTTCCATTCGGTGGCGCCGAGATCGCGTGCGGCGCGCTCGATGTTGATCTGGTGGTCGCCCATCTGGCTGTAGATGATGGCAAAGCAGAGGGGGAGATTTATCACGACATGGCCGATGCCGGCGGCGAAGAGATTTTTCGGCAGGCCGATCATGTTGAAGATGACGAGCAGGCCCATGCCGATGATGAGGTAGCTCACGGTGAGCGGCAGGGTGATGAGGCCGCGCATAACAGCCGAGCCGGGCAGCGTGAAGCGCGCAAAGCCCCAGGCGCTTACGAAGCCGAGGGCAACGGCCACCAAAGACGAGATGATTGCCACGGCGAGGGAATTGAACAGGGCCGAGGTGAGCCGCGGATCATTCAGCACGGCTTCATACCAGCGGCTGGACGGGCCGGTAAACGGCGGGATGGGGAAGGCGGTGGATTGCAGGGAGAACACCACCAGCACGACAACGGGGAGGAAAATGAAGCCGTAAATCGCCAGGGCGTAGCCGGCGGAAAGAAATTTCATGAAGACGCGCATCAGGTCCGCTCGATCTTCAGCCAGCGGGCGCAGGCGATATAGGCAATGGTCACCACCGCCATGAGGATCAGGGCAAGGGCGGAGGCCAGGGGGAAATCGCCGCGGCGGCCAATCTGCATCATGATGAGCTGGGGCATGAGCAGCTCGTTGTTGCCGCCCAGGATCTGCGGCGTGATGTAATCGCCGATGGCGAGCACGAAGGTGAGAAAGGCCCCCACCACGACGCCGGGAATAGTGAGCGGGAGAACAACATGGATAAAGGTGCGGATGGGGCCGGCACCGAGATCAGCGGCGGCCTTGCGGTAGCTCGGATTCAATTGCTTCAGGCTGGCAAAGATCGTCAGGGTAAGCAGCATCACAAAGAAATGGACAAAGCCGATGATTGTTGCGGTTCGGGTGTTGGCGAGTTGCAGGGGTTCGGCCACAAGGCCTGCGCGCAACAGCGCGTCATTGACCACGCCGTTCTGGGCCAGCACCAGAAGCCAGGAATAGGAGCGTACCACGTAAGATGTCCAGAAGGGCAGGATGGCCAGCAGCAGCGCCAGCCTTTGCAGGCGCGGCGGAATCTGCTCGGCCAAAATCCAGGCAAAGGGATAGGCGAGCAGCACGGAGATGAGTGTCACCATGCCGGTCACTTCCAGCGAGTTGATCATGGCGCGGTAGTAGCTGGGGTTGGCGAAAAACTGGCTGTAGTTTGACACTGTCATGCCGCCTTCGGCCTGAAAGTTCAAACTCAGCAGCGCCATGGCCACAAAGGGGGCCACAAAAAATAGAAGCGTCCAGAGGAGTGCCGGGGTTACCAGCATCCACGGCAAGGCGCGGTCAATCTTGGAGAGCTCGTTCACAAACTCTCTTTATTGTGATTGTAGCATCTCCGTCCAGAGGTCTTGCATCTTCTTGTCGAGTTCTGCACTAGGTGCTGGGTAGGGCTGCGAACGCTTGAGGAATTCCGGCTGTTCGTCAACGCGCAGGATTTTCTTTTGCGCGTCATCAAGGGCTGCCGCCTTGCTGGCGGGCATGCCCCAGTAGCAGGAGGAGGTGGCAAGCCGCGCCTGGCCTTCCGGGCTCATGACATATTGAATGAACTTGAGGGCCATGTCCTTGTTCTTGCTGGCTGAAAACATGGCCAGCGACTGCGACCAGAGAATTGCGCCTTCCTTCGGCACGGAAAAATCCAGAGCCGGATTTTCCTTGGCAAGGCCTGCCGTGACCCATTCACCGCCGCCCACCAGAATATCCACTTCGCCGGTTGCAAGGGCCGTCTGGCTCGCGGTGACTTCGCCCACGAGCTTGGAGTTTGCCTTCATCTTGAGCAGGACTTCCTTGATGGCCGGAAGGTCGGCTTCGGTCAGTTCGGTGGTTTTCTTGCCGATGCTCAGGGCGGCCATGCCGATGATCGGCAGGTAATAGTCATAGATGGCGATGCGGCCCTTGTATTTTGCATCTAGCAGGGAGTTCATGGATTGCATGTCGGCGGGATCAACCTTGGTATTGTTGAAACCGATGGTGTTGTAGCCGAATTTCTCGGTGATGCCGTAGCGCTTGCCGTCCACCTTGGTGGAGCCATCCATGGTGACTTCGGCATAGAGATCGGCGAAGGGCAGCTTGTCCTCGGGCAGGGGGTCGAACAGGCCCTTTTCAACGCCGCGCGGAATGTCGATGGAATCGATCACCATGACATCCCAGTCGCCGGGCTGGGACTGGTCGACAATGGCAAAGCCGGCGCCGGTGCCTTCAAACTCCTTGACGTTGACCTTGATGCCATTGGCATCCTCGAAGGGCTTGAGTAGGGCGGGGTCCGCATGGTCGCACCAGATCAGGGCGTTGAGATCGGCGGCGCTGGCTGGCGAAATGACGGCGATGCTGGCAATTGCAGCGGCGCAGGCGCCGCGTTTAAGTGACGGCATGAATGAATTGAACATGGTGACTCCTCCAGAATTTTGTTGCTTGCCAAAAAAATGAACCAATTCTAAATTTGAGTCAATTCAAATTGTGGAAAGACGGCATACGCCATGGCGGGCCTGAGGGCAAAAAACAGGATTGACCGGAATTCACGGATCGTGGAGGCGGCCTCCCATCTGTTTCGCAAGGAGGGCTATGAGGGGGCGCGGATCGAGGAGATTGCCGCCAGGGCGGAGGTGTCGGTTGGCACCAT
>JBBQNU010000090.1:0-13073 GCA_038330285.1 Hyphomicrobiales bacterium | reverse complement strand
GGCTTTTCCACGTTTTCCTGCATGGTCAGGAAGTCTGCCAGTATCTGGGTGGGGTGGAATTCATTGGTCAAGCCGTTGTATACGGGCACGCCGGCGTACTTCGCCAGCTCCTCGACAACCGCCTGGCCGAAGCCCCGGTATTCGATGGCATCATAAATCCGGCCCAGCACGCGCGCCGTATCCTTCATCGACTCCTTGTATCCAATTTGCGTGCCGCTCGGCCCCAGATAGGTGACGTGCGCGCCTTGGTCATAGGCGGCAACCTCGAAACCGACCCGGGTTCGCGTCGATGCCTTTTCAAAAATCAAGGCGATGCTCTTGCCCTTGAGCCTCTGCTGTTCGGTGCCAGCATATTTGGCCGCCTTGAGCTCGACCGAAAGGGTGAGAAGAAACTTGATCTCAGCCGGGGTAAAGTCGCGGAGGGTGAGGAAGCTTCGGTTTTTCAGGTTGAATGACATGGGACAGGTCCTTCAGTTTACGCCTTCGCGAGAAATCGGGCAGGTCATGCAATGTCCGCCGCCACGGCCGCGGCCAAGTTCCGCGCCTCGGATCGTGATGACCTCAACCCCGGCCTTGCGCAGCAAGGTGTTGGTATAAATATTGCGGTCGTAGGCGATCACCACGCCTGGTTCGAGGGCGATGACGTTGTTGCCGTCATCCCACTGCTCGCGCTCCTGTTCGGCGGCATCACCGCCAGTTGAAACAATATGAAGTTTCCTGATCTCAAGGCATTCGGCCACGAGTTCAAAAACCGACTTGTGCTCGGCCTTGACATCGACGGAATTGGGCTTGTCGCCCGGACGCAAACTGTAGCAGCGAAGTTGTTCGGCGGCCTCGACGAAACTGGTTGCCACCTCGCGGTCACACAGGGTGAACACCGTATCAAGATGCATGGCAGCCCGCGATTGCGGCATCTGGCAGGCAACAACCCGCGTTGCAACGCCCGCCGCAAACAATGAGCGCGCTAGCTGCCCAACCGCCTGCGGTGTGCTTCGCTCACCCATCCCGACAAATACCGCGCCATTGCCAATCGGCATGATGTCGCCGCCTTCAAGGGTCGCCGGACCAAAGTCCCGCTCCGCATCACCCCACCACACCTTCACGCCTTCCGTCTTGAAGCGCGGATGGAATTTGTAGACGAAGGCGGTCAGCAGCGTTTCCTGGCGCCGGGCGGGCCAGTGCATGGGGTTGAGTGTCACGCCACCGTAGATCCAGGCGCTGGTATCGCGGGTGAACATCAAATTGGGCAGCGGCGGCGTGACAAAACCATGGGAACCGAGATAGAGGCCAAACATGCCATGGGTCTTGAACGGAATGTCGCTCACGGTGATTCCGCCGGTGAGGAACTCGGCCAACTCAGTTGGGGGAAGCCCGGCGAGCCAGCTTTTCAACTCGTCAACCATGCCGATGCCAACGTGGTTCTCGGTAAATTTCCGGTCAAGCAGCCAATTGAGGGCCGCCTTATCCACCAGGGTCTCGCCCAGGAGCTTGTGCATCTCCAGAACCTCTACCCCGCGCTCCTTTATTTTGACGGTGAAATCATGGTGATCGTTCTTGGCTTCATGAACCCAAAAGACGTCGTCAAACAGCAGGTCATGACAGTTCGTCGGGGTCAATCTCTGGTGGGCAAGTCCCGGACGGCAAGTCAGCACGGTGCGGAGTTTGCCAATTTCAGAATAGGCGCCGAGCGGTGCTGGAGTGGTCATAAGCCGTCCCTTTCCGGAGGCCGTTTCAGAGGGCGCTCATGGCGCCGGTCCACATCCAGTAGCCGGCAATCCCGGCGGCGATTACGATACCGGCCGCAATTGCCATCTCCGTCGCATTGAAGGCTTTCTCACCGCGGACGTTTCGCGCCCACCAATAGACGAGAATGCCTGGTGCATAAAGCAGCGCGCACATCAGAAGGTAGTTGGGGCCTGCCGCATAGACTAACCACACGCCATAGACTGTTGCTATTGCCCCTACAAGCATATCCCGGCCACGCCCTTCGCCAGCGCCGTAGCTTTCCCCCGTAACGGCAAGCTTAAGCGCATAGGCTCCGGAGAAAACATAGGGCACCAGGATAGCCGTGGAAGCGATATAGAACAATGCGAGATAGGTCGAGTTCGAATAGAGCGTAATGATCAGGAATACCTGCACAAGGATATTGGTAATCCACAACGATCCCGTAGGCGATCCATTCTCGTTTTCAGTTGCAAAGACGCCCGGCATCATGCCTTCACGCGCCGCACGGTAGGGAATTTCGGCGGCGAAAAGCGTCCAGCTCAGGAAAGCGCCAGCGACCGAGACGACGAGGCCGATGCGAACCAGTACGGAACCCCAAGGGCCAACCGCTTTCTCAAGTACATTGGCCATTGAGGCCGAACTCGGAAGTGCCGCAAGCTCCGGCTGGGTCATGACGCCAAAGGACAGGAGCGAGATAAGGAGATAGACGGAGAGTGCGGTTGCAAACCCGAGGATGGTGGCCGTCCCGATATCGGCACGGCGTTCGGCGCGTGCCGAAACGACGCTCGCGCCTTCAATGCCGATAAAAACCCACAGGGTTACGAGCATCGTGCTCTTAACTTGCGTCATCACATCGCCGAGGGCCGGCACACCTGCCCCCCAGATGTCAAAACTGAATGTGGGAAGGTTGAATGCAACTAATGCCATGACTATAAAAATGAAGATGGGCGCCAGCTTTGCAATCGTCGTGACCACATTCACAAGTGCCGCTTGCCGGATGCCCATGAGAATGAGGGCATGGACAAGCCAAAGGCAGATGGAAGCGCCGACAATGGCCTGCCAGGTATTTCCCTCCGAACCAAATACCGGAACAAAATAACTCAAGGCGCCGAAGATCAGAACCGCATAGGAAACGTTGCCAATCCAGGCGCTGAGCCAATAGCCCCACGCACTGTTGAAACCGATGAAATCCCCGAACCCGGCCCGGGCATAGGAATAGGGGCCGGCGTCAAGCGCCGGCTTCCGTGTCGACAGGCCTTGATAGACGAAGGCCAGTGCCAGCATCCCTATGCCGGCAATGAGCCAGCCAATGATGACAGCACCCGGGGAAGCGCCCTTGGCCATATTCTGCGGCAGGCTGAAAACGCCGCCGCCAATCATCGAACCCACAACAAGGGCAACAAGCGGCACCAGGCCAAGCCCGGCGGATGACTTTTGTTTCACCGCGTTTACCGGAATAGTGACTGCTTTTGCCATGGGCTTCTCCTCCAACTTTAGCAAGTTTAGATCGCAAATTGCACGCCTGTATTGATCGGGATCAAGGAAATGGCAGGTTTGCGCGCCCATTCTTCCTGGAAACTTTACCGGGTGATTATGACAGATGTAGTTTTCACAGGGCGCGGCCTGACGAAGACCTATCGCAGCGGCGAAGTGGAGGTGCATGCGTTGCGTGGCGCCGATATCGATCTTTATGAAGGGGAAATTGCCGTCCTGCTGGGGCCTTCGGGCTCCGGCAAGTCCACCCTGCTGAACATTCTTGGCGGATTGGACCGGGCAACCTCGGGAACGGTCAGATTTCGCGATCACGATTTGACGAAAGCCAGCGAGCGGGAGCTCACCCAGTACCGCCGCGAGCACGTGGGCTTTGTTTTCCAGTTCTATAACCTGATACCCAGCCTTACAGCGCGCGAGAATGTGGCATTGGTGACCGAAATTTCGTCCAACCCAATGGACCCCGATGAAGCCCTGGCACTGGTTGGCCTCGGGCACCGGCTTGATCATTTTCCGTCCCAGCTTTCTGGTGGCGAACAGCAACGCGTCGCGATTGCCCGCGCAATTGCAAAGCGCCCGGATGTGTTGCTCTGCGACGAACCAACGGGTGCGTTGGACAGCAAGATCGGCGTGCTCGTGCTTGAAGCACTCGACCACGTGAATCAGACGCTGGGAACAACAACCGCGATCATCACGCATAATGCGGCGATCCAGTCGATGGCGCACCGGGTGTTCAACTTCGGTGACGGCCGCATCACTTCCACCCATGTAAATTCCAAGCGGCAAAATCCATCGGAGATCAGTTGGTAGCCGCCGTGCGTATGCTCGACCGAAAGCTTTTTCGTGACATGAAGCGTCTTTGGGCGCAGTCCCTGGCTGTCGCGCTTGTGATGGCCGCCGGCGTCGCGACGATGCTCATTGGGCTAGGCGCTTATTATTCCCTTTCGGAAACCCGGGCCGTCTACTACGACCGGGCCCAGTTTGCCGACATTTTTGCGTTTGCGGTGCGGGCGCCTAAATCCGTTGCCGCCGAGATTCGCCAGCTTGATGGCGTGGCGCAGGTCGAGACGCGGATCGTGAAGGCGGCGCTGCTTGCCATCGATGGGTTCGAGCTGCCCGCCACAGGATATTTCATTTCCCTGCCTGCCAGCGGCGAAAACACGCTGAACAAGCTCCACTTGCGTTCAGGCAGGCTGCCAAGCCCCGGCAGCCTTCAGGAAGTGGCGATCAGCGAGAGTTTTGCAAAGGCCCATGGGTTTCAAATCGGGTCCAAAATCTATGCGGTTCTGAACGGGGCCAAGCGCCGTCTCACCATTACGGCTGTCGTCCTTTCGCCGGAATTCATTTATGCGCTGGGTCCTGGTGACATGATGCCGGATGACCGGCGCTTCGGCATTATTTGGATGCGGGAACCGGCCCTTGCCGCAGCCTTTGACCTGGAAGGCGCTTTCAACAGCGTCACACTCCGCCTGCTCAAGAACGCCGTCGCCGCAGATGTCATGCAATCGCTTGATGGCATCCTTGAACGCTATGGCGGCGAGGGCGCGTATGGCCGGGAAGACCAATTGTCTCACGCTTTTCTTGATGCTGAGCTCCAGCAGCTCAGCGCAATGAGCCGCATCCTGCCGCCAGTCTTTCTATTGGTTACGGCCTTCCTGATTAACATGGTGCTCGCACGCCTGATCTCATTGGAGCGTGAGCAGGTGGGGCTTCTCAAGGCTATCGGCTACCGGCCGAGCGAAATAGCGGTCCACTATGCGAAGCTGGTGCTTCTCATCTCCGGCATGGGAGTGGGCATCGGTTTTGCGGCGGGCACCTGGCTCAGCCATGGACTTACCGTGCTCTACGCGAAATTCTTCCATTTTCCCTACCAGATATTCGTAGCTTCACCTAGGCTCTATGCGGCGGCAGCACTCGTGTCCTTTGC
Source organism: Hyphomicrobiales bacterium (assembly GCA_038330285.1). Lineage (GTDB taxonomy): Bacteria > Pseudomonadota > Alphaproteobacteria > Rhizobiales > Aestuariivirgaceae > Aestuariivirga. The sequence continues at coordinate 7,930 of JBBQNU010000090.1, read as the reverse complement.
AGCCGCGCTTGTTGGCTCCATGCGGGCCGTTGCCGGGGCTGCGGCGCTTTCGCCCGCCATTGCCATGCAACCCCCTGCCCCGCCCAGCTACAAACGGTTTTGGTCCGGCCGCCTGCAGCCACTGAAGCATCTATCGCAGCTCACCATCATGGTCCTGCGTCATATTATTCGATGGCCGCTCCGCTCACTGCTTACGACATTTGGCATTTCCCTGTCGATAGCACTGCTCGTCAGTTCCTTATTCTCGGTGGGCGCCATCAACTATATGATCGACGTCACTTTCGACCGGACCGATCGGCAGGACGCAACATTTGCGTTTGGCGAGGCGCGGCCGGCGCAGGCGTTGCAGGAGGTCGCGCGGCTGCCGGGCGTGCTTGCGGCAGAGCCCTATTACACCGCAGTGGCCAGGCTTTCCCATGGCCACCACGCCAAACGTGTCGCGATCATGGGAAAACCCCAAGCCGTGGATTTAAGCCGTGTACTCGATCTGGAGTTGAAACCTGTCGAGCTTCCAAAATCAGGCCTGGTGCTGAGCGAAGCGCTGGCCAACAAGCTCCAGGTTGGGCGCGGGGACACCATTCATGCTGAATTTCTAGGCAGAAATCGTGCTGAAGCCGATATTCCGGTTGCCGATATCATCCAGAGCTACGTGGGTTTGATGGCGTTCATGGATGTTCAGGCGCTGAGCCGTCTCCTGGGCGAGAGTCCGAGGGTCAGCGGCGTTCACATGCTTCTCGATCCTGCCCAAAGCCCCGCTTTCTTTGCAGAAGTGAGAGCACAGCCTGCCCTCTCGGCGCTGTCACTGCAGCGCGTCTCGCTTGCCAAGTTCCAGGAAACCATTGCGGAAAATATCAATATTCAAATCGCGGTTTACTGCGGCCTGGCGACAATCATCGCCTTTGGCGTGGTTTACAACAGCGCCCGCATCCAGTTTGCCGAACGGGCAAGGGAGTTAGCCAGCTTGCGGGTGCTTGGCTTTACCGAATACGAAGTCTCGCGCCTCCTGCTTCTTGAATTCGCGATACTTACGCTCGCCGCCGTTCCGATTGGTTGGGCGGTGGGATATGGCCTTGCCTTTGCACTTGTCCAGGGATTCCAAAGCGATCTCTACCGGCTGCCATTCATCATGTTGCGCTCGACCTATGCCTACAGCGCATTGATCGTTATGGTCGCCGTGGCACTTTCAGCGCTCATCGTGCGGCGCCGGGTCAGCAATCTCGATCTGGTTAGCGTACTCAAAACGAGGGATTAGCAACATGGCCGCCAAATGGATAAAGCGAATACTCCTGCTTGCTGCATTAGCCGGCATAGCGGGCGGCTTCGCATGGCTCATGTGGCCGCAACCCATCCAGGTAGACGCAGCGAAGGCAGTTTCGGGCCATATGCAGTTGACGGTGGACGAGGAAGGGATCAATCAAATCAGAAACGTCTACATCGTGTCGGCGCCGGTTGCGGGCAAAGTCGAACGCTCGCAACGCGAAGTTGGCGATCACGTTGTCGCAGGCGTAACCACGGTGGCCGCCATTCGTTCGGCTGATCCCACAATGCTTGATGCAAGAACGCGGATCGAACTTGCCGCCGCCATTGAGGCTGCCAAGGCCGACAGGAACTTTGCCAGCGCCGAGGTGTTGCAGGCCGAGAAGGAACTTCGTTTTGCCGAAGCCGAGCTCGAGCGGACACGCTATCTCGTTGGCAAGAAAGTCATGGCCTTGAATGCCTTAGAAAAGCGCCAACTTGACGCCGATGGCGCCCAGCAACGGCTTGAATCCGCCAAAGCGCAGCTCGATGCCAGGCTTCATAATCTTGAAATCGCGGAGGCCAAATTGCTTGGCCCCGCAACGCGTGCCGGAGCGGCACCGGCAGACGATTGCTGCATAAATCTGACATCGCCGGTCAACGGTATCATTCTCCATATTCCCGTGGAAAATGAACAGATCGTTCAGGCCGGAACGCCGCTCGTCGAAATCGGCAATCCCCTTGATACTGAAATCTCGGTGGACCTGCTTTCAACCGACGCAATCCTGGTGAAACCCGGAGCGTCAGCCACCGTCAGCGGGTGGGGCGGTCCAAACGAGCTGAAGGCCCGCGTCAAACGGGTTGAGCCTGCGGCATTCACGAAGGTTTCCGCGCTGGGAATTGAAGAGCAGCGCGTCAGAGCCATTCTGGAAATCACCGATCCTCCGGCGAAGTGGATGGGCTTGGGCCACGAGTACCGGTTGTTCGTACATATCACAATCTGGCAATCGGAGAATGCACTTCATATCCCCCTAAGCGCACTGTTCAGGTGGGAAGGGAACTGGGCCGTGCTCAGAGTGGTGGGCGGAATGGCGAGACTTACAAAGATCACTGCAGGTCAAATGAATTCTAACGACATTCAGGTTCTAAGCGGACTGAGTGCAGGTGAAACAGTGATTGTTCATCCAAGCGATCTCATTGCAGATGGCGTACGCGTCGAAATTCGAGACAGCCCCGAGAAATGATTGTTTGTTCAGTATCCGGAATTTGGCAACCCCCGTTTATCACGATAGGTCACTTCCGTCTCCACAAGCCGAAACTCTCTGGTTTATTCGACACTCCTCAGGCTGATTAATTGGGGGCATCACCGTCCACCACAGTGTCAGGTGTTGGCCTTCAATTTGTCAATGCCGAGCATCTCCATCATCGCTTTTTCATAGAGGGTTTCGCTTGTTCCATGGCGCATCTTGCGGAGGAAATACTTTTCGAAGGCAATCTTGGCCGTGTGAACCCATTTGCCCGATGACGACCAGTTGACATTGCGCGGCGGAATCTGCGGCTGGGCCACGAAGGCCACGCCTGAATCTCCAAAATCCGCAAGGCAAACCGCGTTCCACGTTCCCTGATGCTTCGGCTCTTCACCACGCAAAACAAGGCCAATATTAAGCGCTGTTGCTGTCACCATCGATTCAATCATGAAACCCGTTTTCGGCACGCCGCAGGGAACCGGTGTCGGTCCCATTGGCGGAATGGCAACACAGACGCCAACCGCGAAGATGTTGCTGAATTTTGGATTGCGTTGGTGCTTGTCGATCAGGATGAAGCCGCGCGGGTTGGTGAGCCCTGCGATATCCCGCACCGCGGCGATGCCACGGAAGGCCGGCAGCATCATGGAATAGGAAAATGGCAGTTCTTTTGTAGCCTTTACCGCGCCGTCATCGGCTATTTCCTCAACCGTCATCTTGCCGGCTTCAATGCTCTTCACACGCGTGCTAGTCATCCACTTGACGTGGTGCTCGCGCATTTCGCTTTCCAGCAGGCCTTTGGTGTCGCCGACTCCGTCGAGGCCGAGGTGGCCGATATAAGGCTCCGAAGTGACAAAAGTCATGGGCACCCGGTCGCGGATCTTGCGACGGCGCAGCTCGGTTTCCAGAATGAAAGTAAACTCGTAGGCCGGCCCGAAGCAGGATGCACCTTGCACGGCGCCCACAACGATAGGTCCAGGATTCTTGCAGAACGCCTCGAAGGCTTCGTGGGCCTGCTCGGCATGATCAACATGGCAGATGGATTGGGTGAAACCATTGGGGCCAAGCCCCGCAATTTCGTCGAAGGCCAGTTCCGGCCCGGTTGCAATAATGAGAAAGTCGTATTTGACCGAAGTTCCATCCTCAAGCTCGATTGTATTGCTCTCGGCCAGAAGTTTCTTTGCCGCCACGGGCCTGAAGCCGATTCCCTTCTTGGCAAAGACCGGGGCAAGGTCGACCTCGACCGCATCACGCGTCCGCCAACCCACCGCGACCCAGGGGTTGGAGGGCACAAAGTGATACTTTGGATCCTTGGTGACAACAGTCAGCGTATCTTCAGGCCGCAACTGGGCCTTCATTTCATAGGCCATTATGGCGCCGCCCAATCCGGCACCGAGGACAACAACGTGGGCCATAGCCTTCTCCTGTTCAGCGGATACGGCGCATTCCGGTTTCCGGCCCTGCGCCCATACAGCAATTATATTATTATAACGGAATATACGAATATATAAACCATGAATTGGCGTGCCCGCAAATATATCGCGAGCCGCCCGGCGGGCATTGACCTGCATCAATGCCTTGGGCGATTTGACGCCCCGCGCGCGCTATCGCCGGAGCGCCACATAGATGGCCGGGATCACCAGCACGGTGAGCGCCGTTGACGAGGCGAGGCCAAAAAGCAGCGAGATGGCCAGTCCCTGGAAAATCGGGTCGGCAAGGATGACGACGGCGCCGATCATGGCGGCAATGGCCGTCAGCAATATTGGCTTGAAGCGGATGGCGCCCGCCGCCAGCAGCACGTCAACCAGCGGCCGTTCCGGGGTCCGGGCGCCGCGGATGAAATCCACCAGCAAAATGGAGTTGCGCACGATGATTCCGGCCAGGGCGATGAACCCGATCATCGAGGTGGCCGTGAATGGCGCATTGAACACCCAGTGGCCGAACATGATGCCGATCAGCGTCAACGGAATGGGTGTCAAAATGACCAGCGGCAATTTGAAGGAGCCGAACTGGGCCACCACCAGAATATAGATGCCGAGAAGGGCGATCATGAAGGCGGCCCCCATGTCGCGGAAGGTGACCCAGGTAACTTCCCATTCGCCGTCCCACAACAAAACGGGCTTCGACTCGTCTTCGGGCTGGCCATGCAGGCTAATTTCAGGGCGTTGCAACCCGGTCCAATCAACCTTGTCGAGGGCGCGTCCAACCTCGATCATACCATAGACCGGCGCTTCATAGCTCCCCGCCAGTTCGGCTGTCACCATTTCGGCGGGCTTGCCATTGTGTCGGAAGACCGGAAATGAAGAGAGTTCGTGGCTCACGCTTACCACATCGCCCAGCTCCACCACTCCCCGGTCGCCCGGCAGGGCGTTGGCGGGCACTGGAGTCGTCAGGGCCCGCTCGCCAATGACCTGGTCGGACCGCGCCAGGCCAAGAGTAATCGGAATGGGCTGGCGTCCGCCCCCCCGATGCGAATAGCCCACGGTGTTTCGGGCATAGAGCGATTGCAGCGTGTCGTAGACGTCGCGCTCTTCGACCTTCTGGTATTCAAGATTGTCCTGGTCGATGGCGATCCGCACTCGTGGCGCCGGAGTTCCGTAGCTGTCATCAATATCAACCACGAAAGGCACCAGGGCAAAGGCTTCGCGCACCTTTGCCGCCGTGGCGCGGCGGGCTTCGGGTGTCGGGCCATAGATTTCCGCCAGCAGGGTTGCCAGAACCGGCGGTCCCGGCGGCGGCTCAACGGTCTTCACAACCGTTCCAGCGGGCATATCGAGGCCCTTCAGCTTTTCGCGCAGTTCAAGGGCAATTTCGTGGCTGCTGCGGCTTCGCTCGCCCTTTCCCGAAAGGTTGACCTGAATGTCACCGAGTTCCGGCGACGTCCGCACATAATAGTGCCGCACCAGTCCATTGAAATTGAACGGCGTGGCAGTCCCCGCATAGGTTTGCAGCGAATGGACCTCGGCAATCGTCGCCGCCCGGCTGGCGGCCTGCTGCAGCACCCGGTCCGTGGCTTCCACCGATGAGCCCTCCGGCAGGTCCACCACGATTTGCAGGTCCGACTTGTTGTCAAAGGGCAGCAGCTTGACGGTGACGCTCTTGCTGTAGAAGAGCACGAGTGAGGCCAAGGTCACCACGCCAACGGCAAGAAGGAAAGTCCAGGCGCGGGCGCGATTCTTTAGAATGGGCCGTGCCACGGCAACATACATGCTTCCCAGCCGGCCTCCATGGCTTGCCCCATGGCCGTGCCCGCCATTGGCCTTTCCCATCTTGATCATCAGCCACGGTGTGACGATTACAGCCACGAAGAACGAGAAGATCATGGCGGCCGACGCGTTCGCCGGTATGGGGCTCATGTAGGGGCCCATGAGGCCCGACACGAACAGCATTGGCAGCAGGGCGGCCACGACCGTGAGCGTGGCAACGATGGTGGGATTGCCAACCTCCGCCACCGCATCAATAGCAGCCTGCGTTCGCGAGCGGCCGTCATTCATGGCCCAGTGGCGCGCGATGTTTTCGATCACCACGATGGCGTCATCGACCAGAATGCCGATGGAAAAAATGAGCGCGAAGAGGCTGACGCGGTTCAGCGTATAGCCCATCACGCGGGCGGCAAACAAAGTCAGCAAAATGGTGGTGGGAATCACCACGGCAACCACCAGTGCTTCGCGCAGGCCGATGGAAATTGCCACGAGGATCACGATTGAAATGGTGGCAAGGCCCAGATGGAACAACAGTTCATTGGCCTTTTCGTTGGCGGTTTCACCGTAGTTGCGCGTGACTTCGACGCTGATATCCTCCGGAATCACCTCGCCCTTAAGCTTCTCAAGCCGCTCGATGATGTTTTCCGAAATGACGACGGCATTGGTCCCGGCGCGCTTGGCAATGGCCAGCGAAACCGCCGGCACGCGGATCAGCCCGCCATCCTTCTTGATGACATTGGTGGCCCGCCATTCATTGCTGTCTGCCCCAAGCAGGACCGTTGCCACATCGCGGACATAGACCGGGCGGCCATCGCGCGCGGTGATCAGGATATTGCCGATTTCCGTAGGGTTTTGCAGGGTCTGGCCCGCCATGACTGAAATCTGGCGGCCCTCATCGCGGATCTGGCCCGCCTCGAACGCCCGGTTGGCGCCGCTCACCTTGGCCGAAAGTTGCTGAAGTGCGATGCCATAAAGGGCAAGCTTCTCGGGGTCAGGTTCAATCCTGATCTCCTCCGGCTGGTCGCCCGAAAGATAAGTTAACCCGATGTCATCAAGTTTTGTGAGTTCCACCCGCAATTCGCGCGCCACCCGGCTTACGCTGTTGGCGGTCCAGCGGTCGGCGGCCTCCGGCTTAGGTGAAAGCGTCAACACGACAATGGCCACATCGTCAATGCCACGGCCCACGATGAGCGGCTCAGGGATGCCCACCGGAATGCGGTTCATGTTGGCGCGTATTTTTTCATGGACGCGCAGGATGGCTGCATCCGAGTTAGTTCCCACAAAAAAACGCGCCGTAACCATGGCGCCGTCGTCCTTGGTCTGCGAATAGACATGCTCGACGCCATCGATGCTCTTGATGATCGTTTCCAGGGGTTCGGTCACCAGCTTTACCGCATCTTCGGCCTTCAGGCCGTCGGCGCGCACATGGATGTCCACCATCGGTACCGAAATCTGCGGTTCCTCTTCGCGCGGCAACGTCACCAGCGCCACCAAGCCCACCATGAAAGCTGCGAGCAGGAACAGCGGCGTCAGCGGCGAGGCAATGAAATACCGGGTGAGTTGGCCGGCGATCCCCAGCTTCACGGTGTTACCACCCTGTCTCCGTCGCGGAGGCCCGACAGGACTTCGACGCGCCCACCCTCACCGGTTTCAAATTCTTCTCCGGTGATCACCGCGACGTCCAAGGGCCCGGCACTATTCACAAGGCTCACATAGTCAATGCCATAGCGTGTGGTAATCGACTCCGGAGGAACACTGATGGCATTGCGCTGGTCCACGGGTATCCACACCAGCGTGCGTTCGCCGGCAAAGAAGTCTCCCAACCCGTCAACCTCTACGTCGGCCAAGACACGGCCGCCTTCAATTTCGGGATAGACTTTCACCAGCTTTCCCTTGCGCGCCTTCGCGAAAGTCACGGTTGCGCTGCCTACGCCCCGGCTGCCCACAAAAACGTCGTCGCCCTCATTGATTTGCGCCGCATGGCGCTCTGACGCGCCAAATTATGCCTTGTTCAGGCGCTGCTGTTTTTCCAGATGGTGGACGATTGTTTCAGCGGCCTGTTCGGGTGAGAGTTTTGCCGTATCAATTGAGAGTTCAGGATTTTCCGGGGTTTCGTAGGCGGAGGAAATGCCGGTGAAGTTCTTGATCTCGCCGCGCCTTGCGCGCTTCGTCGGCAAACCTGTCGCCCACATATTCGGCGTTGGCTTCAACATTCTTGCGCATTTCGCGCATCATCTGCATCAGCTT